>CAZEZF010000045.1:0-25521 GCA_964516495.1 uncultured Acidimicrobiia bacterium | reverse complement strand
CGGCCGGGGCCGAACCCGGTCCGGCGTGCTACGCGCGGGGTGGTCGGCTTCCGACTGTGACCGACGCCGACCTGGTACTCGGCTATCTCGACCCTGACTACTTCTTGGGCGGAGCGATGCGGCTAGACCGCTCCGCCGCCGAGGAAGCGCTTGTCGAACATGTCGGCGCCCCGTTGGGTATGTCTGCCCGGCAAGCGGCGTGGGGTGTCCATCAGGTGGTCAACGAGGCGATGGCCAACGCGGCGCGGGTGCATGTGGTCGAGCGGGGGAAGAACCCGAGAGCGTTGCCTATCGTGGCTTTCGGGGGCGCCGGTCCGGTGCATGGTTACGGAGTAGCCGGACTACTCGGTAGCACCGAGTTGGTACTTCCTTACGGTGCCGGGGTCACCAGTGCCATGGGGTTGCTGGTAGCGCCGCTGGCGTTCGATTTTGTCCGTTCGTATTACGGAAAGCTTGATGACCTGGATTGGAGAAAGGTCAACGCGATCTTCGGGGAGATGGAGCGCGACGGATCCGATCTTCTGGCCGATTCGGGCGCCGGTCCCGACGAGATAGAGCACGCCAGGACCGCTGATATCCGGTATATCGGCCAAGGCCATGAGATTCGCGTTCCGATCCCGAACGGAAAGCTGGCGATCGACGACCGGGAAACCATTTACCAGGAGTTCAACCGCGTTTACCAGAGCTTGTACGGCAGGGAGGGACCCCCGGTGGGGCTCGAGGCGCTCACATGGAGGGTCGTAAGCAGAGGCCCGCGACCCGGGGCGGTGGGAGTGGATCAGGGGCGTGTGCGAGGTGACGCCGAGGCGGCCCGCAAGGGAGAGCGGCCCGCATACTTCCCATCCGAGGAGGAGTACGTCTCGACACCGGTTTACGACCGGTACCGGCTCGGAGCGGGAGCCACCTTGCGGGGGCCGGCCATCATCGAGGAAAGGGAGTCCACCGCGATCGTCGGACCGGGTGGCCGGGCCACTGTGGACGGCCGACTCAACATAGTCGTTACCACCGGAGGAGGACGATGAGCGCTC
Source organism: uncultured Acidimicrobiia bacterium (assembly GCA_964516495.1). GTDB lineage: Bacteria > Actinomycetota > Acidimicrobiia > Spongiisociales > Spongiisociaceae > JAPPFW01. The sequence continues at coordinate 24,493 of CAZEZF010000045.1, read as the reverse complement.
GCACGCAGTTGGATCCGGTTCTCATCGAAGTGCTGTGGAGCAGGGTGCTCTCCGTCGTCAACGAGCAGCAGGTGGCCTTGCAGCGGACCGCCTTCAGCACCATCGTGCGCGAGACCCAGGATCTGGCCTGCGGGGTTTTCGACACCAACGGCTGGATGATGGCCCAGTCGATCACCGGCACTCCCGGCCACATCAACGCAATGGCCACCGGGGTGCGCCACTTCCTGGCGGAGTATCCCCCGGGCAGCCTGAGCCCAGGTGACGTGCTGCTCACCAACGACCCCTGGATGACCGCCGGCCAGATCAACGACATAACGGTGTTGACGCCGGTCTTCAAGAACGGTGCCGAGGTGGCCTACTTCGCCAACACCTGCCACGCGGCCGACATCGGTGGCCGGATCCTCTCCGCCGAGGCCCGGGAGGTTTACGAGGAGGGTCTTCGTATCCCCATCATGAAGCTCTATGACCGGGGACGGATCAACCAGGACTTGATCTCGATCGTCAGGGCCAACGTCCGGACACCCGACGAGACGGTGGGGGACCTCTACGCGCAAACCTCCTGTAACGATGTCGGGGCTCGCGCCTTGCTGGGGTTCATGGACGAATTCGAACTCGACACCATCAATCCCCTCTCCTACGAGATTATCAACCGCTCCGAGGAAGCGATGAGAAGCGCCATCAGTGAGATCCCCAACGGCGTTCACCAACATGAGACGTGGAGCGACGGTTTCGACGACAACCCGATTCTCATCAAGACGACGGTCACCATCGCCGACGAGGACATCTTCATCGATTTCGCCGGTTCATCGCCGGAAAGCACCAGGGGAATAAACGTGGTGTTCAACTACACGCACGCATATGCGTCGTTCGCTATGAAGGCCGCGATCAGTCCCGACGTCCCCCATAACGACGGCGCCTTTCGTCCGGTACATGTGTCGGCGCCGCCCGGGTCGATCCTCAACTGCCTGGAGCCGGCGGCCGTGGCGTCTCGGCATCTGATCGGTCACTTCCTGCCGGGGGTGGTGTTCGGAGCGCTCGCCGAGGCGTTGCCCGATCGGATCATGGCGCCCGGATCGGATCCGATATGGATATCGATCTGGCGGGGCCGTGCGCCCCGATCGACCGACCGGTTTACGTTCAGTCTGTTCCAGTGCGGGGGCGCCGGCGCCCGCGCAACCAAGGACGGGCTCAACACCACCGGCTTCCCCAGCGGTGTGGCAGGGGTGCCGGCCGAGTCGGTGGAGACCCTCACGTCGATGGTCCAGCACCGGCGGGAGCTGCGGGTCGACTCCGGCGGAGTGGGCCGGTTCCGTGGAGGGCTCGGTCAGTGGACCGAGATGGGTTGCCGCACCGATGAGCCGTGGACGGTCTCGGCCATGGTCGACCGGATCTCATACCCCCCGGAGGGTTTGCTGGGGGGCGGCCCCGGCGCAGCGGGTGAGTTCATGATCGACGGCGCCCGGGAGGCGGAGCCGAAACGCCTGCTGGTTCTCGATCCGGACAACCGGGTTCAATTGAACCTTCCCGGCGGAGGAGGTTACGGGGACCCGTTCTCTCGTGATCCTGAAGCGGTCCTGTGGGACGTGATCGAAGGGTACGTGTCGGTGGAGGCGGCGAGACGTGACTACGGCGTGGTGGTCGACTACCTCGGCCGGGATGACCAACTGGTGCGCCTCCCCGAGCACTACCGCCTTGATCTCAAGGCCACCCGTACCTTACGCCGTTCCTGACCGGGTAGGCCGTTACGGAAACCGTCATGGAGTTCCTTTATGGACTTTCGTCCAGACTGACGGTCATCGTCAACACTCCCGTTGCCGGATCAAGCCAGCAGATGGTAAGCCATTGTCGGTGGATATAAGGTTGTCTGTCAGCAGTCGGACAAAGCTTCGAGGGCGGAGCAGATCTCGTGCCGGCGATGCCAGATGGCGCCGAGCCGTGACGTCAGGAACAACTTGGGAACCGGTTGGAGCTTGTCGAACGAAGCCACGCAGGGCTCGGGAAGACCGTCCTCGGCGCCCAGCAGAATCTCAGTGGGGATCCCCCTGATCGTGCGGGTCACCGGCGCCACGAGGATACTGTTCAAAACGGGGATTGCCTCGCTGCGGGTGACCACCAGTACCGGCCGGCGTTGACCATCTGATTCCGCCCACCAGACGTCTCCCTGCACCGGATTCACCAGGGTTCCTCGGCGATCATGGATCTGGTCATCTCTTCGCTCCATCCCGCCTCATCCTCGACCTGAGGTCGGCGGCAGTAACCCTCGACGATCGCTACAGCTACCGAGCGCCGGCGCTCGCGGTCAACCAGCGCTCGCAGGCCTCGACGAACCGCGTCGGACCTCGATGTCACGGTGCCATTCTCCACGAGCCGGTCTACTTGCTGAACCAACTCATCGTCTACGCGTGTAACGAGTTGTGTCATGCAAGAAGTATAGCATTCCGCATAAACCGTCCCTGAAGTGGGGCCGGGCCGGGGCCTTCACGTTTCTGGTTTCCTCTGGCGGATTACGGAGCGAAGGGCTTCGGGTGGCTGTATAGGAGGGTGCTCAACAAAGACGGGGGTTGGGTGGCCCTCCGCCCGCTGACCAGGGAGTTTACCATCGGACGTCGGGCCGGCAGGGGGTTTTCGGTACCCTCTATAGACGTTCTCGAGTTCCGGGTATTGGTCGAGGGTGTCAGGACCGAGCCCCCGGCCGTTGCCGGACTGCGTGAAGCCTCCGTAGGGCGTGGCGATCCGGACCGACCGGTTGGGGTTGACCGACAGCGTGCCGGGCCTACAGCGCCCGGGAGACCCGGAGCGGTTCCGCGGGGCCACCCGATGGGTGTCATCGTCTCGGAGGAGGCCGCCTTGGATCGGTGTTCCACCGTGATCAGGGGTCCCATCTCGGTTGTCTCATCCATGGGATCTTGGTGCTGTACCATTGCCTGGCCAGATGTGGCAGAGAGCGATGTGCGCCGGACAAGGTTGTTAATCTTCGCTGGTCCGGTGTGCAATGGGGCGGACCCGACGATTCCGGGGGCGCAACCGGATCACGAAGGGTCCCTCAGGCGGGGTCGGTTAGTCGGCGAGTGGAGGTTCCAGTGAAGTTGAAGGCGCCCATGGTCGACCCCACCTCCAGTTCCGTCCTTCAACTGGAGGTGGTCAAGCCTTATCGGGTCATCGTGTCGGGTGACGGCGCCTGGGTCGAGGATTCCACCGGCAAACGCTATCTGGACGCCATGAGCGGCGGATCGATGGTGGCCACCCTCGGACATGGCCGCCGGGACTTGATCGATCTGGTATGGGAACAGTCCCGCCGCATCGGCTACCTCGACAACAACCGCCTGACCAACCCCTGGCAGGAGGACTTGGCCGCCGAGTTGGTGGGGCGGGCGCCGACCGGATTTTCGAGAGCGCGATTCGTTACCGGCGGTTCCGAAGCGAATGAGGCCGCTATCAGGGCGGCTCGAATGTTCCATGTCTCCAGGGGCGAACCCCGGCGCCGGCAGATTATCTCACCGGCGCAGTCCTACCACGGTCCCACGATGCAGACCCTCGCCCTGACCGGTCGGCCGGGGCTACACGGCGCCTTCGGCCCCTACCTCAGCCGTCATCGGCATATTCCTCCGGCCACCCGGCGGTTCGATCCCACCGGGCGGCAGGCCCTTGACGCCCTTGACAAGGTCTTGGAGGAGGTGGGTCCCGAGAACGTCTCCGCATTCTTCTGCGAACCCATCAGCGCCGCGTCGCTTCCCGCTTACTCGCCACCCGATCATTTCTGGGAGGGCCTGGCCGAGCGGCGCGAACGTCACGGTTTCCTCGTGTGCTTCGACGAGGTGGTGACCGGCGTCGGCAGGACGGGCGCGTGGTTCGCGTCGCATCATCTTCCGATCGTTCCCGATGTCATCGCGACCGCCAAGGGACTCGGCGCCGGATATGTGGCCATCGGAGCGGTCCTCTATGCCGCTCACGTCTACGACGCCATCGCCGCGGCGACGGATTCCTTCACGCTGGGTCATACCTGGGACGGTTCCCCTTTACCCTGTGCGGTCGGGCTGGCGGTGCTGAGGATTCTCGAATCGGAAGGATGGGTCGATCATGTGGCCCACCGAGGTCCGTCTCTTCGTGACGAGTTGGCCGGCGCCTTGGTGGGAAACGACCTGGTTGGTGAGGTACGTGGACGGGGTTACCTGCTCGGTATCGACTATGTAGACCCCCGTGACGGGATTTCCTTCCTTCCCCCTGAGTTGGGAGTGGCGGGCCGGATCGAGCGGGCCGCGGCTCGCAACGGCCTCTTGGTTCTCGGCACCATGCCGACCAGGGACGGGTTCGCCGGAGACCAGCACTTGTTCGCGCCGCCTTTCCCCACCCCGGACTCCGATCTGGGGGAGATGGTGGACCGCATGGCTACCGCGGTGTCCGAGGTAGCCTCCGAGGTCAGGCGGGAACTCGGCTCGAAGGCATCTCCCGGTAAGGGTCGGCCCGCATTCCGGGCCCTGATAGTTCAACATGAGGCGCCGACGCCGGGCGGGTTGGTCCACGAGTGGCTGGAGGACCGGGGCGTCGAGGTGGAAACCTATCGGATCGACTTGGAAGATCGGCGCATCGATCCGACCCGCTACGACCTGATCGTTTCCTTGGGGTCGGAGTTCGCAGCCTTCGACGACTCCATTCCCTGGATCGACCGGGAGAAGGATCTGTTGATCGAGGCTTACGGCGCCGACGTTCCGATCCTGGGGTTGTGTTTCGGCGGGCAGCTGCTCGCCAGGGTGTTGGGCGGCGATTCGTACCGCGGGGAACTATCCGAGGTGGGGTGGTTACCCGTGCGGAGCCGTGATCAGACCCTCGTACCTGAAGGACCCTGGTTCCAATGGCATTTTGACACGTTCTCGGTACCGCCCGGGGGTGAGTTGATCGCCGATAGCGAAGCCGGGCCGCAGGCTTTCGTCGCCGGGCGCAGCCTCGGAGTCCAGTTCCATCCGGAGGTCACCAACGAGATCATGGACAGATGGGTGGATGTCTACCGGCACGAGCTTGACGCCGAAGGAGTGGACCCCGACGAATTACTGCAGGAGACCAAGGATCGCGCCGCCGATTCGCGGGCTGTGGCGATCCGGTTGCTGGAGCGCTTCGCCGCCGACATCGCCGGTCTGTCGCTTCCGAGGACGTAGGGGATCCGATCATGCATCAGCCGGAATAGGGTGTGGGAAAGTGAACGGAAGAGCAACGTGAACATGGATGCTTTGTCAACCAGCGTATTCCATAAGTATCCGGATCGGTCCTATCCGGCGATCGATCGTGGGCATGGTGTCTGGCTCCACAAGGTGGGCGGCGGTCGGATACTGGATGCCTGCTCGGGTGGGGCGATGGTGGCTGGCCTTGGTCATGGGTTGGGCGACATCGCAGACGCTGCGAGAGCAGAGATGGGTGACATCGCCTACTACTACGCGCATCACTTTACGAACCTGCCCCAGGAGAGACTGGCGGCTCGCCTGGTGGAAGTGGCCCCGGACATGGCTCGGGTTCGTTTCCTCAGCGGTGGTTCCGAAGCCAACGAGACTGCCCTGCGCCTTGCCCGCCAGTACCATGTTGATCGGGGCGAGAGCGAACGATGGAAGATCATCTCCCCTGCTCAGGCATATCACGGCGCCACCATGGCCACCCTTGCGCTGGTGGGCCGATCCGATCTACGGACGCCCTACGAACCGTACCTTTCCCGGCACCTGCACATTCCTCCCTCGACGCGGCGGTTCGATCCCACGGGCCAGGCCGCCCTCGACGCATTGGACCAAGCTCTGGAGCAGGCCGGTCCCGAGGAGGTTTCCGCCTTCTTCTGCGAGCCGATAAGCGCGGCCTCCCTCCCCGGATACTCACCACCGAGCCTGTTCTGGGAGGGATTGTCCGAGCGCCGGGATAGGTACGGTTTCCTCGTGTGCTTCGATGAGGTGGTAACCGGGATGGGGCGTACCGGTCGCTGGTTCGCCCACCAGGGGCTTCCGATCACCCCCGACATCGTCACCGCCGGCAAGATGCTGGGAGGCGGATACTTCCCGCTTGCGGCCGCGATGTGTCGCGAACCCGTATATCAAGCCTTGGCGACCGGCTCGCAGGACTTCGACCTAGGCCATACCTGGGACGGCGCTCCGCTCAGCTGCGCGGTGGGTCTTGCCGTGCTTGACTACGTTGCCGAGCATGGTCTGGTGGAAAGCGTGGAGGAGCGTGGTCCCGTCTTGCTGGAAGAGTTCAAGCAGGCTTTGGAAGACTACGACATCGTGGGCGAGGTACGGGGCCGGGGTTTCTTGCTGGGAGTCGAATATGTGGATCCTAGAGATGGTTACTCGATCCCACCCGACTTCTTGGAGATAGCAAGACAGATCGACTCTCACGCGCTGGACCACGATCTGCTGGTCATGTCGACACACCCCAATGTCGACGGTTACGCCGGCGATCAGACTGTATTCGCGCCGGCGTTCACCAGCACGGATGCGGAGTTGACCGAGATGATGGAGCGGTTGGGGCGTGTAGTCGGACTGGTGGATCGCAACGTGAAGGACGCTTTGGCGAACGGAGGAACGACATGACGTGGGAACCTTCCGAAGATGGTTTCGTACTTCTCGGTATGCCGGATGTGCACGGTTCCATCCGGGGCAAGGCGTTCAGACCCGATGCTCTCCGGTCGGCGGTGGCGAAGGGAACGGTCATGACCGATCTGTGGCTCGGATTGGACCCCGTCGACATGCCGATCGCCGACTACCAGGAGTACGGCATCAACACCGGCGCCCCCGACCTGCTCCTGCAACCCGATCCCGGCACTCTCCGTCCGGTCTCGTGGAGGCCGGGCTGGGGTATCTGCCTGGCCGATCCGAGTTGGCCTGACGGATCCAGATGCAGGTTGGCTTCCCGTGAAGTTCTCCGTGACATGCTCGCCGAGTTGGCGGACCTCGGATATGAGGTGATGGCCGGTTTCGAGTATGAGGTGCGGATCCGGGACGAAAACGGGGCGCCTATGTCGTCGGGCATCAGCTACAGCTTGGGGGAGATCGGACGGTTTGACCACCTCCTCGAGGTGCTGGTTCCGGCTCTCGATGGTCTCGGCGTAAACCTGGAGGCAGTTCACACCGAGGCCGGTCCGGGTTTGCTGGAGTTGAACATCTCCGCTCGTCGAGGCATGCAGGCCGCCGATGACGCCGCCCTCCTCAAGTTTGCGGTCAAGGACGTAGCAGCTTCGTTAGGCCTGACGGCCAGCTTCCTGGCCAAGACTATGCCTCTCGAGGAGGGGTCCAGCGGCCATGTTCACCTGTCGTTCTGGCATGGCGAGGAGGGACGGGTGAACGCCTTCGCCCCGGATGCGGACGGGAACTTTCCGGAGGAGTGCATGGCGGCGATCGGGGGAATCCTTGACCACCTTCCGGCCGCGTCGCTACTTATAAACCCGACGATCAACTCGTACAAGCGTCTGGTTCCTGGTTACTTCGCACCGGTGAACGTGAGCTGGGGTTACGAGAATCGCTCTACCTCGGTGCGAGCCATCCGTGGCACCCGACCGGCCCGCTCGCGGTTGGAGTGCCGGAGGCCCGGCGCCGACGCCAATCCGTACCTGGCCCTGTCGGCGTTGCTGGCGTCGGCCATGCTCGGTATCCGGCACGGCGCCGTTCCTCCTCCGCCCGAGACGCGGGATGTCGCGGAGCGGACCGATCTACCGCCGCTTCCCAACTCGTTGGAGAGTGCCCTGCGAGCCTTTCGCGCCGACACAGCCCTCAGGGAAGCGTTGGGGACGGAGTTCAGCGGTTACTACGAGATATCGCGGGCTTGGGAGTTGCGCGCCTGGCAGGAGAGCGTGAGCGACTGGGAACGGGAGCGTTACACGCGAGCCGTTTGAATCGCGTGGCGCCTGTGACGCCGTAGGTGGTGTGTTCGGATGCGGATTACGGGAGCCGGCCTCAGCGGCGGCGCGGTTGGAGTAACAGCGACGCACTCCGAGATGAAAGGTCGGGACGGAGTCAACCGAATGGACTGGTCGAGTTCCCTGGTGATTTCTCCAATCGGCCACCTTTCCAGACCATGGTGATCCGGTCGGGGTCACCGAGAATCGTGATATCGGCGAGCGGGTCGGCATCGACGGTGATCACATCGGCGTCGTAGCCTTCGACGAGTAGGCCGGATCGGGGCGCTCTCGGACCGAGAGTCGCCGGGCCGTTGGCGGTGGCCGCTTCGATCGCTTGCAGAGGGGTCATACCGGCCTTGACTAGGGCCGCCAGCTCCAGCCCGTTGGTACCCCACGGTCCGCCGCTGACCATGATGTCGGCGCCTACCGCGATGGGGATTCCCGACGAGATCGCCAGCCGCATCGCCGTGGTGTGGGTCCTGGCCACCTTGGCTTGAGCCTGCCAGGCCCAATCGGGAATCCGTCCCTTGAGTGACACCAGGTACTCGACGGCGTGGCGGGTGGGAACCACCATCGTGCCCATTTCCAGCATCAACTCGGCTGTGGCCCGGTCCAGGGTGCTGCAATGTTCGATGGTCTTGACGCCTGCTCGGGCCGCGGCCGCAACGCCTTCGAGTCCGTGGCAGTGGGCGCCCACCGCCATCTCGGCCATTCCGGCTTCTTCAATGATCGCCCGCAGCTCCTTGTCGTTGAACTGCCGATGATCAGGATGATCGAAATGGCTCATCGTCCCACCCGTGGCATTTATCTTGATCACCTTGGCGCCTACCCGGATCTGGCGCCGAACCGCCTTGATACACTCCTCTATCCCGTCACACACCGCTATCCACCCTACGCCCGAGGCAGCAAGGTCGTCACGCCAGCGCTCCGGCATCCAGTGGATGTCGCTGTGCCCGGCGGTGGGTCCGAGCGCCGCGCCTGCTCCGTAGATGTTGGGCCCTTTCAGCGTCCCTTCGTCAACCAGACGGGCGAGGTGGACTCCGAGACCCCCCATCTCGCGGGTGCTGGTAAACCCGGCCATCAGGAGAGTGTGCGCATCGCGGGCCGCTCGGACCGCCAGCATCGGGAGGGGCGTGGTGGCGAGTTGGGTCAGGTCGGCTGCGGCAGTCCCGAAGAAGTGTGAGTGGCAGTCCCACATACCCGGCATCACAACGGGCGCCGTGTAAGTCTGGCATCCGGGAGTGTCGGGCGCCTGATCGGTGGTTCCGGAATACTTGATGATCTTGCCCTCGATGAGCACACATCCATTGGGGACCGGATCGCCACGACCCGGAATCAGTAAGTCGGCTTCAATGCGTAGGTCTGCGCTTGCCGGCTTATTCGCCATCATAATCCTTATAAACCATCAAGGAACCATGCAGCATAATGTAGATTGTTCTACCCCTCGGATGGGTGGTTAGCTATGCCGGTCCGGTATACCTGCTCATCGGATTGATGCCTCAAGGTGAGCGAAACAGGATCCCGGGAAGGTGGGCCATGTAACTCTCCCTCGTCCTCCGCTCAGAACAATTCCAGGTATTCGTTTGTTTCCCACCCGCTCACTTCATCGGTGCGTTGCGAATCCGGATCGTCGTTCTCCTCCGCGGCGTATCTGGCCAGTTCGTAGCGGCGCACCGCGAGGAAGGCGTCCTTGAAATCCTGGCCGAAGAAGTCGCTGGTGGAGTCGCTCGCCTCGAAATGGTCGAGGGCCTCCCCGAGGGTGGCGGGGAGTTTCTCTAGTGATTCGTCGTCTTCGGCAGGTTCGCCGCTGCGCGATGGAGGCGGGGGCTCCAATCCCTTCTCGATTCCGTCCAGGCCGGCCGCGAGGATGGCGGCGGAGGCCAGATACGGGTTCATCAGCGCGCTGGGGGAGCGAGTCTCGATCCGGGTGGCGTCACCCGCCGCCTTTACCCTCAGAAAGGCCGAGCGGTCCTCCAAACCCCACGAGATGTTGGTCGGGCTGAAGGTATGGGTTCGACGCCTGCGACGGCAGTTGATTGTGGGTGCTAGAAGGGCGTCGATCGCATTGGCATGGGTGATGAGACCGGCTACGAAGCGAAGGCCTACGTCGCTGAGTCCCTGGGGGTGGGACTCGTCGGTCATTACGTTCCGGCTTCCGTCCGCGTCTACCAGTGACATGTGGATGTGGCAGCCGTTCCCGGCGTGCCCCGGCCAGGGCTTGGTCATGAAGGTGGCGAGGTATCCATCCTGGTAGGCGATCTGTTTAACACCGTTCTTGAATGTGAAGGCCTTGTCCGGACCGTCGAGACCTCGTCCGGGTGTGAAGTTGATTTCCCACTGGGATCCCGCGTACTCGCAATTGGCGGTGATGATGTCGATACCTGCTCCCGGCATCAGGTCCACGATCCTGTTGATCGTCGGAACCCATTCGTTACGGACCACGTTGAAGATGTGGTAGCCCTCGAAAAGGCGTTCGTGCGTCTCGCCGTCCAACAGATAGAACTCGAATTCGCAGCCGGTCATCGGGTCGAACCCCATGTTGCGCGCCTTGGCCAGCACTCGGCGGTAGACGGCCCGCGGGGTCGCTTTCAACGTGTCTCCACCGTACCACCGCGCATCGCAGATAAGCCGGGCCGTGTCCGGCGCCCACGGTACGACTGCAGCCGTGCTTGCATCCGGAAACAGCAGCTGGTCTCCGTAGCCCACCTCCTCGTTGTAGAGGCTTCCGGGCACCACATCGGAGCGGGTGTCGAGTACCGCCGCGCCGCCGTACATGTTGAGACCCTTGCGGGCGAAGGAGGGGGCGGCTTGGAGAGGGACGACCTTGGCCCGGGAGGTTCCGTGCAGGTCGGGAAGCTCGAACCGGACCCGCTTTATTCCCCGGTCTTCCCAGTCGTTGAAGATACTGTCGAACTCGGACACCTTACCAACCTCCTTGTAAGCGTCTCTCCGCTCGATGCACGAAGATCGCCATTCCTCGTAGTCAGAGATTATAGGAGGAGCGGTTCAACAGAAGGGGGTGCACAATACGGCGTCAAACGTCTGGGACGTCCTACCGAGGTCCGACCGCTGTATCCCATGTTTCATTCATAGGTAGTTTCTCGCCGAAACGAAAATTAAGTATGGGTTCATGGGCCGGTCGTCTCGGATACTCCTTCTCGATTCCCGGGGGTTGTTGGTTTGGACCCCACCGAGGCGGTTTCGCCCTTTCGCAGGGATCCGGTCACCGGCGCGGTATAGTCGGCTGATGTCGGCGCCAAGTTCCCATACATCGGCGGTTTTCTACCGTGTTCCGGATGACCGATATCCCACCATCGTTCGTGGTTCGGGCTTTCATCTGTGGGACTCGGACGGAAAGCGGTACCTTGATCTGTCCAGCGGCATATCCGCAACCGCCGGTATCGGGCAGGGCCGATCCGAGATCGCGGACGCTATGGCGGCTCAGGCCCGGAAACTGACCTTCGTCCACAACTCGCGGGTCACCAACGACCAGCAGGAACGGTTGGCCGCCCGGCTCGCCGACCTGGCGCCCGAAGGAGTCGGAAGAGTGATGTTCACCTCCGGCGGTTCGGAGGCCAACGAACTCTCGATCCGCATAGCGCGCCAATACCATCTGGCCCGAGGTGACTGGGAGAGGACCAAGATCGTGGCGCTGGCGCCCAGTTACCACGGCGCCACGGTGGGGGCCTTGTCGATGACCGGAAGGTGGGATGTGAACCGGTCCTACGACCCTCACCTGATGGAGACCGTCAAAGTGACGGCGCCCGTGAACTACCGGGGTCCCTTCGCAGGTTTGGAGGGAGAGGAGTTTGCCGAGCGGGCGGCGTCGGCTGTAGACGCCGCTATCGAGGCTGCCGGACCGCACACCGTGTCCGCCCTTGTGGTCGAGCCGGTTTCTCCCTCCGCCGGTATGGCGGTACCCCCCGCCTCCTACTGGCGGAAGGTGCGGGAGATCTGCGATAGGCGTGGAATCCTTCTGATAACTGACGAGATCGTAACCGGCGCCGGCCGCACCGGTGAGTTCCTTGCCATGGACCATTTCGGGGTGGTCGCCGATCTATGCAATCTGGCCAAGGGGCTGGGCGGCGGATACACGCCGCTGGGCGCGACTCTGGTCAAGACCGGGATCGTTGATGAGATCGCGGTGCAGCGCCGCAACATGGCCGAAGTCCACACTTTCAGCGGGGCGCCTATTTCCTGCGCGGTGGGTCTGGCGGTCCTTGATGTGATACTTCGCGAAGGTCTGATAGAGCGGGCCGCCAAGAGAGGAGTCTTTCTGCGGTCGCTGTTGGAGCGCGAGTTGGGCCACCTTCCGGTGGTGGGCGAGATTCGTGGGATCGGTCTCATGCAGATGGTCGAATATGTGAGGTCACGAGACAGCCGGGAGAAGTTCCCTTCGGAGTCCAAGGTGGCTGCCTCGCTGACGGCGGCGATGTACCGGCGAGGCGTCGTGCTGAATACGCTCTCCTCGCAGAGTGCCCTGGTAGGTGACTGCACGGTTTTCTTCCCGGCGTTGACGATCGGCGAGTCTGACCTGGAACAGGGAGTCGCGGTGCTCCGAGACGTATTGGAGGAACAGCATGGCCGGTGGTGAGATCACGCTGGAGAAGATCATCGAAGCCTACGACCGGATGGCGGCGCCGGTCCGGGTGACTCCGATTCTCCCCGTTGCCCGTTCGTCGGCCGAGGTGGGACGGGAGCGTCTTCTCCTCAAGGCGGAGCATCTGCAGGTGACCGGGTCCTACAAGGCCCGCGCCGCCTTTCACATCCTTCGGTCTCTTGACGAGGAGAGTCGGCGCAGGGGGATCGTTATGTCCTCGTCGGGGAACTTCGCCCAGGCCTTCGCCTACGCCGGCCCGGTGGTCGGGTCGCCGGTAGCCATAGTCATGCCCGACTACACGGCCGATGTGAAGGTTCAGTCCACCAGGGACTATGGAGCGCAGGTGGTGCTGTGTCCGACCTTCGCCGACCGGGACCCCACGGTCGAGCGGGTAGCGGAGGGGCAGGGGATGTCGGCCCTGCACTCCTTCGAGCATCCGGAAGTACCGATCGGTCATTCTGGCATCGGTTTGGAGATTCTCGATCAGGCGCCCGATGTCGAGACCGTCTTGATACCGATATCGAGTGGCGGGCTGGCGGCCGGCATCGCGGTGGCGATCAAGGAGAATCGCCCGGATGTGGAGGTGTTGGGTGTCCAGCCTGCGGGAGGCGCCGCCGCCTACCACTCCTGGCAGGCCGGGGAGGTTCGCACAATCGAGAACTGGAATTCGATGGCGGACGCTCTCTCCGGTCGGCGACCGGGAGAACTCCCGTTCCGTTATCTGCAGAGATACCTGGATGACATTCTGCTGGTCAGCGAAGAGGCCATTGCGGAATCGGTCAGGACCATTCTCTTCCGCACGAAGACCCTGGCCGAGCCCGGTGGCGCCACCGCTGCGGCCGCCTTCCTTGACGGGTTGGTCGATAACAAGCGGTTGACCGTGGCGATCGCGTCCGGAGGAAACATCCAACCCTCGGTCCTGGAGAAAATACTCTCCCGGGACGTTGGAGGCTGAGCCGATGATCGGAGGTATGAGATCAGCGAGCCGCGACATCGAATAGGGATCGTCGGTTTCGGCCTGATCGGTTCCTACATATATGAACAGATCACCACCAGGCCGGAGTTGGGGCTTCAGGTGGCGTTCGTTCACAACCGCAGTCAGGAGAAGGTTGTCGATCTCCCGCCTGACGTGATACTGGATGATCTCGAGGACTTCGCCGAGCGAGAACCCGACCTGGTGGTCGAGGTGGCCCATCCGTCGGTGACGGTCGGCTTCGGGACCCGGTTCCTGAGCCACACCGACTACATGCCCCTCTCGCTGACGGCGTTGGCGGACGCTGCGCTCGAACTTGCCCTCCTGGAGACTGCGGACGCTTACGGCACTCGGATTTACATACCTCACGGGGCTGTCGTGGGGCTGGAGGCTATCGCCGAGGGGCGTAATCAGTGGAGGGAGGTAACCATGGTTATGCGCAAAGGCGCCTCGAGTATCGACTTCCGGGAACATCCCACTCTTACGGCCGGCGCCATATCCGGCGACACGAAGGTCTACGACGGGCCTACCAGGGGAATCTGTCCCCTGTTCCCTCGCAACGTCAACTCGCATGCGGCTCTCGCCTTGGGAGGTATAGGGTTCGACCACACCCGGTCGGTGCTCGTCGCGGTGACCGAATCCAATACCTCCGACATCGAGATCACCGCCCGGGGCGACGCCGCCGATCTGACCATCAGGCGGGTCAGCCCGATGAAAGGGGTGAGTGGAATGTTCACTCTCGTCTCGGTGCTCGGAAGCGTGGCGCGCGCCAAGAGTACAGGTTCCGGGATTCGGATCTGCTGAGCGTTGCGGTAGGAGCATGCCGAAAGACGAGGGCGGGTTGGGCCCGCAGGGCCGCTGATACGGGGGACCTTGGTCACCAGCCGGGCCGACAGACACTCTTGACGACTCCGAGTGATCCGATTCCCGGATTCATCGATGGATAATCCGTAGTTCTTCCCTCGCAGTCCTCCCCAGGGCTACTACCCCGGAAGGACCGAGACCGCGAAAAGTAACCCTCCGGTGGGTCCCACCCCCAACCGCCGCCTCCTCGGCGTCGAAACGCGTCCCGCCATACCCCGATCCGGGGTCGGCGCATTCAACATGATCCCAAGCCCGGCCCGTCCGGTACCCAAGACGTGCCGCTCGGCGCTTAACGGTTACCTGTCAGTATGCAACATGGCTAGGACACAAACCGTCCCTCCACCACGACACCGCCCCGGAACGACAAAAGAAAACCAAGATACGAGACGCTCATCGCCGTTTGGCTACTCGTACCAGCCGACACATCCTGGGTAGACATGGCCTCTCGCCGGCACCATCCGGTGCCGGAACCAGTCACTTGTCTTGTCCGTGTAGGTGCAACGCCCGCTGAAATAGATCGTCACCAGGCCGCGCCGGGAGTGGTCCGATACGTTGGGTCCGCTTCGATGGATGATCTCGCAATGGTGTATGCAGGCATCCCCGGCCTTCAGCTCGACCGGGACGAAGTCCAGTTCGTCGGGGTCCAGGTCCGGGACGGCGCCTCCGAACAGGGCGTCCTTGCTGAAATCCCGGTCATGCCGCAGCACCTCGCGATGGCTGCCGGGGACAAACTGGGTACATCCCCGTTCCAAGGTGGCGTCATCCAGCGCCAACCAAACCGAGAGTTTACCCTTTCCCGACCAGAAGACATCCCAATAGGCGTTGTCCTGGTGAGCCGGCGCCCCGCTTCCGCCGGGTGGCTTGAGGAAAGTCTGGTCGGTGTAGTACACGATGTCAGGACCGATGAGGTCTTCCACTACGTCGAGTGTTCTAGGTCGTAGGGTGTAGTTCTCGAGGAGTTCGCGGTCGGCATGGGCGGCGTGCATGAGCGCTCGAAACCTCTTGGTCCTCGGAATGTCGCTCCGGTTTTCCAGGGCCGGGTCGATGTCCACATGGATTCTGCGGTCGGGTGGATCCTGTTCGACAAGACGATCCATGATTCGGCGGATTTCGGCGAGTTCCTGAGCGTCGACGAACCTCTCGACCTTGAGGAATCCGTTGCGTTCCCACTCACCGATCTGGTCTACGGTTAGGGCTTTCATATCGACCCCGGTTCCCTTCCCTTGTTGACATGCGACCGCCGCGAAGAGGGAACGACCGCCCGACCATTTGGTGGCCGCGCCCTCTTATTCCGTCGGTGACATTCTACTTCCCGGCGCCCTCCATGCCGGGCCGAATCTGCTCCTGAGTCACAACCGGCGGATTGCCGAAGATCGGCCATCACCGGTCGGCGTTTCGGGTAGCCTGAAGGTTTGATGCGGGGCCCCGGCCTTCGATGAGTGGGCAACGGACGATCAGCAACCCTCCGGCGAATCGAAATGGATAATCGTGACTGCTAGACCAGACTCTTCCGAACCGAGCGAGCAAGCGTGGTAGCCGTCGAGGTAGCCGTCCGGGCCGGCGCCTCTCTTGGTGAGTGTCCGCTGTGGAGCCCGGAGGAGTCGGTACTCTACTGGGAGGACATCGATAGGCGGTTGGTGCATCGGTTCGACCCCGCTACCGGTGTGGATGAGACTCGTGAGATATCGGGACGACCCGGTTCGATGGTACGAACGTCGGCGCCCGGACGGCTGCTGATCGCGGCGGAGACCGAGTTGGTCTGGTTCGATTGGATGACCGGAAGCACAACCCCGTGGGTGGCTCTGGAGCCTTCCGGACGAGGGAATCGGATGAACGATGGCCGCACAGATCCTGTTGGACGCTACTGGGTGGGCTCGATGTACGAACGCGCCGCCGATGCGCGAAGTACCGGGAGCCTGTACCGGATCGAAGCGGACGGATCCTTCGCGGTCACTCGTCGTAGGGTGGGTGTACCCAACGCCTTGGCGTTCGATACGGAACGGCGCCGGATGTACTGGGCGGACTCGTTCTCCCGAACGGTATTGCGCTATGACTATGACCCTGAGACGGGGCAGGCCCGGAACGAGTCTGTGTTCGTGGACTTCGGAGACCTGCCGGGTCGACCGGACGGAGCGTGTGTGGATGTTGATGGTTGCTACTGGGTGGCGGCTGTCCACGGCTCGGCTGTCTTGCGTTTCACCCCCGATGGTGAACTCGACCGCAGGATCGACCTGCCTGCGAGCAAGCCGTCGATGACAGCCTTTGGCGGGTCAGACATGGCCACATTGTTCGTGACTTCGATCGGTGGCGGGGGTAGCCATCCGGTTAGAGAAGACGAACCGCGCGCGGGGGACCTGTTCGCCCTCGACCCCGGGGTCACCGGAGTTCCGGATGTCCCGTTTGCAGGGAGTTGGCCGCCTGTGAACGGTTGTTCTTGAAGCGACGCCGTCGGGGATTGCCTGATTGCGCCCCGGTCCACGCGGTTTTCGTTCGATATATGGCGGACCTGCCCGCTGTCGCCGGGCTACCTCGTTGACGGTCCATGATCCGGCCGGGTAACGTTCCTGACTGGTCACCCGGTCGTCGCGGCCGTTGATGGGGAGGTATAAGATGGAGATCGTTGGATACGCCGACAGGCTCCGCGCCCAGCCCGGCGAGACCATAAGCTTCATGGTTAGCTGCCAGGCGCCCGACTTCAAGGCACAGCTGGTTCGTCTCGCCCACGGGGACGAGAACCCGGACGGACCCGGATCGAAGATCTACGATCTCGACTCGACCGCGAACGGTGAGTATCCGGGAAGGGTGCAGGAACTCAAACCCGGTTCATTCGTATCTGTTCCGGACGGTCCGCTCCTTCGAATCGACGGAAGCTTCACGATCGCGGCTTGGATCTACCCGACCACAGTGGACAAAGGTCTTCAGGGCTTGGTGACCAAGTGGAACTGCCCCGCCGGCGTCGGATACGGGTTGTTCGTTGACGAGGACGGGGCGGTCTCGGTGCGGATAGGGGACGGAGAGACGACCTTCACCGCCGGAACCGGCGTGGCTATGAAGAACTCCAAGTGGTATTTCGCGGCCGCAAGCTACGATGCGGACGAAGGTTCGCTGCGGGTCTATCAGACGCCCCTGGATCACTGGCCTATCGGTGACACCGCGGCCGAGGCCCGCGCCGATGTACCCGGTCGACCCGGCCAAACCGGGGCCGCTCTGGTAGTGGGCGCCGCTAGCCGTGGTGAGGGTTCCGGGATCGGAGCAGTGGGTTGCTTCTACAATGGCAAGATCGACAACCCGATTCTGGTCGGGAGGGCGCTTGACGCCGACGAAATCGCAGGGTTGAGAGACGGTCGATCGTTGATAACCGCTGACGATGGGCTGGTTGCGTCGTGGGACTTCGGTCAGGATTTTGCCACCGACATCGCTACCGATATCTCCGGCGCCGGTCTGCACGGGAAGGTCTTCAACATGCCGGGGCGCGCTGTTACCGGCCACAACTGGGACGGACGGGCGATGGATTTCAAGCAGGCGCCCGAACAGTACGCCGCGATTCGATTCAATGACGACGACCTCGACGACGCGCGATGGGAGGTGGACTTCGACTTCACGGTACCCGAGGATCTGAGGAGCGCCATGTACGCCTTCCGGTTGACCACCGACGACGCGGAGGACTACATCCCGTTCGCGGTGAGGCCTCGGACCGGGGCGCCGACCTCGAAGATCGCCTTCCTGCTCGGTACATACACCTTTCTTGCCTACGCCAACGAGCACATGGCCGACAACCCGGTGCTCATCGAGTACATGGAAGGGAAGGGGATAGAGTTGGAGTTCCCTCTCCTGCCATCCGAGCACTACATGGTGGACAACAAACTGGGCGGTTTATACGACCTGCACACCGACGGGAGCGGGATTTGCTACTCGAGCAGCCGGAGGCCGATTGTCAACTTCCGGCCCAATAACAAGCAGAGGACGGTAGGCGTCGGAATGGGTGGGCCGGTTCTGCTGTCAGCCGACCTGCACCAGATGGACTGGATGGAGAGCCAGGGATTCGCGTTCGACGTGATAACGGACGAGGACATCCACTTCGACGGGCTGGAACTGCTGTCCGGGTACAACGTCGTCATGTCGGACGCTCATCCCGAGTACTGGACCGAGGACATGCTGATCGCCTTGGAGGCCTACCTCAACGCGGGTGGCCGGTTCATGTATCTGGGGGGCAACGGGCTGTACTGGGTCACATCGGTCGATCCCGAACGCCCCCATGTCATCGAGGTGCGGCGCTGGAACGGTACCGGTTCGTGGCGAACCGACTTCGCCGAAAGCCATCACAGCACCACCGGGGAACCGGGAGGTCTGTGGAGGTTCCGCGGCCGGGCGCCCCAACGTCTGGTGGGAATCGGCATGACAGCTCAAGGAGGAAACGGTGTCAACTCGGCGTACCGGCGCCTGCCGGACAGTTTCGATCCGAGGGCTGCTTTCATCTTCGAAGGGATAGGTGACGATGAGGAGATCGGTGGATTCGACACCCTCAACCTCGGATGGGGAGTAGCGGGCTACGAGATGGATCGGGCGGATCCTGAGTTGGGAACGCCGGCGCACGCCCTGGTCGTAGCCTCGGCTACCGACTTCGATGACAGCTTCCACCATGTCGTCGAGGAGGTAATGCATATGAACTCCGAGCAGACCGGCACTACCAACGACATGGTACGCGCCGATATGGTCTACTTCGAGTATCCAAACGGGGGAGCGGTGTTCTCGACGGGATCGATCGCGTGGAGCGCAGGCCTGTCGTACAACAACTACGAGAACAACGTCTCGCGTATCACCGCCAACGTACTCCGTAGGTTCGCCTCCGACCACCCACTGCCGTGACCTCCCGATAGTCCCGGATTCCAATCCCTCATTGACCCCGCTTCCTCGGTGGGAAGGTTCTTGTGGAATAGATGGTCTGAGCTGGGATGGAGTGGTCTTTCCCGGAGAGCAATGGTCGAGGGTGACCGGATATGTGTAGTGTGCCGTCATGACTGATTGGCTCGCAGAGCGACCAAGCCCAGCCCGGACCAGGCCCAATGTTCGTATCCCCATGCGTGACGGGGTCGAGCTTTCCGCCGATCTGTTCTATCCGGACTCGGATGATCCGGCGCCGGTAATCATCAAGTACTACCCGTACCGCAAGGACGATCTCCTGCGGGCCCTGACCGTTGATCGCGCCAACTACTTCGCCGCCCACGGTTACGTCACCGCCCTGCTTGATGTGCGTGGTACCGGCGCCTCATCGGGCGTATGCGATCGGATGTTGCGTCTTCAGGAGTGGGAGGATGGTTACGACGCGGTGGAATGGCTGGCCGCCCAGCCGTGGAGTACTGGTTCGATAGGTATGACCGGGGTTTCCTACGGCGGTTACTCGGCCCTGTTGACCGCAGCGCAGGCGCCCCCAGGCTTGAAGGCAATCGCGCCGATCTATGCCGGGTGGGATCACTACGGGAACAGCCATCAAGGTGGGATGTGGCAAACATCCATATGGTCGGGGGCCTACAACGCCATGATGATCGCCCTGTCGGGAGCGCCGCCCTCCGCCGATCCGGAGGGTGCCTGGTTAGAGATATGGGAGGAGCACCTCGCCGGTAACAGACCTTGGCTTGATACATGGCTCCGCAACCAGGTGGACGGTCCCTTGTGGCGCGAGGGCTCGGTCCGCCACGTGCTGGGAGACATAAGAGCCGCTACCTACATAATCGGAGGGTGGCACGACATCTTCGTTTCCGACCCTTTCTACATGTACATGAACCTGAATCCTGATACCCCGAAGAAGCTGATGATGGGCCCCTACCTGCACATCGCTCCCAATATCGGGGCGCCGGGGGAACGCGTAGACCATCTTCACGAGATCGTGCGCTGGTTCGACCTTCACCTGAAGGGGGAGGATACGGAAATCTCGGAGGAACCGCCGATCAGCTTGTGGGTGCGGGGTTACGACAGGCCGCAGGCCCGACGGAAAAGCGCCACCGGTTACTGGCGTTCCGAGGCCGACTGGCCTCTTACCCGCGCCGTAGACGAGATTCTCTACTTCCATCCGAGTGGTCGGCTCGCCGAAGACGCACCGGCGGGCGAGGACGGAGGGAGGGTCTCCTACGACTACGACCCGGCGGTGGGTGTCTCCACCATGGGTCTGGTAACCGGTTTCGGCGCCGATGTCGGCCTGCCTCTGGATCAGCGCCGGGATGCACCCGGGTCCGTGGTGTTCCTCGGAGCGCCACTGGACGAGAATGTCGAAGTCACCGGCTTCCCCCTGGCCGCCCTGTACGTTTCCTCGACTGCGGAGGTGACCGCCTTCTCTGTCAAGTTGATCGATGTTCACCCGGACGGTCCTTGGGCGCTGGTATCCAGGATCATACAGAACACCGGCCAACGTCACTCGAGGACCGATCCTGAACCTCTGGTGCCGGGCCGGGTGACGGGGATCACTATCGAGTTGGAGGCAACCTCCTACGTCTTCGAGGCCGGCCACCGGATCGGGATCATGATCTCGAGCTCCGACTTCCCACTGATGTGGCCATTGCCACAGAAGGCCACCAACACCATCCACATGGATGCCGATCATCCCTCGCGGATCACCCTTCCGGTAGTTCACAGTTCCGAGTCCGGCCTTCCCGCGCCCCGGTACCGGCCCGCTCATCCACTACCCGAACCTTTGGGGGTTTCCGAACCGCTACGGTGGGACTTGGTGGAGGATCTCGCCGGAACCGAAGTCAGTGTCGTGGTATCGATGGGCGGCGACGCCACCAATGACAACGGATCCCGTATTTACACACATCTGGATTTCAAGGCTACGACCGACCGGGCCAACCCCGCCCTTTCGAGCGTTGAAGCCGGTTACCGTTTCGACGTCGACCATGGCGGCGGTGTCACGAAGGTGCAGAGCACCAGCCGGGTAACAGGTGACTCCGAGGCATTCCACGCCGTCACCGCCTTGGAAGTGCGTACCGACGGGATGCCATGTTTCTCCCGCACCTGGCGCGCGTCCATGCCGCGAGGGTTCCTATGAGCACTGAGGCGTCATTCGTGATACCGGGCGATATCCGGGCGGCGAAACACCGGGTAGATGGCCGCCGGCTGGTCAAAGCTAAGCGAGAAACACCCGCAGGCGGAGCACAGGAACCGACCGAGAATCGGGGCTGAACCCTACCAGTTGTCGCAGGCGTCCACCGGCCAGATATCCACCAGCGTGTCGCCGCTCACCACATGGAAGTAGCGGTAGAGGACGGTTGTCTGGTAGCAGTGGGGGGGCAGGATTTCCACTACGTCCCCTACGTCGAGCCGGTCCTCGGCGGGCTTGGCGAACCTGATCCTGCCCATGTCGTCGCCGGCCACCTCGTAGACGGCGCCGGGAGGAGCGCCCCGCAGGATGACCGGATTCTCGATGCCGAAGATCACATCCACTTCTTTGATGCCGGCGTCCGTTATGGCGAAGCCCGCCTGGTTGCCGCTGATCACCGTGGTCCGGACAAAAAGCGCCGGTCCGAAGGGGTGGGCCTCCTCGCGCCGCATCTCGACGTGGTAGTAGTTGGTGTCCATGAGGACGTAGGTTCCGGCCTGGATCTCGGTGAAGACACCCAACTCGTGGTCGATGTCATGGGTACCGGTACCTCCGCCGGAGATGATCTCCGGATCGAGGCCCTCGGCTCGGAGGCGTTCCACCGCCCTCGCCACGGGCGCCACTACTTCCAGTCCCCGCTCCCTCCGGGCTTCGAAGCCGACTGTGTTCATGTGATCGCCCGTGTAGCCCTGTACCCCGGCGTATTCGAGACCTTCGGTGCTTGCGATCTGGCGAGCCAGCGCTATCGCGTCCTCTGCGCCGACCAACCCGGTGCGGTAGCTGCCGGTCTCCAGATCGACCAGCACCTTTAGCGGACGTCCCGATCGCCGGGCCGCTTCTCCGAGTTGGACGACGTTGGCGGCATGGTCCGCGCACACTATCAAATCCTCGGCGCGCTCGTTGAGTTCGGCGATCCGCTCCAGCTTGGGGGCTGTCACGACCGAGGTGAACAGCATCACATCGCGGAAACCGGCCTCGACGAACACTTCGGCTTCGGCGAGCGTGGCGCAGCAAGGTCCGCGTCCGCCTGCTTCCACCTGACGACGGGTGATCTCTATCGATTTGTGTATCTTGCCGACCGGACGCACCTCGTAGTCGTGAGCGGCGGCGTGTTCGGCCAACGAAGCGATGTTGGCATCCATGATGTCGGCATCGATCACGAGGGAGGGGGTGCCCAGTTGATGGCGAGAACCCGGCACACCGATCAGATGTTCGTTCGGTCCTCTGGCGCCGTTAGTCATCCGACAAACTCCTTTCGAGCCGGGGCTTATTGAGTATATTGGTCATACGCCGCTCACCGTAGAAACGGGGCCGGACGGTGTCTTCGTTCATGAGTGGCGTGATGACGACTCTCATGTGTTTCACAGAGCCCCAATTTTTCATGCAGGGGTTTGGATGGGTAGCCGGGAGAGATGCAATGAACTCTCTGACCTGGGAGGATAGCTGTTTGGCGGCCTCCCCTGGCCGGGGTGTGACCCTTCACCCGAAAGGTGAACGCCGGGACGCCCATGAAAGCGGGCTTGACGTGGCTTTTTCGGGTTCGGTGTGTCTGGGGCATGAAGAATTAGGGCTAGCTGGGTTTGCCCTTGTCTCCTTCTCGTTGAGCAAGTCCCGAAGGGTCCCCCTACTACCCTCTGGTTGAGTCAGGATCCGGGAGGTGGCTATGTTTGCTCTGGGACTGCGCTGTGTGGAATGTGAGCTGGAGACCGACCTGGGCGCTTACTTCTTCGGTTGCCGCGAGTGCGGGTCCGCCTTGGAGACGGTCTACGACGAGTCGCGGGTAGCCACCGCTGTAACGTTGGAAGATTGGAGGGCGAGAAACGATCGGTCGATCTGGCGGTACCGGGAGTTGTTGCCCGTGGCCGATGAATCGGCGGTAATCACGCTGGGCGAGGGAAGAACTCCCATGATCCGTTTGCCGGAGTCCGCCGTGAACCCTCTCTCCGATCTCTGGGTGCAGAACGAGACCGTCAACCCTACCTATTCGTTCAAAGATCGGTTCCACTCGAGCGCCCAGTCGATGGCGCGCCAGCTCGGTTACGACCGGATAGCCTGCTCAACCACCGGAAACCACGGAATGAGCGCCGCAGCCTACGCGGCCAAAGGGGATCTCCGCTGCGTGATCCTGGTTGATCCCAGGGCACCGAAGGTTCAGCGCCGATGGATGCAGCTGTTCGGGGCCACGGTGGTTGTCGAGATGAAGAGACAGCCCCCGCTGGAGAACTTCGTGCGGAACCACGGTTGGTATCCCTCCACATACATGACTCCCAACCCGGTAGCGACCCCGTACGGCATGGAGGGCTACAAGACCATGGCCTACGATGCAACCCTGGCGCTCGGTCGAGTTCCTGACCATTTCATCGTGCCCATTGCCGCCGGAGATGGCCTGTACGGTCCCTGGAAGGGTTTCGGCGAGATGGTGAGGATGGGTTGGACCGATTCGATTCCCAGGCTCCACGGTGTCCAGCCGGTAGCAGCCAACCCGATCGTACGTTCCTTCCGGGACGGGTCGGACACGGTGCCCTACATACCGAACCCGGAAACCATTGCTCTCTCGATCGGGGACCCCACCGGAGGCACCATGACGCTGCGCGCCATCCGGGAGTCGGGAGGGTGCGCCGTCGATGTCAGTGACGAGGCGATAGTGGCGGCTACCCGTTACTCGGCTACGACAGGCCTGAGCCCGGAGCCTTCCTCCGCCGCTGCGCTGGCGGCGGCTTGGGCTCTGGCCGAGGATGGCGTGATAGCGGCCGATGAGACTGTCGTTTGTCTATTCACCGGGGCCGGACCCAAGTGGCCGGAAACCACCGAGCATCTGGTTGATGAGAGCGAGATCGTAAGTCCGAGCGCCGATTGGCTCGAGGATTTGGCGCTGTCGGATGAGCATTGAAAGTGCGAAAGCGGACTTCGCATGAATGATCGGATGCGTAGTGAAAGATTCGATCTGATTCTCGCTGAGGCGTACCGCCGGACCATACGTATTTGCGGGGGTGAGATATGGGAAGCCAACGGCGTGGTCTCGTGGGCTTGCTCGCTGCCGGGGGCCACACCTGTCCACGCCAACGGGGTGATGCGTCTCAACCGGCAAATGTCCGGTCGGCA
>CAZEZF010000044.1:0-26175 GCA_964516495.1 uncultured Acidimicrobiia bacterium | reverse complement strand
GGTTAATTTCACCTCTCTCGGTTACCCATCCAAACCCCTGCATGAAAAATTGGGGTTAACGGCATCTACGAGACCTTCAACCACCGGGTAAGAGAACAACGTCAGCGGTTACGGCGTCTTCAGATTTTGAGCCTAGTTCGAGATCTTGGTCAACCACCTTGCAGTAGCGGGGCTTTTTCGAAAGTGACAAGCCTTGCATGTGCCTACCGAGTTACCCGGTGAGCGGTCATCGCCGTGTCAAGGAACGTGGAACGGTTCTACCGGATTCTTCATGCCCCAGACACACCTACCCACCAAAGACCGGTTCAACCCTACTTTGAGAGCGCGTCCGGGAATCATCCTACGGGTGAAGGTCACGCCCATTCCAGGCAGGCCGCCGAGCAGCTATCGTCCCAGGTCAGAGAGTTCATTGCCTCTCTCTCTGTTACCCATTCAAACCCCTGCATGAAAAATTGGGGCTAAGATCGGGGCCGGCTCATAGCGAGGAAAGGCGCGCCAGGCGGCTCAGGACCAACGGGTAGAGATCCAGGGCGACAGCCAGGGTCAGGCCGCCGCCCAGGAGCCCGAATGTCATTATCGTCGCCGGTCTATCGAGGACCCTGCGAGCGGATGGAACGAAGTCGGCGACCACGGCCGCAAGGAGTGCAATCCATAGGACTCCGAACAGATAGAGCGTAAGACCGGCTAGTCCGGGCCACGGGTTCTTGGTGGCGGCCGTCAGGATCGTTCCCAGCTCTCGACCTACACAGGGAAGCCAGGTCGCTCCGGCGAAGGCGCCGACCAGGGCAGCCCCCGACAATCCGGTCGATCTTGCCCGTTTCGTGGGCCATGCGACCAGCGCCAGTCCGGCGAATAGTCCGACTGTTCCGGTGAGCCGATTGTCGAGCAACGGGTTGACATCCACGAACGGGATCCATGCGAACATCGTCGCGGCTACATAGAAGACCGCCAGAGCCGGTAGGCGGGATTGCCCACCCCGCATTCCCATAACCACGAGGGCCAGGATGAGCAGCGAGTAGGAACAGGGTTGAAGTCCGGCGCGGAGGGCCTCCCCGAACAGGCTCACCCGCTATCGGTCAACAGGTAGGCGACAACCTGATCCAGTTCTTCATACGCGCCCTCACCTATGTGGTCAAAACGGATACGCCCCCGGCGGTCAAGGACGTAGGTGCGAGGCCAGTAGGCCGGCCTACCTTGCCACTCACGAAAGGTGCGCCGATCGGTGTCGAGCGCCACCGGCCAGGTAACTCCCAGGTCAGCCATGGCCTGCTCGATGTTGGCTACGTCACGTTCGTATGTGAACTCGGGGGAGTGGATTCCGACGATCTCCATGCCCTGATCCTGGTACTTGGCGTAGAGATCCTGGGTATGGGGAATGCGGTTCTTGCAGTTGTAACAGCCGAAGGTCCAGAACTCGACTACCACCACCGAGCCTTTCAACTCATCGAGCGACCTGATGTCGGCGCCGAGCCATCCGTCGATATCCACCAGCGGGGGTGTGTCCTCACGCAGTACCGGAGGCGGATCAATATTCGGCGCAGACGCAACGGTAGTGGTGGACGCCACCGTTGTTACATCGGTGGTCGTAGTGGTTGTGGAGGTCGTGATCGAACTTGACAAAGATACCAGGCTGGATGAGGCGCTCGGCGACAACTCGGCCGCAACGTTGTCCGAACCTGCACAGGCCGACGACAAGACCAACAGGATACCGACCAACCCCAGCGGACCTGAGCGACGCGACGAGAACACCGGTAAGGACAGTAGAGACTTCGATCGGCTGCCTTGCAAGCCGGGGAACCTTTGCAACATCAAGGGCCGGCTACGGTCATAGGTCGGGGGCCTCGAATATCACCCCGCCGAACAGTGCGGTGGCCACCAGCAGCGTACATAAAACGTTTACCGCCTGACCCGACAGAAAGGCGAGGGCGGCCTTCCTCATCTTGGACACAAGGTCACGGAATCGGGTCTCGAGTCCGATGCACACGAAGGCGATGGCGAACCACCAGGTGCGTAGTCCCTTGAGTATCCCTCCGGTGGAATCGACCAGTCCGTCGCCGAGTACGAAAGAGAACAGCAGCGACGCAATGATGAAACCCAGCACGAACTTGGGAAACCTTTTCTAGATGAGACCGGCTGTGGGTTTTGCATCGCTATCGGCCGCGCCCGGAAGGCCCATCATAGTGATGTAGCGAAGGCGGCCAGACCCAGGAGGGCGTTCTGGGAAAACTTGACGATGACCGCTGAGTTGAGAGCCGAGTCGCCCAGGCGAGGACGAATATCAGCGGGAATCCCAGCAAATAGGAGGCAAGGTTTCCACCCATCAATCGGATACCGATGGCTGACAGGCCGAACAAAAGTAAACCTGTGAGAGCGACGGGCCATATATTCATGGCTGCAAGAAGCTCTCCGGTTGTGGAGATACTCCAGGAAAAGTTCGGAAGCGCCGGCCGGACGCCGACCAGGACGGCCAGGATAAGGCCGCCGCCCAGCAATACCGACGTCCAGTCCTCTGAGCAAGGCGCCGACTTACCTTTGGGCGTGGTGTTCAACCGGATGGCGCTGCTCACCTCCGTTCCCTGGAGGCGAGCAGCTTGCGGTTGAGCTTTCCGGTAGTCGTCTTGGGAAGAGTGTCCACATATTCGACGATACGCGGGTACTTGTAGGCTGCCAACTGGGTCTTCACCTGGGCCTGCAATTCTGCCGTCAACTCGTCGGTCCCCCGGTATCCATCGGAGAGGACCACCAACGCCTTGACCACCTGGCCCCTGATCGGGTCAGGCGCCGGGATGACCGCCACCTCGGCAACCTGGGGGTGGCGTACCAGGGACTCTTCGACCTCGGCCGGCCCGATCCGGTAACCGGCGCTGGAGATCATGTCGTCGTAGCGGCCGAGGAATCGTATGTAACCGGCCTCATCGAGGGTTCCCTGGTCACCGGTCATGATCCACCCGTTCCGGCGCTGCCGCCGGGTCGCCTCCGGATTACCCCAGTACTCGATCATCTGGGTAGGGTCGCCGGGCCGGACCGCTATCTCGCCGATCTCGCCGGGCTTGATCGGCAATCCGTTTCCGTCGAGTAGAGCCACCGTACGTCCGGGGTAGGGGAGACCCATCCAACCGGGAATACCCGGCCACAGGGCTTCGCACCCTCCCGCCAGATGGTTCACCTCGGTGAGACCATAGAACTCGTTGATAACCGCTCCCAGGTCCCGTTCGCTCCATTTATGAAGTTCGTCCGCCACCGACTCGCCGCCGCTGGCAATGACCCTGAGGTCCAGGTCATAGGTCTCGGCCGGATCCGGTACCTGGGCCATCATCTTGAGAGCGGTCGGGGTGAGGAACGCATGGGTGACACCGTTCCGGCTCATAACCTCGAATGACCGAGAAGCAGAAAAGCGTTGCTGGTCGGCAACGACCGGATGGCCGAGCACGAGAGCGGGCAGAAGAATGTCAAGGAGGCCACCGACCCAAGCCCAATCGGACGGGGTATAGAACACGGTCGACTGATCAAAGGTAACGTTGAAGAAGAGCTTGAAGGTTAATAGGTAGCCTTCAATAATCCTATGTCCGTGCAACGCGCCCTTCGGATGTCCGGTACTTCCCGATGTATACAGGAGCATGGCCGGATCCATGAACGAGGTGTTCACGGGTTGGAAGGACGCAGGAAAACCTGCCGCCTCAACCAGGGACCTCTCGCCTTCCTCCGGTTCTCCGAAGACGACCAGTGTCTTGAGATCAGGAAGATCGTGTCTTACGGAACGGATACGGTCGGCGAAATCCTGGGCGACCACCACCGTTCCGGTACCGGAATCGGAGAGTATATGCCGGTAGGAGTCAGGGCCGTAGAGGCTTGACATCGGTAGCGCGACCGCTCCCAACGCGTAGACAGCGAGGTGCAACGCCGCCACCTCCGCGCTTTGAGGCATCACCAGCGACACCCGATCACCCCGCCCTACTCCGAGGGAAGCTAGAAAGTTGGCGTAGTGTTTGGCGAGCCTGATCAGTTCCCAGTAGGACCAGACGTCTCTGCTTCCATCCTGGCGCTCCACTAGCAACGCGATGCGGCGTCGGTCGTCGGCCCAACGGTCGAAAACCTCGGCGGCGATGTTCATCCGATCGGGAATATCCCACTCGAATCCATCTACCAGGTCCGAATAATTGCCAAAGGAAAGCAGGTCTGTATCGAACAATCTCATAATCGGCGATTCTACCGGCCGGCTCGCAAGGTCATTATTTTCTCATCTTGACGGATCGGACCCGGACAGACGGTCGGAAGGCGAGGTAGGGATGCAACTCGCGGTAGCCGACGCTTCGATCGCGGATCCGGCGTGAACGGGGGTGGATCAGGCCAGAGGCGGCGGGCTGTTCAGGTCGCTCGCGCCGCGCAACGGAAACCCAGATGCCCGGCGGAGGTGTCGATGGTCTGGGGTTGGCGGGCGGCCGGGCGGTAGCGGAAGCAGTATTGGACCGTACAAAGGTGTGAACCGCCCCGGATGGTCCGGGCCGGGAAGCGGCCTCCCGAAAGTCCGGAACCCGACACCTTTTCCTTAGCGGGACCGCAGCACCGCCGGCCGGATCTGTGAATGGTCGGTTCGGCGTAGGGTGTAGAAGTCCACTCCCACACGTTGCCTGTCATGTCGTACAAACCGTACCCGTTAGGTTCGTAGAATCCGACGGGGCTGGTTCTGGTCCACCCGTCGAGTTCGGTGTTCGCGTACGGGAAATCACCCTGCCAGGTGTTGATGCGAGGCGTCGTGTCCTGGGTATCGCCGTCACCCCATTCGAATTCGGCGCCGTCCAGACCGCCGCGGGCGGCGTACTCCCATTCGGTTTCCGAAGGTAGGCGCATTCCGGCCCACCGGCAGAAAGCGACCACGTCTGCGTAGGCGACCTGCACCACCGGGTGATCGTCTAGTTCCTTGATCGAGGATCCCGGTCCCAGCGGTCGTCGCCAGTTGGCGCCTGCCACCCATCTCCACCAGTTGCGAAAATCGCCCAGATCGACCGGTTCCGATGTCAACATGAAGACCAGAGAGCCGGGAAACAGGTCCTGTGGCCGGGCGCCGGGATACAGCCGGGGATCGAGCGGCCGTTCGGCGACCGTCACGTAGCCGGTGGCTTCTACGAACTCGGAGAACCGCCGGTTGGTCACCGGATAGGCGTCGATGCGAAACGACGCGACCCTTGCCGTACGGGTTGGCCGCTCCTCGGGATAATGGTGATCGGATCCCATCCGAAACATTCCCCCGGGAATGAGGATCTGATCGGCGGCTGGCGTAGAGGTCATTTAACGATGAAACTAACACCCGGCCGGAACGGCGAACAAGGCGCAGCGGAAGCGATTCGGAGAATGGTTATGGATACGGTCGGATTTATCGGTGTAGGCGTAATGGGGATGCCCATGGCATTGAACGTAATGCGAAACGGTTATGAGGTGCGTGTTTTCGATGTTGATCCGGTCGCGCTGGAGTCGATTCGTGTTCAAGGCGCCCAAGCGGTGGGTTCTCCCGCTGAGGCCGCCGAGAGCGCCTCCCGAGTCATCATGATGCTGCCGACCGGTGAACACGTCTCCGAAGCTGTCTTCGGGCCGCGAGGGGTGGCCGCCTCCTTGCAACCGGATGGCCTCCTTATCGACATGAGCACCGGGCTTCCGGCCCATTTCGACACTACCGCTAAACGCCTCGAGGACCTAGGGATAACCATGATCGACGCTCCGGTGGGCAGGACATCCAAGGAAGCCGAGAACGGAACCCTCCTGATAATGGTGGGCGGTGACCGAACGGACGTTGAAATGGCTCATCCTGTCCTGGAATCTATGGGAGACACGATCATCCACTGCGGACCACGGGGGGCCGGCATACGGACCAAACTGGTCAACAACTACCTCTCGATCGTCTCCAATGTGGTGGTCGCCGAGGCTCTGGGCATTGCCGAGGCATCCGGTCTTGACACAGACACGGTTATCGAGGTGCTTATGGGAACCACGGCCGGAAGGGGCCATCTCGCTACGACCTACCCGTCCAAGGTTCTGGCGGGGGATCTCGATCCGGGATTCATGGTTGATCTGGCTCTCAAGGATCTGCGGCTGGCCCTGCGGATGAGCGACGAATCCGGGGCTTCCGGGTCGATGGGCGTCTCGGCCCTCCCGTTCTACGAAAATGCTAGCGACAAGGGCTGGGGTCGGATGGACTGGACCTCCATCTATAGCCTGGTGCGGGATATACATGCTGAACCCTTGAACCAGAAAAGGTAGGCCGGTCGCTGCCGACTCGGTAGAGATCGCAGGGTGGTCCTACACCTCCGGGCAGGAAGCCTTGATGTCTGATGTTATGTCTGTTCGTCTGCACCTGTCAGGGTTCGGGTGTTAGGGGCGCCCGTCGATGATGCGGATTGTCTGGAGGTGGAGGTGGAGTCGTCGCGGGGCTGGTCGCGGCGCCCGTATTGCGGTTTCCGTTGCCATAGGGGTGTGGGACCGGCGGGTGAGGCAGGGTCCGCGATCCGGGGGTGTCGGGCCGGCGCACGACGTTGGTGTGGCGGCGTCGGCGGTTGGGTGTGACAACTGTGAGGAGCGACGCCTCGAAGAGCACGGCCGGTTCCAGGGCAGTCTCACCCGACGGTTTTCTCGCCGGCTGGTGGAGGACGCCCGGATGATGTCGATTAGCCCCGATTTTTTATGTAGGGGTTTGAATGAGTAATCAAGAGAGATGCAATGATGTGTTCGATACCCATCATCCCGGTACCGATAACGCCGTACCGGATCCGCATGCTCATATCCTATGCTTCCAGATAGCGAGGGCCGCCGAGGCCCTATGCTCCTATGATCGAAGCCACCGTTGCGCCGCCCTTGGAGGAGACCCTGGTTTGATCCGCCGTACCGCCAGCCTTCGGACCACGCTGGTCCTGCTCGCTGTGTGGGCGATGGCGGTAGGCGCTGGGCCGGCCTTCGCAGCCGACTCCCCGGCCACCGCTACCACCGCTCCCGGTCTCCTGCGCATCTCCGAGGTACAGGACAGCGGGGCGACCGTTGCGATCGCAGGGCCGGTCGTGGTCGAGGCGATAGTCACCTCACTGTTCGAAGACGATGACCTGTTGAGTGGCTTCTTCCTCCAAGAGGAAGACACCGACAGTGACGGCGATCCGGCGACCTCCGAGGGCATCTTCGTCTACTGCGCGAGCGGGTGCCCGGCCCGCCTGGCGGTGGGCGACCGGGTGACGGTCGAGGGCGTGGCCGGAGAATTCGGCGGCGCCAGCCAGATCAACGCGTCCGCTGGACGCGTGACGATCCAGTCATCGGGGAACGTTCTCCCGACCGCGACGGCGGTGTCGCTTCCCGCCCCCGGCAGCACCCGGGCGGAAGGGACCTTCGAGCACCTCGAAGGCATGGTCGTCACGTTCCCCGGGAAGCTGGTGGTCAGCGAGTACTACCAACTCGCCCGGTACGGCGAGCTGGTACTCACCGCCGGTTCACGGCCGTACCAGTTCACCCATCGACACACGCCGAGCGTGACCGGATACGCCGCGTTCCTGGCCGATCTGGCCACCAGGCGGATCATCCTCGACGACGGCAACCGCGACCAGAACGATGCCATCAACCCTCCGCAGCAGGAAGACGAGGCCTACCCGTATCCCGGGGGCGGGCTGAGCAGCGCCAATCGCTTCCGGGGCGGGGACTCGATCACCGGCTTGGGCGGCGTGATGCACTGGGCGTTCGACGCATGGCGGATCCAGCCCGTACCGGAGAGGTTCGACTACACCTTCACCGCGGACAACCCGCGGCCCACGGCGCCCCCCGAGGTGGGCGGCCGCCTCAGGGTGGCCGGCTTCAACGTGCTGAACTACTTCACCACGATCGACGACGGGACGCCGGGATGCGGGCCGGACGGCGGCCTCGGCTGCCGGGGCGCCGACTCGGGGGCGGAGTTGGGCCGCCAGCAGGACAAGATCGTGGCCGCGATGGTCGCAATCGACGCCCATGTATTCGGCGTGGTGGAGCTCGAGAACAACGACTCGGCTTCACTGGCCGGTCTGGTCGCCGGCCTCGACGCCGCGACGGGCGCCGGCAGGTACGCCTACGTGGACACCGGGGCCATCGGAAGCGATGTGATAAAGGTCGGGCTGGTCTACCAGCCCGAGTGGGTGACGCCCGTAGGGCCGCACGCCGTAATCGATTCGTCCGTCGATGCAGCGTACGTAGACACGGAGAACCGGCCCGGCCTGATCCAGACGTTCGAGGAGGTGGCGACCGGTGAGCGTTTCACGGTCGCCGTCAACCATTTCAAGTCGAAGGGATGGAGCTGCGACGAGCTGGGAGACCCGGACCTCCGAGACGGCCAGGCCAACTGCAACGGCGCCCGGACGGCGGCCGCCGAAGCTCTGGCGCGGTACCTCGACACCGACCCGACGGCCGCCGGAGACCCTGACATCCTGATCATCGGCGATCTGAACGCCTACGCCCGGGAGGATCCGATCAGGGCGCTCGAGGTCGCCGGCTACACCGACCTGATCAGGCGGTTCACGGGCGCCGACGCCTACAGCTACGTGTTCGACGGCCAGCTCGGATACCTCGACCACGCGCTGGCCAGCCCGTCGCTGCTCCGCCAGGTCACCGGGGCGGCCGGGTGGTACATCAACGCCGACGAGCCGTCGCTGCTCGACTACAACGACGATGTCCTTGACGCGGGCGAGCCGGCGTACCAGCGGAAGTCGGCGGCGCTGCCCATCTACGAGGCCGACGCCTTCCGGTCGTCGGACCACGATCCGGTGATCGTCGGGTTGCAACTCGGGAGGAGCGCCACAGCGGGCCGACCGGCGCCGGACGGCGAAGCTCCGGCGGTCGAGACGCCCTTCACGGACCTCGGGGACGCTTCGGATGCCCACCGTGACAACATCCGCCGTATCTACGGGCTCGGTGTCACGTCAGGTACTTCGGGCACCACCTTCTCCCCGGCGGGGCCTGTGTCGTTGCCGCAGGCGGCCTCCTTACTCGCCCGGCTGTTCAGGACCTTGGAAGGCGAAGACCCTCCCCCGGTCGAGACGCCCTTCGTGGACATCGGGGACGCTTCGGATGCCCACCGTGACAACATCCGCCGTGTCTACGGGCTCGGCGTCCTGGCAGGCGCTCCGGTCACGACCTTGTCCACCGATGCCTGCGTGGCCCGCGGCCGGATGGCGACCCTCCTCGCCAGGTTCCACGTCGTGGTGACGGCCGGTCTCGTTCCCATGGTCGAGACGCCGTTCATGGACCTGGACGGGATGGCGACCGCGCCGGGCGGCGACATCGGCCGTGTCTACGGGCTCGGCATCACGGAAGGTACCTCACCGACGACCTTCTCCCCCGATGCCTGCACCACCCGCCAGCAGATGGCCTCGTTCCTGGCAAGGGCCTACCGCGCGGCAACGGCCGCCCTGCGTTCCTCGCTTTCCGCGCGCCGTGAGGTAGCCGGCTTCCGGCAATGATGGGAATGGCGGGGTGGACAGGTAGGAGGAGTCGGGCTCAGATGGCGTTGCGGGCGATGACGTCCCGGTACCAGTGGGCGAAGGCTTGGGAGTTCGCCGCTGGGTGGCGTGATCCACATGGACGAGACCGAAGCGACGCGAGTAGCCGAAGCTCCACTCGAAGTTGTCCATCAACGTCCAGGCGAAGTAGCCCCGCCGCGGAACGCCGTCACCGATCGCTCCGGCGGCTTCGACAAGGCGCCGCTCGAGGTAGGAGCGGCGATCCTCGTCCGGGACCATCCCACCGTGCCGGATGGTATCCGGGAAGGCGGCCCCGTTCTCGGTTATGTAGATGGCTTCGAAACCGTAGTCGTCCAGCATCCGGAGCATCTCGTCCAGACCGGCGGTGGTCACCGGCCGGATACGGCGCGGAGGTCGTCCGGGTATCCCGGCCGATCAGGGGGGTCCAGGAACCACCGGTTCATCAGGCCTTCCTCCAAGGCGGCCGCATCCAGGTCCAGCGGATGATCGGAGCGCGCCCACCTTGGGTTCAAGGTTGAGGGCGATACCGATCTCCGAACCCGCATGCCCGGCTCGCAGGGTCTGCACCGACAATCCATGCCCGAGGAGTTGGTGATGGATCACGTCGAATGGATGGGAAGGTGCGGGGAACGAATCCGGGTCCCGGCTAACCGAACTTGCTGGGTCCGGCCCGCTCGACCGAGATCCTTATCAGAACCCTCCGCTCCGCGATCATGGCGTCCCGGTATTCGTCCCAATCGGGATGCTCACCGGACAGTCTGCGGTAGTAGTCGACCAACTTCTCCATCGCTTCGGGGAGACCGACAACCTCGGCCACGCCATCCACCTGGCGCCATTCACCGTAGAACCGGTCCGTGAACATGCATAGGGAGGCTCGGGAATCGCGTTTCAGGTTCTTGACCTTGTACGCTGTTTCCCGACTGGACACAACGACATAGCCATCATCATCAACGGCGGCGATGATGGGTGACATCTGCGGCGAGCCGTCGGACCGGTAGGTGAGGAGGATTCCTCGATGGTTGGCTGCGATGAATCCTTTGGTGGTTTCGATGTCCGTTACCTGAGGTTTCATCACCGGCGCTCCTTCATCTCTCCAGATTGTATTCGGGGAGGGTGTACCAACCTCCCATAATCCTGACCCGACGGGTGACCCGCCGTTACATCGAATGACCCGACGCTCCTGCCGATGCTCGTTTCCCGGACTCCGTTACGGTATTGTTGCTCGGAAGGGTCTGACAACATCGAATGCTGACCGGCGTCGGTCTCATGAAGGTTCGAGGATACCCGGACACCAACGCTACAAAGAACCGCTTGCCGGAGGTACCGATTGCTTGACCACAAGACAACAGAACTGGCCAACGGGCCGAACTTCGCGGCGCTGGCGACCCTGATGCCGGATGGTGTCCCTCAGGTACATGTGATGTGGGTTGACGCCGATGAAGAACACATCCTGGTCAACACCGAAGTACATCGCCCCAAGTTCAAGAACCTGATGGCGAATCCGACCGCCACCGTGATGATCATGAACCGCGACAACCCATATGAGTTCGTAGAGGTGCGGGGAAAAGTGGTTGAAACCGTTACCGGGTCCACCGCCCGGTCCCACATCGACACTCTCGCTCGCAAGTACCTGGGTCTGGAGGAGTACCCGAATCCGATTCAATCGGAGCGGGTCATCATGAAGATCAAACCGAACCGGATCCTTGCCTTCCCTTCCGGGTAGCACGATCGAGTGGAGCGCTTCAGGCCGGCGGTCGTCGGCGTCGTTGCAGGAAGGTAGTGGCCGGGGTTGGTGAGAGCCGTTTTATTCGACTTGGACCGTACCCTGGCGGACCTCCAGTCCTACACCGATTACGGGGCGGCGCTGCGGGACGTGACAGGCCTTATCGGCGGTTGGGAGGATCCACCCACACCCACAACCGATTGGGATACCCCGACCGAGCGGTGCATGGCGATCCTGGTGGGTCTCAGCGGAGACGCCCGCTGGCAGGAGGTGTCGGACCGGATCGCCGTCCATGAAGTTCGTGCGGTTCCGGACTCGCGTCCGATGCCCCGACTGGCTGAGGCGTTAGCCCGTTCCGGTCACCTGGTTAGAGGCGTGGTGACCCTCCTGGCTGAGGAACCGGCGCGAACTGTCTTAAGTCGGCATGGGGCGGACCTACCCGTACTGGTTCCGAGGCGAGCCGACCTCCGTCCCAAACCGGCGCCCGACCAGATCATCGAAGCCTGTCGGTTACTGGGAGTTCCACCGTCCGATACGGTGATGATCGGCGATTCGACCTGGGACGACGAAGCGGCGGCCGACGCGGGATGCGCCTTCGTGGGGGTACCGGCCACCGCAGCAGGGGAGGGTCGTTTCCCCGAGGGGGTAAGGATCGCCGGTGACCTGGTTGACGCCCTCCGAGTCGCTCAACTCATGTAGGCAGGTCCGTGGGCGCGCCACGGCCCGGATCAGGGTCGTAGATCGGGTTCCCCTTATATGTAACCGTGACGTTCCAAGCTCGACAGCGGCGATTCTCCGGCCTGCATCTCCTGACGCACCAACTTCTCGGCGCCGACGATCTCCTCGGCATGGATGAGCACCCGTTCCGCGTCGGCGGCGGGAATGACCAGGACGCCGTCGAATTCGGCCAGGATTACATCGCCCGGATGGATCGTGACGTCGCCGATCGTAACCGGCGTTTGGGAGGCGACCATCTCCCAGCGCCCGATGGCGTTGAGAGGCGACAAGTCCCGGTAGAACACCTGGAGACCGATCTCTCGTAGGCCTTCGATGTCACGCAGGTTTCCATCCAGTATCACCCCTACACAACCGTGGCGTTGCGCTGAGGCGCCGGTGAGTTCTCCCAGATGACCGACACGGGTATCGGAGTTCACGGATACCAGAATGTGGTCCGGCTTCAGCTCTTTGAACATCTCCAGGTATGACGTGATCCGCTCGATCCCCGGTTCGCGCCCCACATAAGGATCAAGCGGTTCCCCCCTGACGGTGTAGGCGATGCCTGCGATTCGGGAATCGGGGAATAGGGGTTTGAGATAGGTGGGGAGGACTTGCTCCGGAAGTCCCATCCAGTAGAGAGCGTCACAAACGGCCGGGACGTAAAGGCGGCGATAGCGGGCGCACAACTCGGCGGTGGGGATGCTCATGCGGAACCTCCTAGATAGCGAATCGAGGCGAGGGCGTATATGTCTGCGGCCTGGGTGACGCTTGCCGCAGCCAGATACTCGTTGGGGCTGTGCGCCCGAGGCAACATGCCCGGTCCGAACGCCGCCACACAGGGTATACCGGCCGTCAACTGGAAATGGGGTGCATCGGTCGCTCCGGGAAAGGCGTCCAGGCGAGGTTCCCTACCCAGCACCTCCCCGGTCGTCGCCTGCAGGATGGGGACGATCGGCTCATCGGCGTCGATCTCGGTGGCCGGGACCATCAACTCCCACACCAACTCGGCTTTCAGGTCGGGTTCCTCTTCCATCGCGACAGCCAGGAACCGGTTTATGTCCTCGATCATCCGGTCCTCGTCCATACCGGGAAGAGTACGCACATCGCAGGCGAACTCGGCGTTACCCGGATACACACCGTAGAAAACCCCCGCCTCTGCCATGACACCCACGTTCACGGTCGGTCCGGTGGGGCAAAGAGGATGCGGCTCGTAGGTGAGGTAGCTGTGCAGTTCACGGTCCATCCGATCGATCAGGCGAGCCATCATTACCGTGGCGTTGATTCCTCTGATCCGGTCCGAGATGGAGGAGTGCATCTGCGTGCCGGTGATCTTGATCTTGAACAGAGCGGCGCCGCGTGAGACCAGATGTAGGGACTCCCATTCCTGGTTGATCCCGCCGGGTTCGCCGATCACCGCCGCATCCGCTTCGAGCAAACCGTTATCGGCCATCCACTTGGATCCGAGCGCCGATCCCGCCTCCTCGTCGGCGGTGAAGACCACCAGAAGATCTCCCGCAAAGCTACCCACCTGCTTGACGGCGGCCGCCGCGTATACCATGGCGGCCACCGCAGCCTTCATGTCACCCGAACCGAGGCCTATCAGGTTTCCGTCCGTCAAGATCGGGTCCCATGGATCGGTTTCCCAGGCGTTCAGGTCACCGGCCGGTTTCGTGTCGAGATGACCCGACAGCATCAGGCGGGGGCCCGGAGCGGTTCCCGAAACATGTACGATCAGGTTGGGGCGTTCCGGACCGGCCCCCACCCGCTCAACATCCACCACACCTAACGCCGCGAGACGCTCCGTCACCAGATCGGCTACCGCCTGCTCATCACCGGGAGGGTTCGGGGAGGGGGTCCTGATGAGTTCCCGAGCGAACTCCAGAATCTCATCCCTGCGGTCGGCGAGGAAGTCCAGGATCCGACGTTCGGCCGTTGGGTAAGTCATGCCCGCACCGGTCTCAGGACGTGAGACGCAACCGCCAAACGGCGGAGTCCTTCGGCGATCGCCTCGCCCGCGGCGGCCAGCGAGATCCGTACATACCCTTCTCCGGCGGGACCGAAAACCGAACCGGGCGCAACGCTGACATCGAACTCCTCCAGCAGATCCAATGCAAATTGCAACATAGAACGGTTACCTGTCTCCACCTTTACCAACATGTAAATGGTTCCCGCCGGAGCGATACAGCCTAGACCAACTTCGGATGCGGTCCTCAGAGCCACCGTCCGGCGATGACGGTAGGCGTCCAGCATCGCCCTGATCGGCGCCCTCGGGCCGGTGAGGGCCGCCTCCGCCGCCTTCTGCGATATGGTGCTCGGACAGGAGACCTGCGGTTCCTGAAGTTTACGCAAGGTGTCGGCCAGCGGTCCGGGAGCGACAACATAACCCACCCGCCAGCCGGTCATCGCGTAGACCTTGGAGAAACTGTAAACGATTATCGCCTGGTCGTCGGTGTCGAAACGGCCCGCCGAGGTGTGCTCCACCTCATCGTCGAGGATCAGTTCGTCATAAACCTCGTCCGACAGCAGCCATAGGTTGCGGCGGGCGCACAACGCCGCCAGGTCCTCCATCAGGGAAGGGGGAAACACGGCGCCGGTAGGGTTGGATGGGGTGTTCATGAACAGGATCGATGTCCGGTCTGTTATCAGACGGGACAGCAGTTCGGGATCCGGTAGGAAGCCGTTCGCGGCCGCCAGAGGGTAGAACACCGGCCTGCCTCCGAGAACCCTTACCATGGCGTCCATATTGGGAAAGCCGGGAGTGGGGAGGAGCACTTCGTCACCGGGATTGATCAATGCCAGGTAGCAGGAAAACAGAGCGTTCATGCCACCGGGTGTTACCACGATGTTGTCGGGATGGGCGGAGAACCCGTCCACCCTCTCGATTTTGCGGGAGAGGAGCTCGCGAAGGCCGGGCAACCCACCGTTGGGTCCGTAGCCGGTGTGCCCGGCCTTCGCCGCTTCATATGCGGCCGTAATGATGTGCTCGGGAGTTGTGAAACTAGGCTCGCCGACTTCTAGCCGGATGGTGTCAGGGCGGGATGCCGCCAGGTCGAACAGCACCCGGATCTCGGAACGGGGATAGGCGGAAGCCCGATCCGACCAGACTCTCACTATCCGGTCGCCTGCCTTGCGCGGGCTTTCGCCTCCAAGTCGGGTCGCTGGCCGGGATCGAAGTAGCGAAGCGCCCAGTCAGCGCCCTGCCAGGTAATCAACCTACCCTCCCGAGGAACCAGTCGCACCAGGTATCGATCCCAATCCCACGACGCTTTGAGTTGCTCCGGTCCCGACGGGCCGGTGTAGCGGAGGGCCATCTCCTCGGCGATCGGAACCCATCCGGATCCTTCTCCCTTGGCTGGGCCCTCTACCACCTCGGCGGTGCATTGGGCCAATACCTTGCGGATGCGGGGATGTGCCAACTCCTCTATACAGATAGCGCAGCGGGGCTCACGTATCAGGTCCTTGACCCATTGGGAACGCTTGCGGCCCACCACATAGAACGCTTCACCATCCCACTGGTACCACAGAGGCACGACCATCGGCCACCCGTCCTCCTTGGTGAACGCCAGTTTCAGTAACCAGGTGCTGTCCGGGCTGCGGAGAAACTCCTCCACATGCCCCCACGGCATCCCTCCGGCGTCGGAACCTTCCTCGTAGTAGGTGTCCTGTTTGAACTCGGTCATGGCGCCTCTCCTCCCGGCGGCCGGGCCTGGTGGGAGGGCCTTCCGGATTGAATGTTTGGCCCGTCCCCTTGATCCGACAAGAATGCTACCGGAACCGTAGCCAATCCGGCGAGGTCCGGTCGGAGGTCAAGGGAGCGCTATGCCGGCAGGTAACACATCTACACCGATTACGGAGAGGATGCCCGGTCTCGATGTGACAGTCGAACGGGACGTGAAAGCCGCCATGAGAGACGGAACGGCGCTCAGGGCGGACGTATACCGGCCCCGGACCGATGCGGACCTGCCGGTACTCCTGATCCGATCCATATATGACAAGCGTTCCGGGACCCCGACTTTCGGCAGCGCCCATCCGGCCTGGTTTGCCGCCCAGGGCTATGTGGTGGTTGTCCAGGATTGCCGCGGTCGCTACTCGTCGGAAGGGGAGTTCTACCCCTACCTGCACGAGATGGATGACGGTTACGACTCGGTCGAGTGGGCAGCCCGCCTACCCGGATCTGACGGGCAAGTCGGGATGATGGGGTTCTCCTATGTCGGCGCCACCCAGTTGTTGGCCGCCGTAACCGCTCCACCGTCCCTGAAATCCATCTCGCCTGCGTTCACCGCTTCCCAGTACTACGACGGTTGGACCTACAACGGCGGTGCCTTCTCCCTGGCGTTCATCGGCTACTGGGCCACGCTGCTGGCAATGGAAACAGCCCAGCGGGCGGGTGATCTCGACGCCTACGTCCGACTCGGGGCCGACCTCGCCAACGCCCCCTCCTGGTACTGGTCGCTTCCCGTGTCGGATTACCCACCCCTGCAAACACCCCACGCCCCGTATTTCCGGGACTGGGTCGACCACTGCACCTATGACGACTACTGGAAACGATGGAGTATCGACGAGGACTACGCCCGTATCCGTACTCCGGCCCTCCACATCGCCGGATGGTACGACGTGTTTCTCGGCGGGACGATCAAGAACTATGTGGGGCTGACCGACTCCGGCCATGACGAGGGGACCCGGCGTGACCAGAAGCTGTTGATAGGACCGTGGGCCCATATGCCATGGACACCGGTCAGTCGGCTGGGTTCCGGCGGACCCTCCACCATGGAGATCGACTCATGGCTGGTCAGGTGGTTCGATCAAACTCTGAAGGGCCGTGATCGGGGCGTTCTCGACAGTAGGGTTACTGCGTTCACCCTTGATGGCGGCTGGAGGGATTACGACGCCTGGCCTCCTCCGGGCGCGGTTCTCGAGGACTGGTTCATCCATTCCAACGGCTCGGCCAACTCGAAATTCGGGGATGGGACCCTCGACCGGACCCCTCCCGGAGATGAACCACCCGACCTCTACATCCACGAGCCGGGGGTTCCCGTCCCGTCGATGGGCGGTCACTCTTGTTGCTTCGACACCATTACCCCGATGGGTCCCGCCGACCAGCACACGGCTGAGGTTTCCCGGATGGTCCTGGTATACACCTCGGCCCCGCTTGAGAAGAACGTGGAGATGGTCGGTGACGTGGAGGTCACGCTCTACGCGGCCACCAGCGCGGTCGACACGGACTTCTGCGCCCGACTCTGTGTGGTAGACGGATCAGGAAAGTCCGTGAACCTGCAGGAAGGAATTCTGAGAGCCCGTTATCGCGACTCCCTGGCCGACCCTGGGCTCCTCACCCCCGGGGAGGTCTACGAGTTGACGATCGAACTCGGTCCGGTAGGCGCCCGGATCGAAGCGGGTTCGCGTCTCCGGCTTGCCATTGCCAGCTCCGACTTTCCGCAATGGGATCGAAACCTGAACACCGGCGCCAAACCGTTGACCGACGGTCCGCTGGAATCGAATCCAGCCACCCAGACGGTCCTCCACAATCATAGGTATCCGACCCGGGTAAGCCTGCCGATGATAAGAGGTTAGGACGGGGGAGCCTGATGGTATCCATCGGAGACTTCTCAGATATCGGCCCGAGGCGACGTGACCTTGTTCCGATCCGACCGCTCTTCAGGACAACGAGCGGAGGACGAGCCCGGATAACGGGCCGCTACCACAAGGTCGGGGGATCGGGGGTCGCCGTCGTTGTGGCGGTGGTCATTTCGCTCCTGGTTCCCTCGCCGGCCGCCGTATACGCCTCATCGGAGGATGGGGAGTCTCCGGCGGCGCCCGAAGCGAGGCGCCGACTTGCCGCCGACTTCTCCGCGGTGCTCTCGTTGCGGGAAGCCCCTGACTCGACGTGTGTAGCGGCTGCGGTGGACGAACACCGGATCGTCGAAGAGCGTTCGCAAGAGGCTCTCACTCCCGCCTCGT
This sequence comes from uncultured Acidimicrobiia bacterium, assembly GCA_964516495.1. Classification (GTDB taxonomy): domain Bacteria; phylum Actinomycetota; class Acidimicrobiia; order Spongiisociales; family Spongiisociaceae; genus JAPPFW01. Next base: position 8,301 of record CAZEZF010000044.1, on the reverse strand, counting down.
TGATGAAGGTGGTTACCGCAGCCGCCGCCCTCGAGGTTTTCCGCCCCGACGAGGTGTTCACCACAAGGGTGGTCGCCGACAGCGAGGCCACCGCAACGATCAGCAACGGCGTACTCCAAGGCGACCTCTACCTGATCGGCCAGGGCGACCCGGTGCTGTCGACACCCCGTTACATAAGCCGCTACCCGGAACCTGTCGCCCACACCGACATAACTGAGCTGGCCGATCAGGTATTCGCATCGCTCTCCGCCCGCGGTGTTGTCCGGATCGAGGGTGGGTTGGTGGGAGATGAACTCTGGTTTCCGGACAAGCAGCGCGACTACACCGACGAGCGGTCGTCAGGCGACGACGATCCGATCTGGAAGACCTCTTTCGTGACCGCCAACGATGTGGGTCCGCTATCCGCGTTGCTGCTTAATAGCGGCTACTCCTCCTATTCGGGATCGTTATCGAGCGCGGGTAGGCGACAGCACATACGGGCGGAGGATCCAGCCCGGCATGCGGCGTCCGTATTCGATGACCTCCTCGAGGCGAAGGGAATGGTCATCACCCAGCGACCTCGGTCCGGGGCGGCGCCCGTACCAAACCTGCGATCAATTCTGGGCGCCGTCGACTCACCGCCTGTTTCCAAAATCCTGGCTCGCATGTTGACCAGATCCGACAACACCATTGCGGAGATGATGTTCCGCCAGATCGGTCGGCGGACCGCCGGATCGGACCGCGCCTCGGCCGCCGGGGGAGTCCATGAGATCCTGCGTGAGCGGTTGGGACCTTTGGCCGACGGGCTGGTTATCGCCGACGGTTCGGGGTTGTCGTATTCCAACCGCCTCACCTGCGCCGCGCTTGTCGAGTTGCTCCGAACGTCAGGCCCCGGATCTCCGCTGGTGGAAGGCCTGGCCATAGCGGGCGAAACCGGAAGCCTGAGAAACTGTCACCCGATCCGTACCGGCGGGAACGATGCCGGACTCAACACGGTGAAGGCCAAGACCGGTACCTTGAATCATGTAACCGCTCTGGCGGGCAGCGCCGTAGCTTCCAACGGTGAGACCATCGCCTTTGCCGTGATCGCCAACGGACCGAACCTGATTCTGCTGGGCGGCTGCAACCGCCTTCGGAGGACCGCTTTGAATGCCGCCGCCAACTACACATACGGTCCGGAAGCGCCGGATATCCCCGGGCATCCCGCCGACCGGGAGGCGCTATCTACCCTGTTCCACAGTACCGGGGGAGACGACTGGTTCAATGCTCGGGGCTGGGGAACCGACGCCCCCTTGAACCGGTGGCGCGGCGTGACCGTCAATCCGTCGGGCCGCGTCACTCGGATCGATCTCGGCGGACCGTTCGGTAACGGTCTCGCCGGAACGCTTCCCGAGGAAGTCGGGCTGCTCACCGAACTGGAGCTCCTGGATCTGAGCGGTAATGACCTGAGGGGTCATCTGCCTGACCAGGTTCTTGATTTGAGGAAGCTCACGGACCTGCGTCTGGCGGGAACCGGGTTGTGCTTTCCGGGAGGCGCGGCGGTCGCCGGGCTTCCCTTCCGAGTGGGAGCGACCGGGGTGGATACCTGTCCATCTTTCGGCGATCTGGCGGGTAATCCTCATGAGGAGGCTTTGGATGCGCTGGCCGCGAGAGGCGTCCTGGACGGTACCGGATGCGCCGACGACCGCATGTGTCCATATGAACCGATCGATAGGTGGACCATGGGTGTATGGATGGTAAGGACAGTCCAATTCCGGGCGCCGACCATGATCGAGACGACGAGGTTCGAGGATATCGAACCCGAAACGTGGTGGGCGCCCTACATCGAGCGTTTAGCCGACCTGGAGATTACTGCCGGTTGCGCGGAACGCCCCCTGCGGTTCTGCCCCGATTCCACAGTCACCAGGGCGCAGATGGCGTCGTTTCTGGTGCGTCTGCTTGACCTGGATAAGGCGCCGGCGGCAGGCTTCGCCGATACGGATGACTCCTATCACAAAGATGCCATCGACGCTGTAGCGGCAGCCGGAATAACGGTCGGCTGCCGGACCGAACCGCGATCCTTCTGTCCTGAAGCACCGGTTACCCGAGGACAGATGGCGACCTTCATCGCCAGGTCACTGGGCATTATCTGATCCTGGATTGTGTGCTCTCCCTTGAACCGATTAGCCGGAGCCCAAGCCTCACTATGTGACAATCTTGGTTGAGTTTCCAGCCCGGACCCGGTATCAAACTCAGCCGCCCGCCATAAGTCCCAGCGACTCGACGTTTTCTTCTATATAGCTTGCCAATTCGTCCACCGTCGAGATGAAATCATTCGCTGCGGCTTTGAGGTCGGCGAGGGCGGCCCGGCGGGCCGAACCGTCCTCCGGCGCCGGTAGGCGGAGCCCCCCCAGCATTGCTTCAGCGGGAGGGACGAGACCGGAAGCCGACTCGATCACCACCGCTCCCCGGGTTTCAAGGGATCCGGGGACCTGTTGGCCGCCAACTGCGTCGCGTAAGGCCACGAAACGGTTCAACACCTCCGTCAGTGCTGTTTCGGTGATCCGGTAGGTAACCCCGGCCTCCTTACTGTCCCACGCGAGGTTGGCGTCGTTGCTTGTTTCTATCAACTCACCGACCATCACTTTGAACCGTGTCAGGCCCGCTGCATAGGCGATTGCTTCCGCGGACAGGGATCCGGCAACCGGAGTGTCGGTGGGTGCTGTGGCCTCCTCCACAATCTCGGCGCCCGGGCTAGTGGTGGCGACGGTTGTTGACGCTCTGATCATCAACCCGAGGTCCGAGGCGTTTTCCTCCACATAGAGGAGCAGATCGTCCACGCTGCTGTTAAAAACGTCAACCGCGTCTATGAACTCGGCCAGAGCCGCTCTCCTCACCGATCCGTCATCGGGAGGTGGGAGGCGCAGGCCGTCCAACACCTGTGGCGCCAGTTCCGATAGCCTTTCGGCATTCCGGAGCGGTCCACCGACACCGTGATGCCGGTCACGAAGCACGTCCGGAACCTCTTGATCGCGCACCACCCGCTCGAAAATGCCCACCCTCTGCGCCACGTCGACAATGGTGGCTTCTACATCGTTAAAGCGAACCCCGGTCACTTCGCGGTTGTCCCAGTCGGTGTTGGCTGCGCTGATCTCCACGACCATCCCTTGCAGGGTGAGCTTGAAGCCGGCAAGCGCCTCCAGATACGCTGACGCATCGGTCATTCGTTCTTCGGATTCCTGTGGTGGCGGGGTAGTGGTGGTGACCTCCTCCGGGCGGGCGGCGCTCGTTGAGGTTGCATCGGTCGGAGTCGGGGCGTCCGAACCGATGGGCGTTGTGGTCGCCCCACCGGTATCCACGGCGGCGGGCGCCGGCGCGGAAGGGGAGTCTGTCCGCGGCGGGGTCTCCCTGGTCAGGACGAAGACGAGGACGATAACGGCAATCACTCCGAACAACACATGCACGTATCGATTCCGCACCGGTGGACCCTTCCGATCTCCGCTCATGCAATACCTCTACAGCGGTAGCCGATATGTCCGTTCCGCGCTTTAACTCTCGCGGGGGACACCAAGTCGCCATTGTCGGCCGCTCTCCTCTTAACCCGTTGACGGGGTATGCAGCTTGATCTTATAGCCGGACGGTCGATGATTCGCGCCAATCCGGCATGGATCAGCACAACAAGGTTCCCGTCCCCGGATATGTGCTGTTCAAATGAACAGTTGCGACACAATCTGCTTGCGTTCCGGGGACCGGGTGGGTGATCAGGTTGATAGATTCCGTACTGAGCAACTATGGAGGTGAGGATGATCAAGCTCATCGGAACGGCGTACAAGAGGGACGACTTCACATCGGAGGAGTTCTTCGACTACTGGTTCGACACGCATGCGCCGATCTCGGCCAAGCTGCCCGGACTGCGCGGTTATGTGGTGTCGGAAGTGGTAAGGAAACTGGGCGGCAAACTCGAAACCGAGGCCTTCGTCGAGCAGTGGTACGACGATGAGGAAGCCTGGGACCGAGCCTCCGCCACCGAACAAGCCGCTCTCGCGTGGGAGGACGTAGGCCGGTATGCCAAGACCTCCGGAACTTTCTGGGTGGTCAAGGAACATGTCATCGTTCCTCCACCGGACCGCGGTCCCGGCCTCGCCGCCTCCTGGAAGGATTGAAAATGGGACGATTCGACGGTAAGAACATATTCATCACCGGCGCCGGAAGCGGCTTCGGTAGGCGCACCGCGCAACGGTTTGCCGAAGAAGGCGCCCGCAATATCTACATGGTCGACTACAACCAGAAGCGCCTCGATGAGACCGCCCCCTCCCTCGAGGCATACGGGGCCGTCCCACACAAGATATGCCTGGACATGGGGGAAATGAACAACTGTGTGGAGGCTATGGACCGGGCCTTGGCTGTCCATCCCCGGTTGGATGTGCTGGTGTCCAATGCGGCCGCGTGGAACGACGAACAGTTCATCGATCTGACGAACTCCGACTGGCGAAGAATACTTTCCGTCAACCTCGACGCCTATTTCGTCCTGGCGCGTGAAGCCGCCAACGCTATGAAGACGACCGGCGGGGGAGTGATCCTGTTCACCGCCTCGATCGTAGCTATGGGCCATGGCCGCGGATTCACCGCCTACTGTGTCTCGAAAGCGGCGCTGGTTTCCCTGGCCAGGGCGATAGCGGTGGAGTGCGCTCCTTTCGGGATCAGGGCGAATTGTGTCAGCCCCGGCCCGGCGGACACCCAGCAGTCGGTCGATCTCGTCGGTGAGGAACTGATGAACAAGTGGCGTCGAGAAGGGTTTCCTGTGGTCCCGGCCAACCGGCTGGCAGACGACATCGACATCGCCGAAGCTTTCCTCTATCTGGCGTCGGACGCAGCCAGGTATGTAAGCGGAGTGAACCTGATCGTGGACGGCGCCCTGACAGCCCAGACCTACGACGTACCCGAAAGTTGAGACCGGGACATCGGCTCGCGTTCGGGTAGGGAAGGGATCAACGGCTAGCCAGGTTGATTGCGGCGGTGGCCAGAATCTCGGCGGCGAGGGCGGTCTCCTCGATGCCGACCCACTCCTCGTCGGAGTGTGCCTGGTCGATGCTGCCCGGTCCGAACACCACGCAACTGATTCCGGCCGGGTCGAAACAGGAGGCATCGGTACCGTAGGTCACTCCTATCGGCTCGGCCGAGTCGCCTAGGACGGCTTGGCGCGCCCGACCGAGGGCGAGCGTCACCGGGCTGTCGGTCGGAGTGTCCAACGGCGCCGTCACCAGGAACGGTTCCCGCCGCTGCACCCGTCCTCCCTCCAGATGGTCCAACAGTCGATCGAATCCTCCTAAGACCTTGTCGGGGTCCTCTCCGGGAATCACCCTGCGGTCCAGGCCGATGACGCATTCGGCGGGAACCACATTCATTCCCGACCCACCCCTGATGGTCGTAACGGTCAGGGTGGCGGGTCCGACCAGGGGGTGGCCGTCGGGGTCCAGGGACGGGATGTAGTCGTTTTCGATAGCGTCGAGAACCCTGGACATGGCGTGGATGGCGTTACGACCGAGGTGAGGTTTGGATGAATGGGCGGGAATCCCGGTGGTGGCGATATCGAATCGGATCACCCCTTTATGGGCGGTGACTATCTCGAGGCTGGTCGGTTCACCGACCACCGCCATCTCGATCTCCGGGTGCGCGGCGACCAGCGCCTCGGCGCCGGTCCCGGCCACCTCCTCGTCGATGCCCGCTACCAGAACGACCGTAGCCCGATCGGATGGGTCGACGGACCTGAGCAGCCGGAGCGATTCGACCATCGAGACCAGGGAACCTTTCGTATCGCATGCCCCTCTCCCATAGACCGAACCCCCCGAAGAGGTGGCCCGCGTGGTGGCCTTCCCCGAGAACCCCACCGTGTCGAGGTGAGCATGGAACATCACCGTAGGCGCGCCGGCGAGTCCGGGAAGGGTGGCTACGATGTTGTCGCGACCCGCCGGATGAACGACTTCCCGAACCGGGTTGAATCCGTCCGCTTCCAGGTCGGCGAAGAGCCGATCGGCGAGGGGCGCCTCACCCGGACCGTCATCGATAGCCGGATTGACGGAGTGGGTACCGACATAGCGGAGGAGGAGACGCTCCACCCGGTTACGATCAGCGCGGTTGACGAATCCGGAAGCCATAACCCGAACCCTACCCTTTCGTCGGACAAGTCCTACAATCCCGACGCAAGAGGGCGCTTGAATCCGTTCGGTCGGTCCGGCGAGACGCCGCCAACCCCTTGGTCGAGGCATGGCGGGCCGACCCATTCCCGCATTCTTCGGCGCCCTCCCAGTAACCGAACGGAGGATCGCCATGTGTACTACCGGATTCCTGCGTCTAGGTCCCGACGACTACCTGCTGTTCAAGAACAAGGATTTCGGTCGTGAGGTATTCGATGATCGTCTTGTGCTCGAAAAGGATGTCTTCGGTGTGGAGGGCATCACAACCTGGCTGGGAACCGATCCGAACCTGGACAGGTTCTCGGGTTTCTCCATCGGCGCCAACTCATCAGGGCTACTCGCATGTGATTCGAATGTTAGAACCCTGCCTGACCACGCCAACTACGACGACCTGGTTGAGATTGCTCTGCGGGAGGGTAATGACGTGGATTCCGGTATCGCCGCCGTTCAGAGAGCAGTGGCCGGACAACCGTACCTGTGGGGCAACCTGATCCTCATCGACCGCAAAACCCAAGGCGCGGTGGAGGTGAGGAGCCGGGAAACGGCGGTGATCCGGCCTGCCGGGCCTACGGCTCGGGCCAACCACCATACCAAACTCGGGATCCATCCCGGAAACGACGACACGGTGACAACCGAAGCCCGCATGATCTCCGCCCAGAAGTACCTGGATCAGGCCGCATCGGTGGAAGAGGTCCTGGAGCTACTGCGGAGCCACGACCAAGGTGGCACCGGAATCTGCAACCACGCCAACTACACCACGGTATACAGCTACATTCTCAGGCGCCGGGAAGGTGCGACCACCCTTCTGGTCAGGCGGGGTAGACCCTGTGGCGTCAACCCGATCATCACGCTACCCGTACCCTTCGCCGAAGCCTGGTCACCGGAGGCGGCCTCCGACTTCCTGGTGGGCTACCCGTCATCAAGAACTCCTGCTCCGGTCTGAACAGCCTTGGCCCTCCCCGAGGGGGAAGGTGTTGACCCAGATCGGATAGCCCACCAACCGTTACCGGATTTCTATAAGGGTTCCTTCACTAGCCGACAGGCGCCTGCAACCCGATGTTGCAAGCTGCCCGCCATCGGTCCGCATCATCAGATCGGACGTCACAATCGAAAACCGATCGCTATATCACGAAGTTGCTCACGGCGGTCCTTGGCGTCAGGGATCACCGAACTCACCAGATTCCAGAAATCGGAGGAGTGGTTTCTGACCGTGAGGTGGGCGAGTTCGTGGACCACTACATATTCGACCAGCGCCGGGTCCAGCATCATTACCCTCCAGTTGAACCTGAGAGTACCGTCGGGTCCGCAACTTCCCCATCTGCTCTTCTGGTTTCGAATCAATACCCGGGACTTCTGACCTCGTCCGAGCACCGGCCACCATTGGTCAACCACCTCCGGAAGCATATCCGACGCCTGCTCCATGTACCACTCGAGAAAGGCGCCTCCCAACGCCGCCCGGCGGTGTCCAGGGTCGTATCCGTCGGGTTCGACCACTAAGAAACGTCCGCCCTCCAACCGTACCCGAGGTGTTGGTAGGTCGGTTGTCGTGAAACACATCGGTATCTCATACCCGAGATAGGGCAAGGTTTCACCGTCTGCGAACCGAAGAGGCTCGATCGCATTGAACTTGTCCACATGTCCCAGTATCCACGAAGCCCTATCCAGCACGAACGTTCTCAGGTCACGGTCGGAAGCCGCCCAAGGTGCGTAGACGCGCACCCCTTCCTTACTCACTTTCACCTCGATGGTCTTCTTCCGCCGCTTACTCCGGCGCACCTCGTACTCGATGGCTCGGTCACCGTAGGTGATGGTGTCTCGGTCGATCACTGCACAAACCTTTCCATACATTGATCAGCGACCCGGCTGTTGACCGTTCGGCGCCGACCTTCCACCCTCCCTTGTATCCGACCGCGCTCCGGTCGATATGTACCTGACGAACACCTTCCTTCAAGACGGAAGCGCCGACTTCTCGTTGGTCGGTGTCTTACCACTCTCTGAATACAACATCTGATCGTCCGTGTCTAGACCCCAATTTTTAGTGCAGGGATTTTCAGTGTGCTCGCGCCGCGGGGTGTTGAACAATGACAGTCCCCCCTCCTAGCCCTGATTCTTCATGCCCCAGACACACCGAACTCAAAAAGGCCACGTC
>CAZEZF010000043.1:21483-26441 GCA_964516495.1 uncultured Acidimicrobiia bacterium | reverse complement strand
AATTTCACCTCTCTCGGTTACCCATCCAAACCCCTGCATGAAAAATTGGGGTTAAGGTTTGGTACGGTTAGATTCGATTCGTTATAATCCGAATCGTCACGGGTTCTATCTATGTCCAGTGATCTGAGAGCGGCGGTGCGAGAACGTGTCAACATCTACATTGATGGAAAAACCCACTACCACGCCTGATCTGTATAGTTAGGTTCACACAATCACCTGGGCTTTCCGTCGCCGTCCTTCGGGTTGTGCGGACTTCCGGGAGGTCCTTGAGTATCACCTCTAGGGGCCCCTACTAAGTGGGCGCCCTGCTTTTGGTAGTCTCGCGACCCAAACTACGGGTCATCCAGATGCACTCGGGAGATCCGGCGGATCGAACAGTATCCCGGATACGCTAGCCTTTGGGATGTGCCCGCCGTGATCACCTACCCACCGATCCCCATCTTCGATGTCGGCCCCTTGAGCCTTTCTCTACACGGGGTGTTCGCGGGGATCGGCTTCCTGGCCGGCGCCTACTACTGCATTCGCAAGTACCACGAGCGAGGGTTCGACGCCGACCGGTTTCAGTCCGTTCTCACCTGGGCGCTGGTCGGCGCCTTGCTGGGCGCCCGGTGGTTGACGCTACCAGCCTACTGGGTTGATAGGGGTTTCGACATCGGCGAGATGATCAATGTCGGCGGCAACTACTCGATTCTCGGGGGTTTCGCCGGCGGCATCGCCGTGGGCCTGTGGCGGGCCCACCGACTCGGCCTACATATCTGGCCCACCCTGGATGTGGCCGCCTTCGGACTTGCAATCGGAACGATCGTGGGACGAATCGGCGACTTGGCCATCGTCGAGCACTTGGGTGGACCCACCGATTTCTTCCTCGGGTACGGCATCCGACCAGGCTACGATGTGGCGCCGCAACACGATCGCCTCGAATGCACGGTGGCCCAGGTAGGGGAATACTGCGGGATATACCACCATGCCGCCCTCTACGACATGATCGGCGCCGCCCTCCTGTTTGGTTTTCTCTACTGGCTGGTTAACCGATCCTCGCTTGTTCTCCGCTACGGTCAACTGTTCGCAGTGTGGTTGGGTTGGTACGGCTTCCAACGCCTACTCATCGACTTCACCCGCCTCGCTCTTGATGTGAACGGAGACCGAACCCTCGGCGCTCTTACGTGGAGCCAGTGGAGTGGCCTCGCGGCGGGAGTCGCCGGGCTGATCGGTCTGCTGTGGTTCGCCAGACGCAATCCCCCGGTCAGCACGGAGAATGATCGGGCCTACGGGACCACCGTCTCCTAGCCGACCGGAGGCCCCCGGAGGACTTAGAGGATGCGCGGATAGGTGTGTTCCCGTGGATCGCTGTCAGCGTGTCGACACCGGATCGGGCTCGAAGTCCCTGGTCAGAACAAGTACCTCAATCCTCGGAGGTCGTGCGTTTGCCAGGTCAGGAGCTATCCGCGCACGCTCTTATCGTCAAGCCCAATGCGGCAGGGATTTCAGACGGCAGGGATTTGTAAGGCTTTGCTATTCCAAGTACCTGGTCTTTGCTACTTGTGCTATAACAGTTTTGTTACGCGCGGAGGGATCTCTATTTCTTTAGCGCACTGACGACTCCAAAGTCGATAGATCTACGGAGTTACCTTCATGCGCTACCTGAAAGACCACACGCCGGATGTTGAACTATGTGAGACGCGGTGTGATTGCCGCCTTTGGTCTATTACTGGGGGCGGGTCTGTTGTTCGTCAGTGCTTCGACCGGGGCACAGGCCCCGTTGCCGGTGGTCAGTTCGCGGCTGATGGTGATGTGACCGAAGGCGTGGACGCGACGTTCACCATTCTTTCGGGTCGTTCTTCGGCGAAAGCTGGTGGTGGGCACTGAGAGTGATCTTGTTGATGAGCCACATGGTTTGGTTATGGCTGTGTTGGATGCGCCGGCAGGGAGTGCCGGTTATTCGGCGCCCCCTTCAGCCGGTTACGCGACTGTGGTGGTCGAGGATAACGACGACGAAGGTGCGTTGACAGGACTCACCATTACGAGGATGGGTTCGCGTGTCACCTCCAAGGAGCAGGCTCCTTCAGTAGATCCGCCGCAATGGTCAGAGTCGTCGCATCCATGTAAACCACCCAGGGACCGAACTGGCGAGGCAATCAAACGGGCGGCGCCCCCTATCAATAAAGGGACGCCGCCCGCTGCGGGTTCACTGGGTTGACCGTTTACGAGCAGTCGGGTAGCCTGGACGGCGTGAACCCGGAAGTGCTACGTTACAGCTTCGCCTTTACCGGGCCCGGTGTCCGGGCCAGGTTCTGCATGTAGCATCTCAGACTGTCACAAGGAATAGGCCCGGAGTAACCGCTCCGGGTTTCTTTTGTCCCCGGGGCGATCATTAAGAGGAGTGTCCATGGAGAGAAAAGCAATACGCAATGGGTCGGACGCGAACACGATCGTCCAGGTAGGTTCGACCAGATTCGGACGTGATCTATTCCCGGTCATAGCCGGACCCCGAGCAATCGAATCAGAGGACCAGATCATGCAAGTAGCGCGATCTGTCGCCAAAGCGGGAGCAGCCGTCCTACGGGGAGGAGTGTTCGAATCCAGTCCCTCCCCCTATGGTTTCCCAGGGCTAGGGGAACCCGCCCTCAAGCTACTCCGACAGGCCGGCCGAGAAGTCGACCTGCCCACCATGACCAAAGCTCTCGAACCGAAAGACGTCGACCTGGTAGCCGAGCATGTGGACATGATCTACGTCGACCCCGGTTCGATGCAGAACTTCGAGTTGCTGCGGGTGATCGGGAGTTCGGGGAAGCCCGTCCTTCTGGAAAGAGGGGGATCCGCCACTATCGATGAATGGCTCTGGGCTGCGGAGTACGTCCTCGCTGAAGGCAACGACCAGGTCGTCCTCTGCGAAGCCGGCATCCGCACCTTCGAGACGTCCACCCGAGCAACCTTGGATCTGAGTTCCATCCCGGTGCTCAAAGAAAAGAGCCACCTGCCGATCATCGTCGCCCCTTCCGCAGCTGCGGGATCGCCGGCGCGAATCCAACCGCTCGCGTTGGCGGCGCAGGGCGTGGGGGCAGACGGTCTCATGATCGAGGTGCATCCCGATCCCAGAACGTCGCGCACAAGCGTTTCCCACCACATAACCCCCGCCTCCTTCGAACGCCTCATGGAGGCGCTCGGCGTCAATCGGATCCGTATGAAGATCGACATGATCGATCGGGATCTGGTGCGGTTGCTTGCACGACGTCACCGGATGGCCATGGAAATCGGTCGGATAAAAGCTCAGAGAGGAATGCCCGTCCAAGCCCCTGAACGGGAGCAGGAACTCCTTTCTGTCATTCGTGAAGAAGCTGACCTGTGTGGGCTGGTTCCCGACGAAGTTGAACGGATATTCCTGCTCGTCCTGGAACAATCCCGGAACTCTCAAGAGCAGGAAAGGACCAAGTCCTGGATCCGAACCACTTGATACCCATTCTGCTTTGCTGACCGAGCGATAAAATCGTCGCTTTTCCAGGCGGAGGGCCTTGGGTGATCTATATTGTTATGTATTCCCCGGACTGTATGGAAGCCGGGACTCCAAGCCCCATGCGGGACCAATCGAGAGAGGAGGCGGTGTGGCAAAGGACAAATCAGGGCCTTCCCTAGAGGAAACCCTTGAGACCAAGGTTGATCGACGGGATTTTCTGAAGAAAGCCGGGATGACTATCGCGGCCGGCGGAGTGCTCGCTGCGGTAGCTGCGTGCGGGAGCGACGACGCTGAACCCGATACCAGCCCCGACACGGCGGCGGGAAGCGCGGACGACGCCACCACCAGTACTGCTCAGGAGGCAGTGGAAGTAGTGATGTCTCAGGGCGGCCCGGAGATCGAATGGGAGATGGGTACCAGCTGGCCTCTCTCACTTGATACCATCTTCGGCGGCGCGCAAGACTTTGCTGAACGGGTATCCGCCATGACGGGCGGCCGTTTCCAGATTGTCCCCAGGGCAGCGGGTGAACTGGTACCCGGACTGGAAATCCTCCAGAACGTACAACAGAACGCTATTCCGATCGGCCACTCGGCGTCCTACTACTATGTCGGCCTCAGCCCGGCGACGGCCTTTAACACCGCCCTACCGTTCGGCTTCACTTACCGCCAGCAGAACGCCTGGATGTATGAAGGCGGCGGCATGGAAATGATGCGTGAGTTCTACGCAGACCGCTTCGGTGTCATCAACTTCCCCGCCGGGAATACCGGTGTGCAGATGGGCGGCTGGTTCAACAAGGAGATCAATTCCAGAGCGGACCTCGAAGGCCTGCGGATGCGTATCCCGGGCCTGGGTGGTCAGGTCATGGAGCGGTTGGGCGTTACCGTGCAGGTTCTGCCCGGTGGTGAGATCTTCCAGGCCCTCCAGACAGGCGCCATCGACGCGACCGAGTGGGTCGGGCCGTATGACGACACCACTATGGGGTTCCACGACGTGTCCACCTACTACTACTACCCGGGTTGGTGGGAGCCGGGACCGGAGTTGGATGTCTTCATCCCACTATCGGAATGGAACGCCCTGCCCGAGGAGTATCAGGCGATTGTCGAAGCAGCCGCATTCGGCGCCAACGCCACGATGATGGCCCGTTACGACGCCAAGAATCCGGCGGCGCTAGCCGAGATCATCCAGTCGGACATCGAGTTAAGAGCCTTCCCCGAAGACGTCATGCAGGCATCTGAGGAAGCCGCATTCGAATTGTTCGACGAGACCGCCGCCGAAAACAGCGACTTTGCCACGATCTTCGAGTCTTGGAAGTTGTTCCGTGACGGAATCACCCAATGGCATGGTCTTGCCGAGACCGAGATGGTTAGTTGGACCGGTCGGCATTCCTGACCTGGGCTAGCCCGGTTTACCCCCGCTGAAGGGGTTTGAGGACCCAAAAAAACCACAAAAGCCGAAATAAAAGGAGGGGAGGGGACTAGAGCCCCTCCCCTCCTTTTTCTTTGTCCA
>CAZEZF010000043.1:0-21389 GCA_964516495.1 uncultured Acidimicrobiia bacterium | reverse complement strand
GAACCGTTAACGGAATCTGCTGAGTTGCTTCAGGCTGTTATCACTTCAGGCAGCCAGATGACCGTGGCCGGAAACGCCATCACCAGCAGGAGGGCCACACCCTGGAGCACCATGAAGGGTAACGCGCCTCGATGGATATCAAGCGTCTTTACCTCGGGTGGCGCCACGCTTTGCAGGTAGAACAGCGAGAACCCCACCGGCGGAGAGATGAACGCCATATTCAGGTTGATGGCGATCATCACCGTGAACCAGATCATGAGGGCCGGTAAGGTGTCGAACGGTGTCACTCCTGACTCGAACAGCACCCGAACGGCCGGCACGAAGATAGGCATGGCGATGAACGTTATCTCGATGAACTCGAGGTTGATCCCCAGCAGGAAGACCGCGATGTTGGCGATGATTATGAATCCCCAGAAACCACCGGGTAGGCCGGTGAGTATCTCCTGAGCCAACCTCTGTCCTCCCAACTGGTCGAAGATGAGTTGGAAGAAGGTGGAGCAGAACAGGATCATCAGGACAAGTCCGGTTATATGGGCTGTGGAGCGAGCGGCGCCCCCTATTACCGGAAACTTGAGGTTGCGATTCGCAGCCGCCAACGCCATGGCCGCGACCGCTCCCACCGCACCCGCCTCGGTGGGCGTGGCGATGCCGGCGAAAATCGTCCCCAGAACAGCCAGGATCAGAAGAATGATGGGGACAACGGCAACCAGGAGTTCCCGGGCCAAACGCAACCCGTGCATCGTGCGGGCCTCGGCCGGGAGGGCCGGCGCCTCGCCCTCCTTCGTGTAGGCCCGGTACAGACAGTAGAGACCGTAAAGAGCCGCCAGCATGAAACCGGGAATCATCGCGCCGAGGAAAAGGTCTCCAACCGATACACCCACAACCTGGGCAAGAAGAATCAATACCAGGGATGGGGGCAGGAGCTGGGCCAGAGTTCCGGAGGCCGTGATCAACCCGGTGGCGAGCCGATGGTCGTAACCGTAGCGCACCATGGTGGGCAGGGACAGGAGGCCCATAACGATCACAGTGGCCGCCACCACTCCGGTAGCGGCGGCAAGCATCGCCCCGACGATCACTACGGTCAAACCGAGTCCGCCTTTGAGGCGACCGAGCGCCATACCGATCGTAGTCAACATGCGTTCCGCCAGACCTGACTTCTCCAGGATTGCGCCCATGAAGACAAAGAAGGGCACCGCCAGCAGGGTGAAGTTATCTACCGCCTTGAACCAACGACTGAACAGGATGATGAGTCGGTTGAAGTCGAATTCTCCCAGCAGAATGCCAATCGCTCCGAACACTATGGCCGTTCCTGCAAACGAAAAGGCCACCGGATAGCCGACCAGCAGCAATACCAAAAAGATGGCGAACATGATTATGGCGAGCCATTCGATACCCATTATTCAATCCTCATCGGTGCTTCACGCTCGCCGAGAACGAGCATCCTCTCTCTACCGGTCAGAAACGCCGCCAGCCGGATTAGCGTGGACAGCGCCTGGATGCCGAGCAATATGAAAGCCACCAGAATCATGGCCTTCAAAGGCGCCCGGGGGAGTCCGCCGGGATCCGGCGATTGCTCCCAGATTCTCCATGACTCACGAACAGGTTTCCAGGAAACCCATAAAGCCAATGCGGTGAACGGCACCAATCCGACCAGATGGCCGACCAGGTCGATAATCGCTTTCACGCGCGGGGAGCGCTCCGCATACCAGAAGTCGACCCGAACGTTTCCGTCATGGCGGAGCAGGTAGGGAAACATCAACAAGAACAGCACCCCATAGAGGTACCACTGGGCTTCGATCCAGGTGTTGTTGACAAGTTGAGCCTCCGTATACCGTCCAACGTAACGAAGAAAAACGTTAAGAAATCCAACCGGGATGAGTATGTAGACCATTAACCGGGCCAACCATCCCGACGCTTCCGTAACCATGTCCGCAGCCGAAACCACTACCTCGGCTGCTTTATCCGTGAATGCCGTTAAAGCGTTTTCGGCACCCGTTGCCGTGTCGTTCAATCCGGTCTCCTTCCACCGGTCATGGACAGAACTTTACCCAACCAGAACGGTGGCGGGCGGGTTTATTCGTAGCATATTCCTGGAGGAAACGCTTTCGTCGGCGCCCTTCGATTCTCCCATAGGCAAGTCAACGCCTTGGATGGAAGCGGAATAGGCTGAAGCCGCAACTACCCGCCCGGCCCGAGAATGCGCAAAGGTTCTGTGGTTCTGGAACAGCCACAACGAAGGCCGGCCGAAACCCACTGCATGTGGGTTTGACAAACCGGTCAGCCGACGGCGTTCTGAGATACCACCACCAAGAAGATACCGAAGCAAACCAAGAGGACCACACCTTCCAATCTGCCGAGCCTCCGGCGGCTGATGGCCAGCACACCGACCAGCACACCGATCAAAAGCATGATCACATGCTCTATCACCCTGCGCTCCCCGATAGCCCCGGCGCCGATAACACCCGCCCCGCCGACAACCAGGAAGGAGTTGAACAGGTTCGAACCCAGCAGGTTACCGATAACCAACTCGTTGGCCTTCCGCCGCGCCGCCGCTCCGGCCGTTACCAATTCGGGCAGGCTGGTACCCAAGGCGTAGATCGTAGCCCCCACGAACCCGCCTGCCAAGTCAAAGTGCTGCGCAACCCGGTCTCCTCCCTCGACCAGCAGACTCGCGCCCAGTACGATTCCAACCAAACCGGCGAACGCCCTGGCCAACTCAAGGGTCATCCGCAGATCTTCGGCGCCGGCGGAATCATCAATACCCGCCAAGCCATCTCGCGCATCCCGGCGCGACCACCTGACCAGGAATACAGAGGCCACCGCCATCGCCATAACCAGAACGATCCCCTCCCACCGGTGCAGGATATCGTCCCAGGCGACCACCACGACGGCGCCCATCGCCAAAAGAGCAAGGACCCCTTCACGTCGGATAATCCTGCTCTGGCCGACAACCGGGGATATCACCGCGCTGAACCCCAGCACCAGCGAAAGGTTGGCCGCGTTGGAACCGACCACGTTCCCGACAGATGAAGCCAACTCTCCTCGAGCCGCGGCCAGTCCACTAACCACCAATTCGGGGGCGGAAGTTCCGAAACCGATGACCAGCGCACCGACAAGAACAGGAGAAACACCCCAAATGCGGGCCAGACGCGCCGCCGCATCGACAAACGGATCAGCCGCTACCCAGAGAAGCGCAATCCCAACCGCGATCAATACCAACCCGATCCAGATCATGCCGATAGGCTAGTCCGCCAATCCGGTCGGCGCGGTTCCTAGGCGACGCCTCCGGTCACGACCGGGACTCCGGTTCGGTTCAGGAGTTCTTCTCGTCCCGCCAAGCGATCCATTCATCCAGCCCATCCATCCGGTACGAAGGACCGTCACTGAACAGGGCTATATGGGTAATCCCGGCTGCCAGAAAGGCCTCAGCCTGATCGATGTCCTCCAACCCGGCCTCCACACCCCGCTCGATCAAAGCAGGATCCCGTCCGGCGACCTCACACCACTCGTCGAGTATCCGGTTCTTTCGGCGCATCACCTCCGGACCTCCGAAACCATGCCAGATATCCGCATGTCGGGCCGCGATACGGAGAGTATGTTTCTCCCCTCCACCGCCGATCAGGATCGGTATATCCCGTATCGGGGGCGGATTCAGCCTTCGTAAACGGTAGTTGATCCTGTACATGCCTGCTTCGAAGTCGCGCAGGCGGCCCCCCGGCGTCCCGAACGGATATTCATACTCCCGGTAGTCCCTCTCATGCCAGCCGGCGCCAAGGCCGAGAATCAAGCGACCGCCACTGATGTGGTCGACCGTCCGGGCCATATCGGCCAGCAGATGTGCGTTCCGGTAGGAATAGCAGGAAACCAGCGGACCGATCTCGACTCGCTCGGTCACCTCGGCCCAAGCCGCCAGGATGGTCCAGCATTCGAAGTGCAGGCTGTCTTGAGGGCCGTACAAGGGGTAGAAATGATCCCAGTTATAGACAATGTCGACCCCTGCCTCTTCGGCCCTGATCGCCGCGGCGCGTATCGAACGGTATTCCCCGTGCTGGGGACGGATCTGCACGGCGATGCGCACCGTAGGCTTCATCGTGGATCTCCTCCGTTCGGGCAACATCGGACCGGGGTCAGAACCCTTTCAATCCTGGATCCGGGGAACCCCGGCCGGACGTAGACCGAACTCCGGCGGCGCGGTACGGGTGCGCTTCAGTTCCCAGAAACTGGGGGTGCGGGTAGCGTCCACCACCATATCCCATAACCGCAGGGATTGCTCGCGAGAAGGCACGCTGGTGATAACGGGACCGAAAATACCCACCCGGCCGCCGCGGTCGTCATCCATGGCGATGATCGGAGTACCGACATCCTGACCCACCAAGGCTAGACCGGCGTCCATCCGTTCCCGGATCTCGCTGTCCCATGCGTCGTCATCGAACGCGGCGAAATGCGACGGATCCAAGCCGCAACCGGCTAACACCCGGACGACGTCGAACTCGAAGAGTCGCCGATCATGATGGATCACCGTGGCGAAACTCCAGTAGGAACGGAAGACTCCCTCGTTCCCGTACTCTTGCCGAACCGACTCCATCACCCTGAGCAGTTTATGGGTGCGGGTCGATGCTTCAAACCGGTCCGTTCCCGGAGCGGGTCGGTTCTTGAACAGTAGGCTAATCGGCTCCCACTCAACGTTCAGGTCCCTAACCGGTGCAACCTCGTCGACGACCCACCGGGCCGTCACCCAACACCACGGTCAGATCGGATCAACCCAAAACGAGATATCCACAACAATCCTTTCTCTATGTATAGGAGAGCGTAGCCGGGCAAGGGTCCGCGAACCACCGCCCGGCATTCTTCGACGACCTATCCCCTCAAGACCTTCGTCACGGCGGTCGTCTCCCGCTCTCTCATCATGACCAGCGCCCGGAGGCGCTCCAGCTTCTGATCAAGGGCCTTGGCGGCCGTGGGCAGCGGATTCTCAGCGAAGAAGGACTCTACATCGGCTGCTGTTTCCGGATCGGATAACGCGGGAAGGCCCTCCACCATTCGGGAATGGGTCATCGGCGGCAGTTCGCCGACCAAACCCGGCCACTCCTCACGCAGTCTTGACCACGCGTACGGCCCCGAGACCCGGTTGGCAAGCATGCTTGCCAACACCCACGAAGTGTCCTGGGTACGGACGGTCCCATCCTCGATCAGGTCAAACGTGCGGTCCACCGCCCCAGCATTGTCGAACGATGACAACGCTCGCAGGTACTTCATCGCTTCCTGGGGATTCGCTGCGTTCGTGTGATGGTGAAGGTATTCCTGATAGGTTCTTTCATCACCGTGTACGGCGCATACATAGAGAACAGCCGTGGCCACTTCGGGATCCACCGCGGCCGGGTCGTTAACCATCCTCTCATAGACGGCGCGAGCCTCGTCGATAGTTTCCGGATCATTCACCAGGCGCCCAAGCGCGTTGATGATCCGGCCACGCAAGCGCCGCGTGAGATCGTTCTCACCATCTGCAGGCGTCCAACCCAGCCGATCCGCCGCAGTCGTCAGCAACTCGTACACCCATCCCTCATATAAGGGGCGAACGGTATCGGCTACCAGGTGATGGCCAACCGACGTTACCCCACCGAGAAGAGCGCCCCACACCGCCTGTTCGGTCTCCCGGGAGAAAGCGGGCGCCAATCGTAGGAAGGAATCCACTCCCACCATGCCCGACTCAACGAACGCCCAGGTGTCATCCACCAAAGTGAACCGCTCCACCGGATCGAGTTCGTCAAGCCTTTCGACCAGAGCCTCCAGCAAAGGTTGATCGTAGGAGGTCCGGTAGAACCCGTGACCACCGGCATTGGCGATCACCCATTCGACCGGCCCCTCTACGGGAATCGCCTTTGACGACGAATCCAGAAGGAGCCTGATCCTCAGCGGCGCCCCGCCGGCCACGCCCCGAATCTGGACAGGCGTCCGCCACCTGGCGCCGTCGTCCGGGTCGGGGATGAGAAGGAAGCGTTTCTGCTCGATATTGAGGTGTCCGTCTCCCGCCTCTACCAGGATCTGTGGATAGCCGCCCTGCAGTATCCATGTATCCATTACCTCGCCGATCGGCATCCCGGAAGCCGCATCGAGGGCGCTCCAAAGGTCGGCGGTCTCGGTGTTGTCATAGGCGTGGGAGCGAAGGTAGGCGCCGACCCCGTCCCGAAAAGGTTGCTCACCGATGTATTGTTCCATCATCCGGAGAACGGCCGAACCCTTGCCGTAGGTGAGCGCATCGAACATGGCCTCCGCATCATGGGGCGAACGCACCTCGAACTCCACCGGACGGGTACCGGCCAACTCGTCCACCTTGAAAGCCCATGGTCTCTCAACCGCGGCAAACTCCAGCCACCGCTTCCACTCCGGCCGGTGGGCGTCGGTAGCCTTCATCTCCATGAAAGTTGCGAAGGCTTCGTTAAGCCAGATGCCGTTCCACCACTTCATCGTGACCAGATCCCCGAACCACATGTGTGCCAGCTCGTGACCGATCACATCCAATACCCGCATCTTCTCGGCTGACGTTGCGGTCGCCTCGTCCACCAGCAGAGCCGACTCCCGGTAGGTGATACACCCGAGGTTCTCCATAGCTCCGAACGCGAAGTCGGGGATCGCCACCATATCCACCTTGTCGCCCGGATACGGGATGCCATAGTAGGACGCCAGGTATTCAAGGCAGAACCGGCTGCACTCCATGGCATAGCCGGTCAGGCGCATCTTGCCTCTGGGGACCACGATTCGAACCGGTACCCCGTCCACATCCACCGGTCGGGTAGCCTCGAACGGACCTACCACGAAAGCCACCAGATAGGTGGACATCCGGATGGTATCGGCGAAGGTAACCGCTACCTTGCCGTCCCCGACCGGCAACCTTGCAAATTCCGCTCCGTTCGATACCGCCAGCAGGTCGTCCGGTACCACCAAGGTGATCCCGAAGGTGGCCTTGAACTCGGGCTCATCCCAGCAGGGGAAGGCCCGACGAGCATCGGTAGCCTCGAATTGGGTCGTGGCGATGACTTGTTCCCGCCCCTCCGAGTCGGTAAAGGTGGAGCGGTAGAAGCCCCGGAGTTGATCGTTGAGGACTCCGCTGAAGCGACAATACAAGTCCCAGGGCCCGGGGGTAATCACCCGGGGAAAACGGAGCGAGACCCGCTGGGTCTCCTCGTGGTACTCCACATCCGCATCAAGCCGACCGTCTGACTCTCCGACTATCCACACTTCGTGGATGACGATCTCGATGGCATTGAGAACCACCCGGTCGGTTGGTTGGGTGACCTCGACGGTGATCTGCTCGGTTCCGTCGAACGTGGCCCGCGCCAAGTCGGGTTCGATGCGAATCCGGTAGTGGTGAGGCGCCACGTCGTGGGATAGCCGGTGGGGATCTTCGCTCATTCGGGCTCCAGGTGCTCGGGAATCACCGATCTTGACATCAGAACGGAATAGCATCCGGCCCAATGCGACTCGACGGCGACCTCTGCATGATATGCGCGCTCCGTCTCCATGTCGCACCCCACGCGTCCGAACACCGCCAAGAATGAAGCGTATCGGCCTTCTAACCCTCAAACCCATCCTGGTCCCCAAGCCTTGGGGAGGTAACCGGCTACGAGCATCGGGTAAGGCGGCGCAGGTCAACCGGGATACGACCACCCGCTACGGTGAGTCTTGGGAGGTGGCGGATCTGCCCGGCCATGCTCTGTCGGCCTCGTCGATGGGCCGTACCCTCGTGGCAAGCGGCGCCCACCGCGGCAAGAGCCTTCGACAAGTCATCGCCGAACTCGGTCCGGCGCTGTTAGGTAACGCATCACCCACTCCTGCGGGTGACTTCCCGCTCTTATTCAAACTGCTGGACACCGCCGAGCACCTGTCGATCCAGGTCCATCCGGACGAAGGCCACGCCTCCGGCCACAAAGGGTGGTTCGCCAAGACAGAATCCTGGTATGTACTCGACGCGGCGCCAGGCGCCGCCATATTCAAGGGTTTCCGGCCGGGGATCGGAATGGACGAGATTCGGGAGGCGGCCGGAACACCTGCTCTCGCCGACCTGTTGCAGCGAATCCCCGTGCAGAGCGGTGACTTCCACCACATTCCGGCCGGAACCGTACACGCCCTCGGCGCCGGTGTGACGGTAGCCGAGGTCCAGACCCCCTCCGACACCACCTTCCGGCTCTACGACTGGACAGAGGAGTATCATCGTCCGACGCGCCCTCTGCACATTCGTGAAGCAGTGGCATGCTTGTCCATCCGGGCGCCGGATGCCGCCTTCCGGTCGGCAATGGTCGAGGATGGAGATCGTCTCCTCGTCCGAACTCCCTACTACTGGATTCGCGAACATCGCTCCACCGATCGCGACATAATCTTTGAGGACTCATCGGAGTTGCGCATCTTAAAGGTGGCGGAAGGACGCACTATGATCGGATGGCCGGGTCACGAACGCCATGATCTGGCAACCGGCTCCACGACTGTCGTTCCGGCCTCGACGGCAGGACCCATCCATGTCATGGCTCAGGGAACCGCGACCCTACTCGAGATCGGGATAGTCTGACACGGCCTAACCAAGATCGAACGCCACCTCGACCCACCGTGCCCTTGTATCCACAAGGTACGATGGAGCAGGTCGGTCTCCCGGATTGCCACTCGACATAAGGTGATTTGTGACAACTCAGCAGCACGCCAGAACATGATCACTCTTATAGAGGCGCTGAACTACCGCTGTATCAAGCACATACGTGTACCTCTTAAGCCGTTTCATGTACTCGTCGGTCCCAATGCCTCCGGCAAATCCACCTTCATGGATGTCATCGGCTTTGTGAGCGACCTCTTGAACTACGGCCTCGACAGTGCAATACTTCGACGAACTTCAAATCCGCAAGACCTCCTATTCCAACACCAAGGTTCCTCATTCGAGCTGGCCCTAGAGGCCCGTATTCCTGATCATCTCTCCAAGGCTACCCGCCGGCCCGACTTGGATACCGTCAGATATCAGGTCGCTATAGGGTTCCAGGAAGACTCACCGGAGTTCGAGTTCAAGACCGAAAACCTACTCCTCAAGCAATCTTACAACCACGCCACCACCCAACGATCCCTATTCCCCGCCCTTAGAACGGCTCCCGAGTCAATAGCAATATCACCTCGTGGTAGAGATACCATATCAGTGGTCAACAAAGTGTTAGGAGGCAATGACAACTTCTATAGCGAAGTCTACCGCCAAGCCGGTAAAGGATGGACACCGTCCTTTCGGCTCGGACCTAAGAGATCGGCCTTCCGCAACCTGCTTGCCGATGAGAGACAGTTCCCTGTCGCCACCTGGTTTCAGGAATACCTGAAATCAGGTGTGCAACATCTGACCTTGAATAGTCGTAAAATGCGTAATCCGAGCCCACCGTTCAACATCAAAGGTTTGTCCCTGGACGGATCCAACCTACCATGGCTAATTAAACAATTACACGATAAAGACCAGGATAGACACGCAGCATGGATCCGGCATCTGAAGACGGTTCTCACTGACTTGGTGGATATATCGACCGTGGAACGTTCAGAAGATCGACATCGGTATCGGTATGTGGTTTACAAATACTCGAGTGGGCTGAGGTTACCCTCATGGATGGCGTCTGACGGAACCCTGACTGACGGCGTTGACACTGCCTGCATATTTGGACGACCTAACGGGAATTTTTTTGATTGAGGAACCAGAGAATGGTATTCATCCCGGAGCCGTATCCGCCGCATACGATTCCTTATCTTCATTGTATGACACTCAGGTGTTATTAGCTTCTCATCTTCGGTGGTTCTTAGTCAGGCGTCAACGGATGAAATTTTGTGTTTCGCCCGAGATGAAGAAGGGGCTACCGATATCGTAGATGGCGCTGAACATCCTGTCTTGAGCAGATGGCAAGGTAATGTCGATCTTGGAATGCTACTTGTCTCGGGCGTGCTGGGATGACTCCGGTTCATGACTTGATAGTGCTAACAGCCGATAACGATATGCTGAACACCATCAAGGGTATCCTCAGCCGAAGCTACTCTATGGCTATTCCCGACCTCACAAGTACTCTTCTGCGTCATCCGGAACGGGATCCGGGCTGTGCTACGAAAGGTGTCGACTTTCTCGCCTCGTTCGCTCGCCGATACCGCCACGGCTTGCTGATCTTTGACCATGAAGGAAGTGGTAGGGAAGCAACAACTCGTCGGGAATTGCAGCAGGAACTCGATACTGCGTTCGCCCGGTCCCCATGGCAAGGGCGGGCGAAGAGGATCGTAATCGATCCGGAATTGGAAACATGGGTATGGAACGACTCTCCGCACGTCGATTCCGCACTGGGATGGAAGAACAAGTCAGTCCGCCTCCGCGACTGGCTTTCCATGCAGGATTATCTCAAGGAGGGGTGCGCGAAGCCTGATCGACCCAAGGAGGCCCTCCAGGCCACGTTACGGATGACCCGAACCCCGCGCAGCGCTTCCCTATACCTACAGATTGCACAGCGAGTGTCTCTGTCACGCTGCACGGACCCGGCCTTCCTGGAGTTGAAAGCGGTGCTGCAAGACTGGTTCCGTATCTGAAGTGTCAGATCAGATTGCAGAACACCTCGCAATCTTCATCCACCGACCCAGGAAGGAAACCTAGGCTTGATAGCTCCCCGATGTGGCGGGGCCTCCGGTACCAGTCCAGTCGGTATGGAAGAACTCCCCCCGGGGACTATCTACCCGCTCATATGTGTGCGCGCCGAAGTAATCCCGCTGGGCCTGTACAAGGTTGGCGGGGAGCCGCTCGCAACGGTAGGCGTCATAGAACGCCAACGCGGAGGAGTACGCGGGTACCGGGATCCCGTCGCCGACTGCGGTAGCCACCACCCGCCGCCAGCCCGGCGCCGCCTTGCGGAGAGCGTCCGCGAAAAACCCTTCTAGAAGGAGGCTGGGCAGATCCGATCGCCGTTCGAAGGCGGCCGAAATATCGTCGAGAAACGCGGCCCTGATGATGCAACCCTCCCGCCACAACTGAGCAATCCGCCCATAATCGAGGTCCCATCCGTACTCGGCGGCCGCCCCCTCCAGGAGCATGAAACCCTGCGCGTAGGACACGATCTTCGACGCGTACAACGCGTCGTGTATGTCATCCACAAATCCGTCCCCGTAACTATCGCGATCACCATCATCGGAACGAACGCCCGATCCGAGCAGACTCGACGCCTCCTTGCGTTGACCAACCAGCGCCGACACCACCCGGGCGTACACGGCCTCGGCTACCAAGGTCATCGGAAATCCGAGATCCAGTGAGGAAATGACCGTCCACTTGCCGGTCCCTTTCTGACCGGCTGCGTCGAGGATCGACTCCACCGTCGGATTGCCGCGCCCATCGACATGGTCAAGGATGTCGGCGGTTATCTCTATCAGATAGGAGTCGAGCAACCCTTCACCCCAACGACGGAACACCGCTGCCATCTCGGAGTGCGGCATCCGCAAACCCACCTTCATCAGGTGGTACGCCTCGGCGATCACCTGCATGTCACCGTACTCGATGCCGTTGTGAACCATTTTCGTGTAGTGACCGGCGCCGCCGGAACCTACCCAGTCACAGCAAGGGGTTCCGTCGGACACCTTGGCCGCGATAGCTTGCAGAACACCCTTCACCCGTGGCCACGCAACCGGTTCACCCCCGGGCATAATCGAGGGCCCATGACGAGCTCCTTCCTCACCTCCGGATATTCCGGCGCCGACGAACAGCAAGCCCTGCTCCTTCAGTCGGGCGGTTCGCCGGGCGGTGTCCTCGAAGTGGGAGTTGCCACCGTCGATGATAATGTCCCCTGGTTCGAGGTGTGAGACCAATTGCCCGATGGTGTCGTCTACCGCTTGACCGGCTTTGACCATCAGCATGATCCTGCGAGGTGACCGGAGCTTGGCCACCAATTCCTCTACTCCATAGGTACCGATCACTTCGGTACCACGAGCAGGCCCGGACACGAATTCGGTGGTTCGAGCGGCCGTACGATTGAAGACGGCCACCGTATAACCGTGGTCGTCCATGTTCAGCACCAGGTTCTGGCCCATCACAGCCAGACCTATCAATCCAATGTCAGCAGTAGTCAAGGTGGCTCCATGTTAGAGGGATAGAAGGGTGCTGAGAAACCCCCGGCTTGGTCCGACGTCCGATAGTAAACTCCCTGGTCAGCGGACGGAGGACCAAATCCGATCACCTGTTTAAGCACCGTCCTGGATAGTCCGGTGGTCGCCCACTCCGTTCATTCGGTTACCGGTAGGTACCGAACCAAGACCAGAGCCAGACCAGCCCCCACCAACTGCATGCCGATGAAGGCCGGGACCGACGAGGGAGCGACGCCGGCGAAGGTATCCGAGAACATTCGGGCGACTGTAACCGCCGGATTGGCGAAACTGGTGGAGGAGGTAAAGAAGTACGCTCCGCCTATGTATACCCCCACCGCCGGAGCTACGAACTGCAATCCCAAGCCTCCCGGGCGAGCGATCAGGAAGATAACCGTCATCAGACCGAGGGTGGCGATCACCTCAGCCAGGAATTGGCCTCCTCCCCCACGGGCGGTGCTCGACCACTCGAACGCAGGAAGTTCAAACATGAGATTGGCCAGCGCCACACCTATAATTCCCCCGACAATCTGGGAACCGATATAGGCGGACGCCTCTCGTAATGACCGTCGTCCCATCGCCATGTCCAGCAACGTCACGCACGGGTTGAAGTGTGCCCCCGAAATGGGTCCGAACGTCCAGATAAGCATCATCAAGGCAAATGCAGTCACCACCGCCGATTCGAACAACTGGAGTCCTACATCTTCAGGACTCATTCGTTGGGCGGCTATCCCGCCCCCCACTACGGCTATCAGAAGGAAGGCGGTTCCAACCCCTTCAGCCACAAGGCGTCGACCTAACGAGTATCCGAGAGCGGGCATGGATGGAAGGTTAGAGACCGTATCGGCCGTCAGACAGCATTCGACCGTCCTGTGGCGACAGGTTTACTATAGGTTCACCGGGAGTTAGGAACCGGGCCTTACGATAGAGGACCAATGGTTGGTTCGGAGATGGAGGTTTGGTTCGGAGATGGAGATAACGCCGGAAGTTCTGTTCGTATGTGTTCATAATGCCGGTCGCTCCCAGATGGCCGCCGGTTTCCTACGCCATCTGGCCGGCAACCGAGTGATCGTCCGTAGTGCAGGGTCTATGCCGGCCGAACAGTTGAACCCCGCGGTTGTGGAGGCGATGGCCGAGCGGAACATTGACATGGGCGGCAGGGTACCCACCAAACTTTCAACCGATCATGTGGCGGCATCGGATGTGGTGATAACCATGGGTTGCGGCGACGCCTGCCCGGTCTTGCCGGGGAAACACTACCTGGATTGGGAACTTGATGATCCAGCGGGGAAGGGTGTCGAAAACGTACGACCTATCC
The DNA here is from genome assembly GCA_964516495.1 of uncultured Acidimicrobiia bacterium. Classification (GTDB taxonomy): domain Bacteria; phylum Actinomycetota; class Acidimicrobiia; order Spongiisociales; family Spongiisociaceae; genus JAPPFW01. Next base: position 7,960 of record CAZEZF010000043.1, on the reverse strand, counting down.
GTGACCGTATCGAAGGCTTGGTACGCGAGCTCCTGGCAGACCTGGGCATCGATCCGTTGTAAACCCTTTTCATGCAGCGATAATATCTATCGGAATGACTACGCGTCTCGGGATCGATATCGGTGGAAGTGGGATGAAGGGCGCCCCGGTAGATCTGGAATCGGGGAGCTTTACCCAGGAGAGGGTTCGCTTCAAGACCCCCCGACCATCGAACCCGGAGGCGGTCTCAATAACCCTTCGTCGCCTTGTGGAGTCATTCCCCGGAGAGAGCGGACCCGTCGGTTGCGCCTTCCCTGCGATCATGATCGATGGCCGGGCCTTGTCGGCGGCCAATCTTGACGACTCCTGGATAGGAACCGATGCGGCTTCTCTCTTCTCGGACGCCTGCAACCGACCGGTCTCGGTCATAAACGACGCCGACGCCGCCGGACTGGCCGAAGCTCGGATGGGAGCGGCCGCCAACCGGAAGGGGGTAGTGATAGTCCTTACCCTGGGAACCGGTATCGGCTCCGCATTGCTCCACAACGGGCATCTGGTACCCAACACCGAACTCGGTCACCTCCACTTGGACGGGCAGGTAATCGAGAAGATCGCCTCGAACCGAGCGAGGAAGGTAGAGAAGTTGTCCTTCGAAGTGTGGGCGGAGCGCCTCAACGCCTATCTTGCCCACCTCGACCGCATCTTCTCCCCCGATCTCGTGGTCTTAGGAGGGGGTATCTCAAAGAGGTTCGCCAAGTTCGGTCCCCTCCTGCATTCACGGGCGGAAATCGTCCCGGCCATGCTCCGAAACGACGCCGGAATCGTAGGGGCTGCCCTGTCAGCCGGGCAGTAAGTAACCGATCTCCTGTTGAAGAGGTATCAGTCCAACCGCTGATCGTCGGCTGTCCGAGAAGCCGCATACTCCCGGTAGCGGCGCGCCTGACCCTTCGGGAGGCGAACTTCTACCACGGTACCCTCCGCGCAGTACTGCTCGGATAGCACCTCGGCTTCGCGGCGGAGTCTCCCTACCACTTGACCTTCATGGTATGGAACCAGCAGCTTCACCTGCTTGGTTCCCTCGCTGAGCAACTGCGCCAATCGTTCCGCCAACCGATCCAATCCGGCGCCATCCACAGACGAGACAGTAACCGCCTGAGGGTACAGCTGTTGCAGGCGTACCAGACCGGCGTCATCCGCTACATCGGCCTTGTTGAGAACGAGCATCTCGGGAACGTGGCCGGAGCCGATCGAACCGATAACCTCTCGCACCGCCGCCATCCGTTCCGGAGCGGACGGCTCGGAGGCGTCCACGACATGGATGAGGAGATCGGCGTCCACCGTCTCCTGCAAGGTGGAGCGGAAGGCCTCCACGAGCTCATGAGGCAGCCGACGGACGAACCCCACCGTGTCCGACAGCAGAACGAACCGTCCGTTAGGTAGCTTGAAGCGTCTGGTTGTGGAGTCGAGGGTCGAGAAGAGGCGATCCTCGGTCAACACGTCCGCTCCGGTGAGGGCGTTCATCAGCGTCGACTTGCCCGCGTTGGTATAACCCACCAGCGACACGAGCGGAACCGCGGAAACGGTCCTCGATTTGCGCTGTCCCTGTCGCGCCCGGTGGACTTCTCCCAATCGGCGTTCAACATAGGAGATCCGCCGCCTGATCCGCCGCTGATCGGTCTCCAGCTTGGTTTCGCCTGGTCCCCTGGTTCCGATTCCGCCGCCCAACCGGCTCAGTTCGGTACCTCGGCCTCGCAGGCGAGGGAGGTGATATCGGAGCAAGGCCAACTCCACCTGCAACATCCCTTCCCGGCTGACGGCGTGTTGGGCAAAGATATCCAGGATCACCGCTACCCGATCAACCACGTCGCACCCCAGCTTCTCTTGGAGATTCCGCTGCTGGCCTGACCTGAGGTTGTTGTCGAACACCACGACATCAACATCAAACCGTTCGACTTCATCGAGCAGATCCTCTACTTGGCCCGAACCGACCAACGTGGCCGGGTTGGCCCGCCGCCGCTTGAACGCGATCGTCCCGACCGGAGTGGACCCCGCGGTATCGGTGAGCAACCGGAGTTCGTCCAACGACCGATCGGGATCGTCAATCCCGGAACCTTCGAAGTCAACGCCGACCAGGAAAGCCTTCTGTCGGGCTACCTCGAGGTCGGTGACTGTGGCGGTGAGCCGCCGACCCCGGCGGCCGTCGGTCGTCAAACGCCTCTCCACTCGCCGAACATGTCGGTTTTAGGGTGAATTGCCCCTGGAAACATCGAGTCGGCAGGAATCAGGACTCCGTCCTCAAAGGTAGGAACTCTCCCCGGCAGGCGAGTCCTCCTGTTCCTCGGCGATGATCTGGGACTCCCGAACGGCAACCGCCAGTTGGTTGTTCTCCGGCCACAGGAAGCGCCAAGCGCCGGTGGGAACCGCCCAGAACCGCAAACCGGTGCGGATGTCTACGAGGGACAACGCGTCACTGGTGGATTCGGTGCCCGCCGGAACCAGGAGACCTGATCGGGTGGAGGACTGCTCCATGAGGTGTCCGACCCGCCAACCGGGCAGGATTCGGTAACCGTTCTTGTCATAATGTGAATCGTTGGTTGAAGCCATGGCCTAACTTATCGGGTCACGTGAGGGTAGTCGTGTCAGCAGTCCAACTCATAAGGGCCTTCCGACCTGCCACTTGGGAAGCACCGGCGGCCGAGCCGGAGTATCCTCCATCCGTGGAGGCGACCGAGCGCCTGGTGGGCTCCCTGGTCTTCAAAACCAGTGGGGGTACGAGAGTGCCCCAGCGGGTTCGATTCCCGTCCGCCTCCGCCACTATCCGCGATTCTTCATGGAGGGTTGCTGGTGGAGGGTGTTCAGGTCGTTTAGGGGGTTGGGGGTGCTGTGAGGGGGTCGATGTGGTTCACCGGTCGGGTTTCGGTGGCCTGTGGGGGTGTTTTGCCGGGTGCGGTCCGGGGGGGGTGGGTTGATCGGGGCGTGTTGGGTTGGTTTCAGGTGAGGGTGATGCTGTTTCGGTGTGCTTGGTGTAGTAGGTGGGCGGTTGGCCGGTAGTGGGGTATGCGTAGGATGGTTACACGGGCGTGGCGTACATAGTAACCACAACCACCACCACATCTACACGCACCGAGGAGTAGATAATAATCACGGTGGCGGCAATGGGGCTCGCCCTTCTGTAGCGGGCGCTACGTCCGCTGATAGGACTCGAAACCTTCCGCCTCATCATCTCACGCCCGGAAACACCGCCGCCGAAACACTCACCGGCATCGGGGAACCATCACCGACAACGACTAACACACGCGCCAAACCCCGACAAGGACCACACCACCACAGAGATCCGCTACCGTGAACGCCATGACGGACACACACCACGACAACCACATCCTCGAAATGAGCGGCCTCGTAGCAAAGCCGGAACGCTACACCTCGCAACAGCTTCGGGTCATGGGACAACCTGCCGAGAACTCTGATCGGGCAATCGTCCCTCTCAAACCGTTGCTGGAGGAGGCCCGGCCAGACCGCAAGGCTACCCATGTGACCGCGGCGAGCGCCGACGGAACCTACACCGCCTCTATCCCGCTCCACGAAGCCCTCTCAAAGGGTGAGCTACATGTTGACGCTCCGGATGGAGATCCATCTCCGCTCCGCCTCTTGGTGCCCGGCGGCATGACCCTATGCTGGAATGTGAAAGGGCTCGGTCGGTTGAAGGTCACCGAAGGGCCCGAACCGGACAGCCTTCCGGAGGTGCTCACCCACTGATGTCCGGGAACGAGGGGATGGCCTTCGCCCGTCTCTTCTCGCAGAGGCGAGGTGAACTCGACCTTTCCATAATCGATATAGCGGCTCAGACCGGACGGCCGATCGAAGTGGTAGTAGCTTGGGATCGAGGTGACGCCGTACCCGACCCGGATGACATCCCGATGGTCGCCGACATCCTGCGGCTCCCCAAGCCTCTCCTGACAGAAGCGCTTCGCAGGGTTGGCGTCCACCGACAGGACACAGCCCATCCGGAACCGATTCCCATTGACACATCATCTTCGAGCCCGGCTGGACAGTCGATACCCCAGGAACCGGCGCCGGATGATCCTCTGGAAAAGACGGTCCGCGATCGCACGACTCTGGTAAACAGGATTGTCGGCGTAGCTTGGGACTCTCTGGGCAACCTGTTCAACGAACTCCGACAGACCATGGGACGAAGGCGGCGGGCGGCTCGGGTCCGGACAACCATGGACTCGTATACGGAGGATCCCGAACAGGTGGTCACCTACCGATTGCGGATGGTGTTCACGGTCACCGGAGTCATCGTGCTCGCCCTGATACTGCGCTGGTCATTGACCGGCCTCGGCGCGGCCGTTACCGATCTGTGGACTGCGCTTACGGGCGCGCTATAGGGAAGGTTACCGGGTTTCAAACTCGCCGACCTCTCAGCTAGAGTCACACCTACCAGAGAAAGGAGGTGGTCCGGCTTGTTAGACAGTTCACATAGGACTCTGGAGGTGGCCGAGCGCTAGCGGCCCCGAGGTCGCTTCCGGGAAGGAACCTTTAGGGAACTCCCGGGCAGGTGGCGACTTCAACTCGGACCACCGGTCTGTCCGTCCGCATGCTGGTCCTCATGCGGCATCGACGGTGGGACTCAGGAACCCCACCGATGAAGTACGGATAGGTTGCCAGTTACGATTTCGACATGATCGGGGAGCCTCATCGAGGCTCCCCGATCTTTGTCTCACCCTGGTAGGCGAAACCCACTCCAATCCTCGGACGAATCGGGTGATCGCTCGGAGATCAGATCTCGAAGCCGTGGTCAGCCAGCCACTTGTCGTTCCATATCTTGGACAGGTAGCCGCGGCCGGAGTCCGGGATCAGTACGACAACCAGTTTGGAGGAGTCCTCGGCGGCTACCTCCAGCGCGGCGTGTACAGCCATTCCCCCGGAACCCCCCACCAGGAGGCCCTCTGTTCGAGCCAACCGGCGCGCCGTATCGAACGACTGGTGGTCATCGACCATGATGTAGTGGTCGACCAGCTCCCTATCCAGGGTTTCAGGCCAGAAGTCCTCACCCACACCCTCGACCCGATACTGATGGATAGCTTCCTCGGAAGGCGCCGTATATATGGATCCTTCGGGATCGGCCCCGACCAGACCGACGGTGGGCTTCCGCTCCCGCAGGTATCGTCCCGCTCCGCTGATGGTCCCTCCGGTTCCGACCCCCGCTACGAAAACATCCACCGCTCCCCCCGTCTGCCGCCAGATCTCCGGTCCGGTGGTCAGGTAATGGGCCTCCGGATTGAAACGATTGGAGTACTGGTCGGGGCTATAGGCGCCTTCGATCTCGTCGGTGAGGCGGCGCGCCACCCCGTAATAGGAATCGGGATCCTCCGGCAGGAGATCGGTCGGGGTAACTATGACCTCGGCGCCGTAAGCTCTCAGGAGATCTATCTTCTCGGGGGCGACCTTGTCGGGGACGGTACAGATAACCCGGTAGCCCCGCACAGCTCCCACCATCGCCAGACCGGCCCCGGTGTTTCCGGAAGTGGGCTCGATTATCGTTCCCCCCTCCCTCAGCAGGCCTCTCTCCTCGGCGCGATCGATCATGTTCACCGCTATCCGCTCCTTTACGGATCCGGCCGGGTTCATGTAATCGACCTTGGCGACCAGGTTTCCGGCTTTGTGTATTCGCGACATGCGGATGAGGGGGGTATCCCCCACCGCGTCGATGGTGCTCTCGTATATCACGGTTCGGATCGTAGCCGACAAGAGGACAATTGCCCTACACCGCTACAGTAGGGCCAGCATCTCCTCTACGGAGTAGACGGGAACGCTACATACCCCGCGCTCGCAAACGTAGGCGAGGGTACGGCCCTCCCGGTAGCGACCACGCAGGATTGAAACGGTTTCCACGGGGTAAGACGCCGGCGCCACCAGTATGTTCGGACGATACTTTTCGGCAAGCGCTTCCGCCCATCGAAGGGCGTCCACGCCCGTTAGAGCCACCTCGCGATAACCTATGTTCGCCGTAGCGAGAACTGCGAGGAGATGGCCTACCGCGCTGGGCGCCGCCTCGATAAGACGATCACCGGACCGGATGATCTGGTCGAAATGATCGTGATAACCGAAGTCCCCGGTGAGATGACCCATCAGTAGGTAGCACTCGGCGGCAAGAGAAGCGCCCGAGGGGCTCGGATTATCCTGCTGATCAGGTGGTCTGACCACCAGGTTGGAGACCTCGGGGGCGCTCGTCAAGACCACCCCCTGAGGCCCGCCGAACCGGTATTCGAGAAGATCAACAAGTTCCCGCGCCGTATCGAACCATTCAACCTCGCCGGTAGCCTGATAGAGCTCCAGAAGTCCGAGGGCGTAGGCGGCGTGATCCTCGAGAAATCCGGACACCGGCGACAAGCCATTGCTCCATGTCCGGGCAAGGAGCCCGTCAGGGCGGCGCATCTCGTCCATTATGAACCGGGCATTGACCCGAGCGGCGTCCAGGTAGCGGGGTTCACCCAGGACGGCGCCGGCGGCCGCCAGGGATCTCAAGGCCAGACCGTTCCAGACAGTGATTATCTTGTGGTCCAGTCCGGGTCTGATCCGAGTCGCCCTCCTGACCAGAAGCCTTTCTCTCGCCCTGGCGAGTAAGGCTTCCATTTCATGCCGCGCCATCCCGAACCTTCCCGCCACAGCTTTCACCGGAACAGCCTCGTGCAGAATGTTCGATCCCTCGAAGTTGCCCTCCGGGGTCACCCCGAAGTAGGCGGCCGCCGGCGGTCCATCTTCACGACCAACCACCTCATGAAACTCGTCGTGGTCAAAAACGTAGAACTTCCCCTCCACCCCTTCGGAGTCGGCATCCTCCGCCGCGAAGAAGCCGCCACCCGGATGCGTCATGTCCCGTAAGAGATACTCGATCGTCTCGACCGCCACCCGCCGGTACCGCCTTTCTCCTGTCAACTGGAACGCCCTCAGGTAGTGACGGGCTAGGTCGGCGTTGTCGTACAACATCTTCTCGAAGTGGGGAACCAGCCAAGCCCGATCTACCGAGTAGCGGGAGAATCCGCCTCCCAGGTGATCCCGAATCCCTCCCGAGGCCATCTTGTCGAGGGTGGTGGTGAGGATGATCTGCGCCTCGGCGGCCCAATCCGATCCCGCCACACGGGTTAAAAACTCCAAGACCGGAGCTTGAGGAAACTTGGGCGCCCCGCCCAGACCACCGTGCTCGGCATCGAAGTGGCCCGCCAAGGTCCGATAGGCGGCCACCACCCGGTCGTGACCGGGAAGGTTCTCGGCGGGTGGCAGGCGCCGCCCGATGTTCCGGGTTAACTCATCGGCCTGAGCCTGTACCTCTGTTCGGCGATTGGTCCAGGCGTGGCTGATGGCCTCCAGCACCCTTCGAAAGCTCGGCATGCCGTGACGATCGACATTCGGAAAGTAGGTTCCGGCAAAAAACGGGGCTCCGTCGGGAGTAAGAAACACCGTCATCGGCCATCCGCCGCGACCGGTCATGGCATGGACCGCGTCCATGTAGATCGAGTCGATATCAGGACGTTCCTCACGGTCCACCTTTACGCACACAAAGTTGCGATTCATGAATCGCGCCGTCTCTATGTCGTGGAAAGACTCCCTTTCCATTACGTGGCACCAGTGACATGTCGAGTAGCCGACGGAGAGAAGGACGGGCAGTTCGGTCCGGCGCGCCGCCTCGAAGGCCTCCTCACTCCACGGATACCAGTCCACCGGGTTGTCGCGGTGCTGGATCAGATAAGGTGAAAGGCCTGCCAGGTCCAAGTTTCTCAGCAACGTCATGGGTTTCTCGTGGAGTAGTAGATAGGCGCCCCAGGGGTCGATGGCACCATGTTACGGCCTCATCCGGTTTGTGCGAGTTGAACCGCGGGTCTCTCCCCTTAGGACGGCGCCGAAAAACAGGTGATTGGATCGGCCCTCCGTCCGCTGACCAGGGAGTTTACCATCGGACATCGGGCCAAGCCGGGGGTTT
>CAZEZF010000042.1:0-26636 GCA_964516495.1 uncultured Acidimicrobiia bacterium | reverse complement strand
CCCCGGCCAGTAGAGGCCACCAAACAGCTATCGTCCCAGGTCAGAGAGTTCTTTGTGTCTCGCTCGGTTACCCATCCAAACCCCTGCATGAAAAATCGGGGTTAGCCAAAAGTTTCTCCGACCAGGACCTACGGACTCTGAGGCCGAGGAAAAACGTGGGTCTGGGCGGACAGACTCTTCTGTCTCAGCTACCTTCCATAATGGAAGAAAGGCTTGGCATGACAGATGCCGAAGACCGCGAAAAACGCGGTACCATGTGTATGACCAACGGGTGTGACACTAGGGGAACGCTGAACGTAGTACCCATGAGAGGATTGAAGGGAGCCAAACGGTGAAGCAACTTCTGACCGCTGATACTGTAGCAGCCTTGCTGGCCCACTTTCCCGACGACGAGTTCAGGTGCACATCAGCCGAGCTGCAAGCCGGGTTTCGTGAGGTAGCGAGGAGCTTCCCGGAACTCCTCGGCCAGATCTCGTTCGGAAAAGTTGGGGCCTACGTCTCATCGCCCGCCGTCGAGGCTGCTCTCGACAGTCTCGCTGCCTCGGGGTTCTATAGTCGATACAACAGGGACCTTGTTACATACGACCTCGATAAGAGCAAGCTCAAGTCCTACTATGACGAGTTCCTCCGTCAAAGATTCGCCGAGGCGGAAATACCGGACACCATGATCAACGAGGCTTCCGTAACGCTCCAAACAGCAATCATAGATATCCACGGCTCTTCTAACCTGGAACGTCTACTCGTAACCAGCTAGTGACACCAGCTTGGACAGAGAAGCTCTCGGAGCTGGGTGAAGCCCTCTTCCGGCACAGTGGCCACTGTGCCGGAAGAGAAGATAGTCCATGATTCTGTCTGGGGAACGCAGGCCTATGAGGGCTGGGAGGTCGCCATCATGGACCTTCCGGCGCTGCAGCACCTTCGGAGCATTCATCAGACATCACTGGCTTACCTTACCTTCCCAACGGCTCTCCATACTCGTTTCGATCATTCTTTGGGCGTTTGCAGCGGCACCAAGCTACTGGTTTCACGGGTACTCAAACGCGAGAGCGGCGATAGGCTTCATGACGAACTCGCCGCGGCAGCTCTACTACATGACATCGGTCATGGGCCGTTTTCTCACCTGAGTGAGGAATCGTACGCCATAAGGCCAGAACTCTTCGTCAGCCTCACCTATACCACAGGCGCGGATCGGGAGGCTGCATATCCGAACGGAGCACCGCATGAGGTGATCGGAGCTCTACTGTTGTGCACACCGGCGGCGAAGAGGTTCTTCGAGAAACTGAACGAGCAATACGATAAGGAGTTCGAACCGGAACGGATCGGTGACATCATCGCCGGCAACGGTACCGGTGACGACTTCGAAGGAGCGAGTCTTGTAAACGGTCCGTTCGATGCGGACAAGATCGACTACCTACGCCGTGACTCGGCGTTCTCGGGAGTACCGATAGCTCTTGATATTGATCGCTTGGTCCACTCTCTAGAAGTGCGTCCGGACGGTAACTCGAACCGGGAACTCGTGGCGATCAAGATGCAGGGCGTTGTCTCCGCTGAGCAGATACTATTCGGTAAAGCTACCCTCTATTCGACCGTATTCCATCATCACAAGGTCCGAGCTGCCGAGTGTCTCTTCAAGGGGATCACCGAGAGAATGTTCGAAACGTCTACTGCGATAGATGGTGGCCCATTTGAGGATCCATCCGATATGCTTCGCCTTGTCGACTCGGATTTCACCAAGTGGGTAACCCGCGGACCGGATCCCGATGTTATCACCGACGACCGAACCCGGCACTTGCTAGGTCTTCTTGGTCGGCGTGACCTGCCGGTCCGCATCCATAAGATATCGGCTCGGACGATCGAGGGCTCGAGCCTACAGGAGCTCTTCCGTTACCGTGACCCTTCCCCGGATACAACCGGAAGCGCGTACGCCGGACTACTAGAGATGCGCAGGGCGATCTCGGGGCGAGTGAGAAATGCGACGGGAGATCCGACGGTCTATGAAGACGAGGTCTGGATTGACCTCCCGCGCCGACCGGATCTCGGCTACGGAACTTTGATCGACCGGGATGACCAACTGGTGGAACTGTCGGATGTATTCCCCACGCATCAATGGGTCGAGTACTACAAGCAGCACAGGTACGTCGGGTACGTCCTAGGGCCGAGGAGACACAAAGAGGCAGTAGTAGACGCAACGAGAAGTGTATTGAGTCAACAAGGAATCAGATTCCTGGATGATCCCATCACTGGAGGACCGGTCTGATTGCGATGGTGGCCAGTTCATCGGACGGTGGGTCAATCGAACCACCGTGTTTCAGCAGACTCCTACCGAGTCACACCACCCTAGCTGTCCTGCCTACCCGTCCTGCGGGGCGGCTGTTTCGGCCTCGTGGATGTATCTCAACAGCTTCTCCGGCTGCAGGGGCATCTCCGTGATTCGCAGGTCCAGGGGCCTTAGCGCATCCTCGACGGCGTTGACGATGGCGGCGGGCGCCCCCACGGTTCCTCCCTCGCCGCAGCCCTTGATCCCGAGGTCGTTCAGCGCGGAGGGAAACTCCTGGTGGAGAACCTCGATGGGTGGGACGTCGATGGCTCTTGGTAGACGGTAGTCCGTGAAGCTGGCGGTGAGCAGGTTGCCGGCCTCGTCATACACCGCCTCCTCGGACAGAGCGTTTCCGATGCCGTGCACCACGCCGCCCACGATCTGGCCCTCGACCACCGCCGGGTTGATGATGTTGCCCGCGTCGTGGGCGATTACGTAGCGTTCCAGCTTGACGTGGCCGGTGTCACGATCCACTTCGACGGTCACGGCATGGGTTCCGGAGGCCCAGGTGACGGTGGGCGAAGCGAAAGAGTCCCTTGCCTCCAGGCTTGCTTCTTCCGAAGGCGAGTCCGGACCGTCCGCCGGTTGCTTCCCCGATTCCCGGGCGGCTATCCGGGCCACTTCGGCGAGTGTCGTGATGCGGGCGCCGCGGGAATCCCGGACGGTTCCGTCGACAATGGTCAGTTCACTTGTATCCAAGCCATGGTGACGGGCGGCTAGCCCGATGGCCTTCTGCCGCAGTCTGGTGGCCGCGCCCGCTACCGCCATACTCCCGGTTACCGCAGTTCGGCTGGCGAAAGTGCCTCCACCTTGCTTGATCAGGGCGGTGTCGCCGTCACGAAGGGTGATGGTGTCGATGTCCACCCCCAGCGTGTCGGCACAGACCTGGGCAAGGGTGGTCTCGTGGCTCTGCCCGTGGTTGTTGGAGCCGCTGAGGATCGTCACCGCTCCCTTTTCGTCGACCCTGACGATGGCGCTCTCGGGAGGGCCGAAACCGGTTCCCTCCACATGCGCGGCGATTCCGATGCCGACATGGCGACCCTCGGCCCGTAACCGCGCCTGGCGGGCGCGGAAGCCCTGGTAGCCGATGGCTTGCAGGGCCATCTCGAACTGTGCGGGGAAGTCACCGCTGTCGTACACCGATGGCTTCCCGTCCCGGTACGGCACCCCGGTGTCGAAGGGCATGGCGTCGGAGGGAATGAGGTTGATCCTCCTCACGTCGGCCGGGTCGAGGTCGAGCCGTCGAGCGATCCTCTCCAGCACCCGCTCGATCACGAAGGCGGCCGTGACCCGCCCGGCGCCCCGAGCGGGGGCGTTGGGGGTCTTGTTGGTGATCACACAGGTGGCCTCGGCCTCGTAGTTGTCGATGCGGTACTGACTCGGTAGATGCGAGATCGTGTTGTATGGAACCACCAGCCCGTAGAAGTTCGCCATGCCCATATCGACGAGGATCCGGTCGCGAAGGGCGAGCACCCGGCCCCGGTTGTCGAACCCGACCTCGACATCATGGATCTGATCACGGGCGTGGCGGGCGTTGAGTAGGTTCTCCGTCCGGTCCTCGACCCAGCGAACCGGGCGACCGACACGCCGGGCCACATAGGGGATCAGGATGTCCTCGTAGTAGACGCCACCCCCGAAACTGCCGCCCATATCCGGGCAGACGACCCGGATACGATCCTCGGCCAGACCCAGTATCCCCCCGATTACCTTGCGGGCCAGATGCTGCATCTGGGTGGCGGACCAAACGGTCAGGCCGCCCTCGTCATCGTACCGGGCCAGCACCGCTCTGGGTCCGAGAGGGCTCCCGATCTGCCGCCGGATCGTGAACCGGAAGGTAGCGGTATGATCCACCGCAGCCAGCGTCGATTCCGGGTCGCCGGTAGTCATCCTGACCCGGCTCTGTACGTTGTCGCCCAACTCGTCATGGATGATCGGCGCCTCCGGCCGCAAGGCGGCTTCCGGGTCAAGGACCGGCGGCAGCGGTTCGTAATCGATTCCTACCAGTCGGGCGGCGTCCTCGGCCAGGTACCGGTTCTTCGCCACGACCACCGCGATCGGTTCACCCACCCTGCGCACCCGATCTCCGGCCAGCAGCGGCACGTCGTGGGCCTTCTCGAGCGGTTCGAGCAGGTCGGCAAACGCAGGCGGGGATTTGTGGTAGGGCCGGTAGATTCCTGTATCGGTAAGGTCACGAGCGATGATAACCGCTACCACGCCGGGCAAGGCGAGGGCTTCGGAGAAGTCGATGTCTTTGATGCGGGCGTGGGCGTGGGGGCTGCGCAGGATGGCCGCCTCCGCGGCGTCGGGCATCTCGATATCGGATACGAACAGACCCTTACCTTTGAGAAGGCGATCATCCTCCCTGCGGAGGATCGGTTTTCCGAAGGTCCTCCCGGCCGTCATGGTTCCACCCGGTCGGCGCCGGTTCGGGCCGCCTGCAGCGCCGCCTCCACGATGCTCTGGTACCCGGTACACCGGCACAGGTTCCCGTTAAGGCGAGCCCGGACCTCGTCCTGGGAGGGAGTCGTCGATCCCGCCCGTTCCTCGAGCAGGGAAAACAGGTTGACCAGCATGCCGGGGGTGCAGAAGCCGCACTGGAGGGCGAAGTTCTCGTGGAAAGCCTCCTGCAGAGCGACCATAGCCGGCGCCCCCTCCAAACCCTCGAGGGTGGTGATCGACCGATCCTCCGCCTGTACGGCCAGAATCAGGCACGACGCGGCCGGTTCCCCATCCACAAGCACGGTGCAGGCCCCGCAAACCCCTTCCTCGCATCCCAGATGGATACTGTGCAGGCCCAACCGCTCCCGCAGCAGGTCCGCCAGAAGCGAGCGCGGTTCGGTAACCAGGGTTTGACAGTCCCCATTGACCCGCAGCGTGATCTGAGCGGAGTCCGTCACCGCCGGGCTCCCTCCGCACGAGCCAGAGCCGACCTGAGGGCGCGGGCGACCACCACCGGGGCCACCCTTCGGCGGTATTCGGCGGATCCATGTATATCGCCGAGCGGGGCAATGTCGTTCTCTACGGCCCGGGCGGCCGTTTCTACTATATCGACGTAGGCAGGGCGGCCGGCGAGCGCCGCTTCCACAGTGCGGGCTCGGAGCGGAGTGGCGGCTAGGCCGATGAGCGCTACCCGGGTTTCCGTTAATACGCCGGAGTCGACTCCTATCAACGCGGCGGCGCCCACCACCGCCGGGTCACCGTGTCGAGGGGCGACTTCGGCAAAGGCGGTTCCGGTACCCGGGCCGGGCAGCACGAGGGTCAAACGGGTGATCAGTTCATCCGAGGCCAGGCTGTTCGAGCAGACGCCGGTGAACAATCGATCGATCATGATCTCCCGCTCGGTGTCAGGTCCGGCAACGTGGCATGTTCCTTCCAGCACCAGAGCGACCGCGCTCCACTCGGCGGCGGGGTCGGCATGGGCCAAGCTCCCCACCACGGCGCCCATTGTCCTTACGGAACGGGGTCCGATGTGGGCGGCGGCGTCGACCATAAGATGCTGTCCATGGTCGGAGGCCCAGCGTTCGAGAGTGTGGTGGGTTACCATCGCCCCCACGCTCAGATTCCGGTCGCCGTCCCAGGAGATGTCACGCATACCGGCGATCTTCCGGATATCTACCAGCGCCTCAGGTTGGATCAATCGACGTCTGAGCATGGGGATAAGGCTCTGACCCCCGGCCAGCACCCGCGCCGCGCCGCCGGATCGGGCCAGCAGCATGGTCGCCTCACGGACATTGGTCGGGGAATAATACCGGAAAGGGGGCGGCTTCATATAATCAGAGTAACCAGTCGGAGCGTCGGTCGTGACCTGTAATGGGTGACCCTCCTAGGTCTCCGACATGTCGGTAGCGGGAGGAGCTACGGTGGAAGATGTTGCATTGGGTTTGCTACGGGCTGTGATGGGCGTCGTATTCATAGCCCACGGATGGCCGAAGCTCTTCAGAAACGCGGATACAGGACACGGGCCTCGCCGCACGGAGAACCTATTGAGGGCCAAAGGGTTTCCTTTCCCGTCGGCGACCGCGCTGCTGGCCGGATATGTGGAGACGCTATGCGGGCTCCTGCTGGTCGCCGGTCTGCTTACCCGGCTCGCGGTCATCCCATTGATCGTGGTGCTCATCCTGGCGATACCGATGGTGAAGTGGAAGCAGGGCTTCGTAGACGGATGGGACTGGCCGTTCACGCTGATCGTTGTAGGGGTGGTTATCCTCATACAGGGTCCCGGCGGTATCAGCGTCGATGCTCTGATCGGCCTGGCCGGTTGACCGCACCTCCTCAGGATGGCGCAGAGTATCGGGAAGCCGCCGGATCCGGACCGCTGCCGCGCTCACAACTCTCCGTAGAAGACCTCCCCTCGATCAGCTTACGACATTAGAAAAGGACCCTGGATATGAGCGAACTACTCGACCGATTACTCCCGGCCTTCACTCCCGATCTTCAGGACGAGATGGTGGGTATGACCTGCGACCTTGTCGACATCCCGAGTCCTACCGGGGAGGAAGGAGCGATAGCCGACTATGTGGCCCATCGTTTCCGGGAGATCGACGGGATGGATATCGAACTCCAGGAGATCGAACCCGACCGGTACAACGTCATCGGTCGCCTGCGGGGAAGCGGGAGGGGCCGTAGCCTCTTGCTGGGGGCGCATTTCGACACCGGCATGACGGGCAAGGACCCGGGAATGCCGTTCGGTCTGCTCCCCAAGGCGACCCTTGACGGAACCGGCTGGATCTACGGCCTGGGGGTTTCCAACATGAAGTCCGCCTTCTCGGCCTATTTCGGAGCGATCCGGGCGGTACAGGAGGCGAATATCGACCTCCGCGGCGACATCATCGTGGCCGGGGTGGTCGGAGAGACGGAGAAGTCTCCCACCGACGAGTTCGCCGGTCCCGCCTATCGAGCCGGTGGCTGGGGTACCATGTATGCCGCCCAACACGGTGTGGTGGCCGACGCCGCCATCATCGGCGAGCCGACCGGCCTCAGAGTCCAGACCGGAAACTCCAGCTACATCTTCGCCAAGGTGACCACCCGAGGGCTCTCCCGCCATACCTGGTCCAAGGAGCACGGGGACGACGCCATCGCCAAGGGAGTCCGTGTTCTGGATGCTTTCCGAGCATGGGAACCTGAGTTCGCGGCCTCCCACGCCCATCCGACCATGGGGACAAGGATCGGATTCGGGGCGATCCGGGGCGGGAACCCGTTCCAGCCTGCGGTAAACCCGGCCCGAAGCTGCACCCTGTATCTTGACTTTCGCTTCCCGCCTACCGCAACCATCATGGACGTACACCGCCAAGTGCGCGGGTTCCTGGATGACCTTGAAGAAAAGGATCCGGAGTTGGAGACCGAACTCTCCTTTTTCCTGTGCCGGAACGGTTACGAGATTACCGATGACGAGCCCCTGGTCCGGACCGTGGGACGCGCCCATCACGCGGTGTTCGGAGAGCCCTCCCGCAAGGTGGAGCCGTACCGGTACGACGTCTCGGCCGACACGTCGATTCTCCACGAATACGGCGTTCCCTCCCTCACCTACGGTCCGGGCGGGATCCGAAAGGATGGGGTGTACGATGTGTACGACCAGCACGGGGAAGTAGTCTCCATCGACAATCTGGTCAAATGCGCCAAGGTCTACGCACAGTGCATCGCGGACATATGTGGCTAGCGTTCTAATCGTGGTTGGTCACCGCCGCCACACAGACCAACCACGGGACCCGCGATAGGAAACCGGCTGCGCGTAGCGTGAACGGGCCATAGTCGGTTTGAGTTCATGTGAGCCTGCGCGCTCTCAGTCGTCCGGAACGGAAACCGGCGGATCGGCAGGGGTCGATCCGCGACCACCGACGACTGTATACCGTATATGAGCCTATCTATACTCGCCTGATAAGCACCGCGACAAAGGATGTCTGATTGAGAGTCGAGGATGTCTCCTTCTACTCCGAAGGTGACCGCATCTCTGCGATTCTGCGTTTGCCCGACAACCCCGCCGACGATCCGTACCCGGCGGTAGTGCAAGGTCCGGGCTGGCTGGGTCTCAAGGACGCGCGCCTCTACCTCCCCTACCATGAAGCCCTTACCGACGCCGGGATCGCAGTTCTCATCTTCGACTATCGGGGTTTCGGGTCCTCGGAAGGGGCCGGTGACCTACTGCTCCCCTCCCGTCAACTGGAAGATTTGATCAACGCCGTCACCTACGCCGCGTCGCGTCCGGACATCGATGAGGACAGCATCGGCGTGTTCGGTAGCGGAGGCACCGGCGGGGGCAACGCCATCATGCTGGCCGCGTCCGACTCGCGTATCCGCTGTGCGGTGTCACAGGTGCCGGTGGCCGACGGAGAAGACTGGTTACGGCGGATGCGTCGCGAGTACGAGTGGTTTGAGCTGCTGGAGTCCCTCCGGGCCGATCGTATTCAGCGGGTTCTGACCGGCAAGGGCAGACTGGTCCATCCCCGCGAGGACATAATGCTGCAGACGCCGGAGCGAAGGGCCACCAAGGTGAAGAAGGACGTGGACTCCCGCGTGCCCACCAGGGTTCAGCTACGGAGCGTTGACGGGATACTGACCTACAAACCGATCGAGGTGGTGGGCGCCATCGAAGACGCCCCGCTGCTCATCATCGGGGTGGAGGATGATCCGGTGACCCCGACCGACCACGCGGTAGCGCTCTACGACCGAGCCCCCGCCCCGAAGAAGCTCATCATGCAGCGCCACACCACCCATTACGGCGCCTACGCGCAGTACGCCTCCACGACCATCCCCCAGATCGTCGGCTGGTTCGGCGCCTACCTGAGCAGGGAACCCGTGAGGATCGATCATGACCCGGGAGGTGCGACATGACATACGATCTGGCAATAGTGGGAGGAACCGTTGTATCCGGTTCGGGCCGCCGGCGGGCAGACATCCTCGTGTCCGGCGGGCGGATAGCCGGAGTGGCCGCCGGCGCCGCGGCCGGGGTGGAGGCGGGCCGGGTGGTGGACGCCGCCGGCAAGCTGGTGCTGCCCGGGATGGTCGATGTCCACGTCCATACCCGGGAGCCCGGATATACCCACAAGGAAGACCTGATCACCTGCACCCAGGCCGCCGCCGCCGGGGGAGTGACGACCATCTTCGGTATGCCCAACCTCGATCCCCCCACCGTAACCAGGACCTACCTCGATGAGGTCCTGGACCTCTACCGTGCCAGGAGCATCGTCGACTACAACCACAACCCGGTGCCCACCCATGGTGAGACCGAGGCCATGGCCGAGGCGGGAGTAGCGGCTTTCAAGGTCTATATGGTGGTGGACACCGGCCGTACATATCCGCATCCGGCCGGCACCGGCATCCACGACCACGGCCACCTTCTGCAGATGTTCGAGGACGTCAGGGAGACGGGACGCATCTTCATGGTCCACCCTCACGATCAAGCCTTGATGGATCACGTCGAGCAGGGTTACTGGAAGAAGGGGGACCGAAGCCCGGAGGCCTACGCCAAGACCCTCGCCGCATACGACGGAATTATCTGGGACACCGCCACCGCCACGTTGTTGAGGATGGCCAAGGCCACCGGTTGCCGCCTCCACGTCGTCCATGTACAGACCACCGAGGGGATAGAAATGATTCGCCGGGCGAAGGAGGAGGGCGTCCCGGTGACCGGTGAGGTCAACCACTGGGCTCTGTTCCTGAGTACATGGGAAGATGTGCTGGAGCTAGGGCCTTACTGCCTGTCCTACTGGGTGCCGGATCACCATAGGGAGGCTGTCTGGGATGCTGTCAACGACGGGACGATCGACATTGTCTCCTCGGATCATGCTCCCCATACGCGCGCCGAGAAGGATGTGGGTTGGGACGACATGTGGGCCGCCCATACCGGTACGCCCGGAATCCAGCACCAGGTGCCTCTCCTGCTCGATGCTGTCCACCGAGGGAAGCTCACCGTTGAGAGGATGGTGGAGATGACTGCGGAAGCCCCCGCCCGGTCGTTCGGCATCGGTACCAAGGGATACCTGCGACCGGGATTCGACGCCGACTTCCTGATTGTCGACCCTGCCAAGGAGTGGACCATCCGCAATGACGATGTGCTGTCGAAGATCGGATGGACCGCGTACGACGGACGACGAGTTGTAGGGGCGGTGGAACGTACCTTCCTGAGGGGAGTTGAGATATACGGTGATGGAACCGTCAAGGGGAAACCCGGATACGGCCTTCATGTGAAACCAACGCGGTAACAACGCAGTAAAAGGACCCTGCCTATGAAATTCGGTTTGCTTATACCTCACTTCGGCGCCTACGCCAACCGAGAGCGGATACTCACCGGTTCCATGCTGGCCGAGGAGTTGGGTTTCGATTCCCTCTGGGTGCGGGATCACCTGGTCTTCGAACCCCACGCCGAACTCGAGAATCCGAACATAGTGTTCTATGAGGCCCTAACGACCCTCACTGCGGTAGGGGCGGTTACCGACCGCATCACGCTCGGAACCGGATCCCTGATCCCGTTCCGGCATCCGATCCACACCGCGCTCTCGGTCGGTTCGCTCTCCCGGTTGGTGGGGGATCGGATCATACTCGGATACGGCGCCGGCACTTTCGACCACGAGTTCGAAGCGATCGGGATGACCGGTATCTTCCGCCCGGAGTTGGTCGAGTCGAACGCCAACATCCTCAAACGCCTGTTTACGGAGGACCGGGTTGACTATCAGGATGCCCACTACACCCTGGAGGCGATCTCGATCGAACCGAAGCCGTCCGGCCACGTCCCCTTCTGGTACTGCGGGTCTACGCCGGCCTCGGCTCGCAGGGCCGTCCGTTATTGCGACGGATGGATGCCCGGGCGAACCACGCTGGCGACCATCGCCAAACGGGTGGAGGCTATGGACAGGATGGCAGCAGAGGCCGGAAGATCCCGTCCCACGGTTGCGGTCATACCCCCCACCTCCATCGCCAAGACCCACGAGGAGGCTTTCGACGGTCTGAATATCGACGGGTTGCTGCGCTGGGCCAACGAGCGAGGCAAATGGTGGGTGAAACCTCCTTCGGGGGTATTCAGGACCGCCGCCGACATCGAAGGGTCCCTCATCGCGGGGTCGCCCGAAGAGGTAGTCGAGGAGGTGACGAAGTTCGCGGTGGTCGAAGTGGAACACCTGGTGTTCGATCTACGGCTCCGGTTCGATCGCTGGTTCGAATCTATAGAGTTGCTGGGTTATCAAGTCCTACCGCGCCTACGGGAGATGGGCCTGGCAGACTGAGGGAGTATTGCGCGGGCCTTCCGCCCTCGGGCGGTCCTGGGCATCGTAACCGCACGCACTGCATTCGGGGTGAGGGTAGATGGACATAGAGATCGACGCCACCCCGCCTGATCCTCGCCCCGGTTCGCCCCTGCGGCTTCTGCGTTCCAGGCGATTCGGGCCCTACTTCTTCGGCAACCTGACGTCGAACATGGGCACCTGGATCCAGAACATCGCCCTGGCCCTTCTGATCTTCCGGTTGACGGGATCCACCTTCCTGGTGGCGATGACCACCTTCTCCCAGTTCTTGGGTCTGATAGTGCTGGCTCCTTGGACCGGTCCGGCGGCGGACCGGTTCGACCGGCGCCGGTTGATCATTCTCACCCAGGTGTCGGCTTCGTTGGCGGGCGGGGTGCTTGCCCTGGTCACCTATCTGAGGGTGGTCACCCCGGCATGGTTGATCGGGACCGCCCTGGTGTTCAGTGTCACCAAGGCCTTCGTGCTTCCGGCGCAGCAGGCGCTGGTTCCGCAGCTCGTGGAGCGGAAGGATCTCCAGGCCGCAGTGGCGTTGAGTTCGATAACCTTCAACCTGGCGAGGGCGATCGGGCCGGTCATCGGCGCCGGGGTCATTCTCACCCTCGGGTTCGCCTGGGCTTTCTCGATCAATGCCTTGTCATACCTGGCCCTTGCCGCCGCGGTTACGGTTATCGACGTCAAGGCGCTTCAAGGAGATCGTCCCGCACAGCGGGCGAAGCTGGGGGAGACGATCGCCGCCGTTCGAAGAGATCCGCTGATCGGACCGCTGCTGGTAGCGGTGGCTGCGGTCTCGGTCGCTGTGGATCCGGTCAGCAACCTGACTCCCGCCTTCACCGTGGAGATCTACGGAAGGCCCGACACATTTACAGGCGTGCTTATCGGCGCCTTCGGACTGGGAGCGGCGCTGACCGCGGCGTTGGCGGTAACCAAGGTGACGCCTTCGTTCCGAAGCATCGCGGTCGGTTTGGCCGGCCTCGGCGGAGCGATCATTGTGTTCGGCCTGTCCACCGATGCCGGTATGGGGTTGGGCGCGATGTTCGTCGGGGGGATTATGTACATCATCTCGGTAACCCTGTCGACAACCCTGGTGCAGATGGCGGTCGACGAGAGGCATCGCGGGCGGGTCATGGCTCTGTGGGGGGTGGCCTTCCTCGGTCTACGACCAGTCGCCAGCCTGATCGACGGTACCGTCGCCACCCTGGTGAGCCTGAGGGCGGCAGCCCTGGTCATGGCCGTACCGGTAATCCTGACGGCGGCGTTTGTCGCCCGACGTTCTCGAAAGTAGGTGGGTTCCGTCCGAGTTCCCTGCACCGGCGATGATCCGTTCGCTTCGGGCAGAGGTTGTGATTTCAGGCAGGCTCGCGATTTCTTTCTTTGGTGTGGTCGGCGGGCGAGACAGAAAAGGGTTGTTTGTGTCCTACCTGTGTTGCATACTGGTAAATAGCTGCAAACACCGCCGGTTCGGGGCTGCGGTACCCACCGGACCGGAGCGGGATCACATCGTTGTTCGTACCCTGAAGGGGGGATTGACGGAACGCGTTCGGACCTAGGAACGGTGGTGGCGGGGGAGGGACCCGAAAGGGGATGGGGCCGCAGGGGATGGGGCCGCAGGGGATGGGGCTGTGGACGAGCGGTTTTCGCGTTCTCAGGTAGAGGGGTCCGGGAGGCGGCTGTCGTTCCTCAGGATCGGCGACTCGATGGGCGGCCCGGGAGGGTGCTCAAGAGACGGGGTGGGCCCCGGCCCTCCGCCCGCTGACCAGGGAGTTGACCGTCGGGCCGGCAGGGGGTTTTCAGTACCTCCCAGGACCTTCGAATCAAGACCGCGGCTCTGAACCTCAGGCGCGCAGCGGGTCATCCACCGTCGGGCCTTGCGACGGATCACCATGTCACCGAGGGAAGCTGTAGTCAGGCCTTGACGAGTCGGGTTATCGCTCTACCGGCAACCCCACCGACGAGCCCCATTCGGTCCATGATCCGTCGTACACCCGGACATGGTCCCATCCGAGAATACGGGTGGCGGTGAACCACAGCAACGACGCGCGGTGGCTGAGACGGCAGTAGGCGACCACTTCGTCGGCTTGGTCAGGGGCCGCTCCGACCGATCGGAAGGTCTTCTCGATCTCCTCAGGTGACCGGAGGGTGTTGTCATCGTTGAAGAGGCGACGGAACATGAGGTGGCGGGCGCCGGGGATACGTCCGTGACGCTCGGCCCCGTAGTCGAATCCGGTTCCGGGCTTTACCCGCTCGCCGAGGTACTCGGACTCGTATCGCCCGTCCAGAACCACTAGGCCCGACCTATCCAAATCTTGGAGCAGTTCCCGGCAGAAGACCCTCGTCGAATCGTCGCGTTCGGCGCGCTGCGGCTCGTACGCTACCGGAGAGAAAGTCGGCGTCTCCATAGTCATCGGTCTGCCGTCGAGGCGCCATCGTTTCTGCGATCCGTCCAGCACGCGGACATCGGGATGCCCGTTCATTACCGCGGTGACCCAGTAGGCGAAGATAGCGTACTGGTTCCGTCCGCTATAGAAGACCACGGTCGTATCGGGTGAGATCCCCCATTCCCCGAAGCGTTCCGCCATTAGTTCGGGAGTAGGGAACTGGCGTTCGGTCGGGTGCCACAGCACATCCTTCCAGTACCAGTTGACGGCGCCCGGGATATGACCGTCGCGATACTCGCTGGTATCCGCCTCGTACTGGATTTCAATGATCCGCACGGTCGGATCGTCAAGGCGCGCTTCGAGCCAATCGCCCGAGACAAGAGGAGTGGTAGGTTCAGGCATCGGGTTTAGACCTCCTATCTAGCCCCAATTCTTCATGCCCCCATCACACCGACCTCGAAACCACCACGTCAAACGCAACTTTCGCGGCGCGTCAGGCGATCACCCTGCGGGTGAAGGGTCACGCTCCGGCCAGGCGAGGCCGTCAAACAGCTATCCTTCCAGGTCAGAGAGTTCATGGTATCTCTCTTGATTACCCATTCAAACCCCTGCATGAAATCGGGGCTAAGAGATGAAGCGGGCGCGCCGACGCATCCGGCGCGCCTCAGAAGGGTTTGAGGATCATCAGGGCAAGGATCACGGTGGCGGTAGAACGAAGGTAGACGCCTCCTCTACGTATCCGGGTACGGAGACGCTTGAGTTCGGCCTCCCTCTCCGCGGCCGGTTGCTCACCGCCTTGCGCGACGCGGATAACCCGGGCCAGGGTCGGATTCTGGACCGTGACCGAATAGGTGAAGCTACCCGCGAAGAGGATTATCGACACCAGTAGCCACATCCGGTCGAACAGTCCATAGCCTTGCACCACCATGAGTCCGACCCCGGACAGGAGCACCAGCGCGGAGAGTGGGATAGCCGTGGTTGAGGTGAGCAGTCGGACCACCCGGGTGGCGAATAACGAGTGCTCTGCGCCGGCGCCTTGCTTGCTGATTTTCCCGAACACGAAGGTGGGACCGATGCCGACCATCGCCCCGAACAGATGTAGGAAGAGCAACACGCCGAATAGGTCCACGGTTACGAACCGGTATCGCTGCTCGACCGGGGCCGCCAGACCCTTCGTCCATCCCGACGTTCGAACCGACCGAAGGTCGGGTGGTTCAGATGACCGGCGGCTACCAGTGTCCGGTCCTGCTCGAGGCGGCGGAGCCGACGCTTGCGGGTCAGGACCGCCTCCTCGGGATCAGCGTCGAACCGATGCGCCCAACCGGTTTCGGTGGCCACTACCGGGTGGTGGATAAGGTCGCCGAGGATGAACAGCCGGGCGTCGCCGGACCGGATCATGAAGCTGGTATGGCCGGGTGTATGGCCGGGTGTGGGGATCGCCGTTATCGACTCGGTAAGCCGGTGACCATCCGGAAAAGTATCGAGCACGCCGATCCGTTCCAGCGGCAGGGCTTGGCGGGCGATATTGGGGTGGTTCTCCTCGCGGGAGGTGAAGAAGGCCCAATCCCGCCGGGATACCAGGTAACGGGCATTCTCGAAGCGAGGGGAGATCGCCTCCCCCTCGTACAGCAGGTTCCAACCCACATGGTCGGCGTGCAAATGGGTGAAAGCCACGATGTCGATGTCCTTGGGCGCCAGGCCGAGTTCCGAGAGCCGGTCGAGCAACGCTCCGCGTGACTCGGGCGCCCCCGGAGGACCCAATTCCGGTCCCCAACCAGTGTCGATCAGCACGACCCGGTCGTCGCTGCGTACCACGAAGCAATGAAAGTTCACTCGGTCGTTTCCCGGTTCGTTCTCGATTAGATGCAGGTACGGCGCCCAGGCTTCCTCGGGAACACCCGGATAGTGCCAAGCTCGATCGAAGGAATGGGCCTTGTCCCGGATGGCGGTCACCTCAAGGTCCCCGACCCCCACGGTTGTTCTCATGGCGCATCTCCTTCCACCCTGTCCGGATAAAGGTACCCGGCCCTCCGGCACAGTCGGCCCAGCCGTTCCTCGGCGTTGGCTATCACCGCGTCGGGATCGACCGCTCTCAGACGCCCGTGGCGCTTCAGGATACGTCCGTCGATCATCACCGTGTCGATATTCGAAGGTTGGGCGGAATGGACGATCGCCACCGCCGGGTCACGAACCGGCGCCATGTTGAGGGCATCGGTCCTTACCATTATCAGGTCGGCCCGCTTGCCCACCGTGATCGATCCCACCAGGTGGTCCAGACCCAAGGCGCGGGCGCCGTCGATCGTCGCCAACTCCAGAACCCGGCGGGGGCTCAAGGCTTCAGGGTCCCGGTTGGTGATCGCTTCCAACCCCACCGCCACCCTCATGGCGGCGAAAACATCGGCGCAGGCCGAGATGGCGGTGGTGTCGAGCGAGAGGCTGACGGAGATGCCCGCCGCGAGGTGCCCGTTTACGGGCGGCGCGCCCATACCTAAACGCAGCGAGGACATCGGGCTCATGCTTACGGGGATCCGATTGGCGGCGAGAAACTTCTTCTCGGCCGGGGAGATATAAAGGCAATGGGCCAGAAGCATGTCGGATCCCAGAAGCCCCTCGTCGTGCAGCACCCGGACCTGATGAATGCGGTCCACCTCCGCCCGGGTTCCGGCGCAATGCATGGATATTGTCAGTCGGCGTTCCCGGGCCAACGCCCATTCCTTCCGGTAGACCTCGGGCAGGGACCTGGCCGGACCTCGTACTCCTACGCCGAGGGTCAGAAGTCCCTCCGAGGACGGAACCCACTCCCGGGCGATTCTCTCGACGTTGCCGAAGTCCATTACCTCGTCAGGCGGAACACCGCCCTTCGCCAGAATGGCCCGCATCTTTTCCATAGGCATCGAGGGATGGGCCGAGGGCGCCGAGTAGGAGAAATGTACCCGGGTTCCCAGCCGGCGATGAGCGTCGAGGTTGGCTTCGGCGTCCTCGTAACGCATGATGTTATGGGACCAGTCGTGGACGGTGGTTACTCCGGCGGTGATCCCCTCGGCCATCCCGAGCATCACGCCCGCCGTCACATCCTCCGGCATGAAGAACCCCCCGAGCCGACCCTTGGTGGCGAACCATCCGCGCTGCTTGCCGTCGCCGACCACCCCTCGCAAGAGAGTGCCCCAGACATGCCAGTGTGAATCCACGAATCCGGGTAGGGTGATCGAATTGCTTCCGTCGATGACGGTGGCGCCCTCGGCGGGCAACCGGGTTCCAACCGCGGTGAGGACCCCGTTGTTGATCTCGATGTCGGCGGCCTTCAGTTCACCGAGGACCGGGTCCATGGTCAACGCGATCGTATTCCGGATCACAAAGTGACCCCTGGGTGGTAGGTCTGTGACAATCATTCCCCGGCGCTCTCTTACAATCGGGACAGTCTTTTCGAGGACGGTACTCGAGAATGCCCGGTTGGCCCGTTGGATGCCAGAACACCCGGGTCAGGGTATCGCGGGACCAGCCCATTCCCGTTTTCTAACACCCTCCTCGTGAATGCTGAGCCGTATTCTACGGAAGTGAGAGCGATCAGGGACCGTCGACTGGTCTGCATACAATGAAGTTATGACGACCTCCGAGACCAGCATCACAGGCCCTTCCTCAACCGAGAGCGGAACGCAGTTCCTATCCGCGGTCGAACCGCTCAGCGCCGAGGAGGCGGTGACTTACGCCCTCAGGGACGCCATCCTGAGCGGAAGGCTTATGCCCGGCGAACGCCTCGCCCAGACCGAACTGGCCCGGAAGCTGGGGGTGAGCCGGATACCGTTGCGGGACGCATTGCGGCGGCTGGGTGAGGAAGCCCTGGTGAGGATCGACGGACGGAGGGGGGCTTGGGTAACCGCCTTGTCGCCGCGCGACGTCGCAGAGATATACGAACTCAGGATCATGCTCGAAGGTCGCTGTATCCGGTATGCGGTGAAGAACCTTTCCGAAGGGAAAGAAAGGGATACGGTGTTGGAACTGTCGAAGGACATGGACAGCTTTCACCGCGATACACAGGAGGGGAAAGCCGCCCGCCGCAGGTTCTATGACACGCTCTACTCCCACGCCGAACGACCTCGGATGCACCGTCTCATCATGCAGCTGCGAGACAATGTCGGGCGCTACCACCTACTGCAGGACACGGCGCTATCGCATGCTGCACACTCGAAGGTAAGAAACTGCATAGCAATCGGGGATACGGAGGGCGCCGCTCTGGCCGTGACCGCCCATCTGGAAGAGGCACGCGATGATCTTCTGGCATCCATGGAGCGGTCCGGGTAGGCGATGGGGTTGCGACCGCGGTAACGACCACCGGTAGCCGGGTTCGCTTTGCAGGACTGGAAGGTTCCTGGGATTCCGGGAAGGGGATAAGCTGTTCTGCATATGGTATACAATCCCTTACATGGACCAGGCAGACTCTTGAAGCAGCGCGTTAGCACCGGATCGGCATGTACCGGGTAGCGATCGATGTCGGCGGTACGTTCACCGACTGTCTCGTTCTGGCCGCACAGAGTGGTGACCTTCAACAGTTCAAGTCTCCCACCACCCCGCCGGACCCTTCTATCGGTTGCATAAACGCCTTGACCAAAGCGGCTGCCGCATACGGGTCGGAGCTCCCCGAATTCCTGGATCAGGTGGCGCTTCTCATTCACGGGACCACCCTTGCCACCAACACGCTCATAAACGAGGACGGCGCGGTGACCGGAATGATCACCACCCGCCATTTCCGGGACATGCTGGAAATACGCCGCGGCTACAAGAACGTGCGGACTTCCATGTACAACGTGTTCGTGCCTCCCTACAAGCCTCTCATCCCGAGACGTCGACGGCTGGAGGCGGCGGAACGGGTGCTGTATACGGGCGAAGTGCTCACTCCGCTTGACGAGGACGAGGTGCGGGAGGCGGCCCGTCGCCTCGGACGACAGGGCGTGGAGTCGGTGGCGATCGGTTTCCTGCATTCCTACGCCAACCCAGCCCACGAGCAGCGGGCCGCGGAGATCGTGGAGGAGGAACTGGGCGCGGGCGTCTATGTAACTGCCTCATCTCAGATCCTGCCCGTGTGGCGGGAATGGGAACGTTTCTCCACGATGGCGGTCTCCGCCTACACCGGCCCGGCTGTGAAGCGTTACCTGCTGGCTCTCGAGAAGCGGCTGGCCGATAACGGTTTCTCGGGTAGCTTGATGATGATGCTCTCGGACGGTCTTGTGGAGACGGTTGAGAACTGCATCCCGCGAGCGGTGTATCTGATCGGATCCGGTCCGGCCGCGGCCCCCGCCGCCGCGGTGCATCTAGGTTCGGAGAGCGGTCACAGAGACCTGCTCAGCTTCGACATGGGAGGAACCTCGATCGATATCGGGGTTGTGATGGACGGCGAGATCCCCACTACTACCGAAGGCTGGGTGCAGGACGAGCGGGTGGCCATCAAGATGGTGGACATAGTCTCCGCCGGCGCCGGAGGGGGCTCGATCGCCTGGGTCGACTCCCTGGGTCTCCTGAGGGTAGGGCCGAACTCAGCCGGAGGTGACCCCGGGCCGGCTTGCTACGCGAAAGGCGGAGCGGATCCGACTGTCACCGACGCCGATCTGGCGCTGGGCTATCTGGACCCGGACTTCTTCCTCGGAGGCGAGATACCTCTTGATAGCGCGCTGGCGGAAAAGGCCATTTCCGACAAGGTGGCCGGACCTCTCGGAATGACCGTCATCCAGGCCGCCCAGGCGATCATGACCGCGGTGAGTTCCTTCACCGCCGACGAGATAAACGAAGTGTCCACCCGGCGGGGAATCGACGTGCGGGACTTGACGCTGGTGGCCGGAGGAGGGGCCGGTCCGGCGCACGCGGCCTTTATAGCCGACATCCTGGGGCTACCGCATGTGATCGTGCCGTCGGTTGCCTCCACCTATTCGGCGTTCGGCATGTTCGCGATGGATGTGGGACGCAACTACGCCCGCTCATACATAACCCGCTTTGTGGACCTCGACGCCGACCGGGTGCAGATGCTCTATGAAGAGATGGAACAGGAGGCGATTGCAGGGTTTGAGGAAGTGGGGTATCGGGCGGAGGACTTGAGCTTCACCCGCACCGCTGATCTCCGTTACATAGGGCAGTTCCACGAGGTGGAGGTGGAGATGCCTGTAGAACCCGGCCAGGATCTTGCCCGCAGCGCCGAGAAGAACCTCCGGGCGAGTGTGTTCAGGGACGTAGGAGGGATGCGGATGATGGAGGCGGTAGAGGAAGCCATCGACAACTTCCATGCCAAGCACTATGACCTTTACACCTTCAACATGCCCTGGCAGGGGGTTGAGTTGCTTACCTTCCGGCTACGAGCCACGGCGCCGAAGGCGCCCTTCGATCTCCATCGGATTCCTCCGGGCGGTCGGGATCCGTCGGGTGCGCTCAAATCCCACCGGGACTGTTGGTTCGGGGGCGAGCGGGTATCCACCCCCATATTCGACGGAGGCCGACTCCGAGCCGGTAACCGTATAGCCGGACCGGCGATCATCGAGGAGCCGACCACCACAGTGGTGATCCCCGAATCGTTTGTCGCCACCGTCGACGCCCGGCGCAGCTACCACCTGAAGCGCAACGGAACAGGTTCAGTACGTCCAGGAGACATTACATGAAGCCCGAAACCGTCGATCCGATCACCCTGTCGACCATCTGGAACTCGTTTCAGAGCATGGGCCGCGAGATGCGCTACGTCATCGACCGCACCGCCCAGAACTACCTGATCGCCCAACTCCATGACATGGCGGCCGGTATCTGGGACGTGCAGGCCCGCACTATCGCCGTGCCGGAGGGACCCACTTCTATGTTCCTGTCGCAGCAGTTCTCGGTGGAGTACATCCTCGACAAGTTCGGCGACGACCTCCATCCCGGGGATGTGATCATCTGCAACGACCCCTACAAGGGATACTGCAACCACCTCCCCGACTGGGGTTTCTTCCGCCCGATCTTCTACGAGGACGAGTTGGTGTTCGTGGCTCTGACCAGGGGGCACCAGATGGATACCGGCGGATCGTTCCCCGGAGGATACTTCCCCAACGGCTACGACATCCATGCCGAAGGGTTGATGATCCCTCCTATCAAGATCTACGACCGGGGTAGGGAGCGCACCGATGTGCTGGAGCTTATCTGGAACAACGTGCGGTGGCCCGACGGCGTCAAGATCGACAACTACGCGCTGATGGCCGCCCTTCAGGTGTGCGACAACCGGATCGTCGCCTTGCTCGACAAGTACGGGGTTCCGACCGTTAAGGATGCGGTGGAGGAGATGCTCGACCGGATGGAGGCCAACGTGCGAGCCCAGCTCGCCGAGGTACCCGACGGGACCTACTACGGCGAGTCGGCCACCGATGACGACGGCACGGTCCTCGACGAGCAGGTATGGGTACGCTGCGCAGCCACCATAAAGGGTGACGAACTCATCCTGGACTTCTCGGAGAGCGACGACCAGCGAAGGGGCTTCGTGAATTGTGTCTACTCATCCACCTACAGCCGGGCGGTGGCGGGCAGTTTCCTCTACTTCGATCCCGCCTACTCGGAGTTCCATAACGAGGGCAGCATGCGCCCGATCACCGTGATAGCTCCCGAGGGTTCGGTCTGCAACGCCCAGTATCCGGCGACCGTCGGCGGGTCGCCCGTAAACGTGGGGACCCAGGTGCTGGAGGCGACGGTGAACGCCTTGTCGAAGGCCATGCCCGACAAGGCAATCGCCGGTTGGGGACGCCGTCGCGGTCATTACATCGCCGGTATCGACCCCCGCACCGGTGAACGCTACGTGCAGACCACCACCGACGCCGACGGGGGTTCGGGCGCCGTCTGGGGTTACGACGGGTTCGAAGGGGCGATGGGGATGTCCGGGCTGGGCTCGATCCAGCGCGGAAGTGTGGAGGAAATCGAGATACGGTTCCCTTGGCGGGCGGTTCGTTACCACTTCGTTCCCGACATGTCGGGGGCCGGTCGCTGGAGGGGCGGTTCGGGGATGCTCTGGGAGGTCGAGAACGTCGGAGGAGACGTGGGGGTGGCCACCGGTAGCTCGGACGGCGACCTCACCCAACCACCGGGAGCGGTCGGCGGTGAGGATGGTCCATTGTCGAGGATGTATGTCCGCCGGGGGGACGAGATCATCCCGGCCCGCACTCACCGTATGGTGCAGATCAAGACCGGGGAGATCCTGGGCAAGGTCAGCGGGGGCGGGGGAGGGGTGGGGGACCCGACCGAACGCGATCCCGAGAAGGTCCTCGAGGATGTCATCAACGAATGGATTACGCCCGAACACGCCCGAGCGGTTTACAAGGTGGCGATCGATATGGAGACGATGACCGTCGATAGGGTGCAGACCAGCCTTCTCCGCAACTCCGAGGATGCCCCGGCGAAGCCGTGATTTTTCCCGAACCGCGCCGACAGCACGGGGAGGGCTGTTTCTGTCATACCCGTGTGGCATGCTGATGGTTGACTGTCAAGCACTTCCGGTCCGGTTCCGGCCGGCCGGATCGGATGAGGATCATTTGCTCGAAGCCCGCCCGTCCGGGGATAGGGCGACGCGTTCCGAGCCCAGGAGGCGGCGGTCGGGGGTGGGACCCATTAGAGGCGTCGCTCCGGGCGCTCTTCGCGCTATCGGGGTGGACGCCGCCGACCTCGCGACCAGGAGACCGAGGGGCGCCTTTCTACGGGTAACGGAACGGGGCCGTCCAGAACGATTTGCCGGTTTACCCATCCGTTTCGCATGACCGCCAAGAGCCGGGCGACGGATCTGGAGATACTGGAGCGGATGTGGCTGGTGCGGGCCTTCGAGGAGAAGGTGTCGGATCTGTACGCCGCCGGTCGGGTGTCGGGGCTGATCCACCTAGGTATCGGTCAAGAGGGATCGGCGGTGGGTACCTGCGTTGCTCTTGATCCCGGTGATTATGTTTTCGGGACGCACCGGTCCCACGCCCATGCCATCGCCAAGGGAGCGGACCTCCGGAAGCTGCTGGCCGAGATCGCCGGACGTTCCACCGGTTACTGCAAAGGCAAGGGCGGATCGATGCATATATCGGCGCCCGAGGTGGGCTTCATAACCGCCACCGGGGTGGTGGCCGGAAACATTCCTTTGGCTTTGGGCGCGGCCCTCACCAGCGTCACCCGCCACGAGGGCAGGGTGTCCGTGGCCTTCTTCGGTGACGGGGCCGGCCAGACCGGGCCCTTCCACGAGAGCCTCAACCTGGCCGCGTTGTGGAAGCTGCCGGTGATCCTTGTGTGCGAGAACAACGGTTACGTCGAGTTCTCCCCCCTATCCGCCCACACCGTGGTGGAACGCCTCGCCGACTACGCATCGGTGTACTCCATCCCGGCGGTGACCGTTGACGGCGGTGACGTGCTGGCGGTCAGGGCGGCTGTCGAGCAGGCGGTCGACGCCGCTCGTAACGGCAGGGGGCCGTCCTTCATAGAGATACTCACCCACCGTCTGCGCGGTCACTACGAAGGCGATCCCGCCCGCTACCGGACGCTGTCGGAGCGGGATGAATGGAAGCGGAGGGATCCGGTCGCCCGATTCTCCGGATACCTGGCCGAGCGAGGGGCGTCGAGGAGGACGCTCGATGAGGTCGAGGCGGCGGCCCGGTCCCGGGTCGTCGAGGCGGCGGAACAGGCATTGGCGGATCCTCATGCCGACCCGACGGACCTGACCGGCGACGTGTACGTGTGATGGCCGCCCCGGTCCGCTATATCGAAGCCGTTAGGCAGGGCTTGCGGTCCTCCATGTCATCCGACCCCACGGTGATCGTGCTCGGCGAGGACGTGCGGCACGGCGGTCCTTTCGGCGCCACCAAGGGCTTGGCGGACGAGTTCGGAAAGTCCCGGATCCTCGATACTCCGATCAGCGAAGGGACCGTGATGGGCATGGCCACCGGGGCGGCGGCAACCGGTTTGCGTCCGGTGGTCGAGGTCATGTTCACAGACTTTGTCACCCTGGCGATGGACCAGCTGGTGAACCACGCCGCCAAGCTGGGCTTCATGACCGGCGGCCTGTTGCGGGTCCCGCTCACCGTCCGGGTGCAGGGTGGGGTGAGCGGGCGGTTCGGCGCCCATCATTCCCAGAGCCTGGAGGCGTGGTTCGTTCATACGCCCGGTCTCAAGGTGGTGGCCCCCGCCTTCCCCGGTGACGCCCGGAACCTGCTCCAAGAGTCCATCGCCGACGACAACCCGGTGCTCTTCGTCGAGCATCGGGGCCTCTACTGGATGAAGGGCGAGGTCACGAATGACGAGCCCGCCTCCGGGTCATTGGTCCGGCGCCCGGGCGGTGACGTGACCATCGTTACCTATTCGAGGATGGTTCACCATGCCCTTACGGCGGCGGATTCCCTGGCTGCGGACGGAATCGATTGCGAGGTGATCGACCTACGCCGGTTGGCGCCGCTCGATATGGGGCCGGTTATAACTTCGCTTCGACGGACGGGCCGGGCGGTGGTTGCCCATGAAGCTGTCGTGACCGGGGGCGTGGGAGCGGAAGTGGCGGCCCGACTCCAAGCGGCGCCCGGCGTTCACGCGGATGCGCCGATCGTCCGGGTAGGCGCCCCGTTCGCTCCGGTGGGCGCGGCCCCGGAGTTGGAAGATGCGTTCGTTCCCGGCCCCGGAGATATCGTGAGGGCGGTACGCGACCTGCTCGGCGCGGTGTCGCCGGATCGTACTGGACAGAAGGGAGGAAGTACGTGATTCCTGACCTGCCACCTGAACGGCTCGGTGACTACCTGCGCCGCATGCTGGTCATCCGTCGTTTTGAGGAGGGCCTGATAGAACTGGCTAAAGACTACGCCGTCGGCCATTTCCATGTGTATATCGGGCAGGAGGCCACCGGAGTGGCGGCTCTGGCGCAACTCGAGCCCGGAGATGTAGGTTTTACGACCCACCGGAACCATGGGCACCTTCTGGCCAGGGGAACCGATCCGGCTGCCATGTTCGCCGAGATCCTGGGCAAGGAGACCGGAACCAACCGCGGCAAGGGCGGCACCCTCCATATCGCCTCGGTTGAACACGGCTTCCCCACCACCTCGGCGGCCACCGGAGGCTGCACCCCGCTAGCGACCGGCGCGGCGTTCGCTTTCTCCCGGCTCGGGAAGGATCGGGTGTCCGTGTGCCTGTTCGGCGACGGGGCTCTTGAAGAAGGCACCTTCCACGAGTCGATCAACATCGCCTCGCTCGAAGCCCTCCCCGTCATCTACCTGTGTGAGAACAACAGCCTGGAGGCGCTCGGGCAGAAGGCCAACGAATACCCGTCCTCCACGATGGCCGCGGCGCCGCTGACCGACTTGGCGGCGGCTTTCAAGGTGCCCACCATCACCGTGGACGGTACGGATACCGGAGCGGTCCATGACGCGATGGCCACAGCCGTCAGGCGAGCGCGGGCCGGGGGCGGCCCCACCTTCATCGAAGCCCTTACCGTCCGGTGGCCGGGCAGCCGACCACTCTGGCCGCGACTCCTCACGGGCGCGACCGATTTGTCCTACGCCTGGGATGCATCGACCATTCCGGATGACCATGTGGTGTGGCACGCCGAGCAGGACGGGCTGCTCCGCTACGTTCGGGAACTGCTGACCGCCGGAGCGCTGACCGCCGAAAAAGCGTTGGCGATAGACGAACAGGTCAAAGGCCGGATCAGGCGGGCCGTCCGGTTCGCCCTCGACAGCCCTTATCCTCCCGTTTCGGACGCGCTCGAGTCCGTCTACGCCTAGGAAAGGGGTTTCTTATGCGCGAAATGCTCTACGCCGAGGCGCTGGTCGAGTCGTTACGGCGTCAGTTGGCCAACGACGAACGGGTTCACCTAATGGGCCTGTACTTTCTAGGCCTCACCAAGCACCGGGAGATCATGGCCCGACTGCACGCCGACTACCCAGGCCGGGTTTATCACCCTCCGATTGCCGAGGTCGGGTATGTCGGGACAGCGATAGGAGCGGCGCTGGCCGGGCTGAGACCCATCGTCGACATCGCCACCGCCAGCTTCATGTTCCAGGCCTTCCCCCAGATCGTGAACGAGGCGGCCAACATCCACTACATGTCCGGGGGAGTCACGAAGGCGCCGATGATCTTCCACTTCAATCACGGTATCCGCGGTGGGGGCGCCGCCCAGCACTCCCACAGCCCGCAGGCGATGCTGTGGAACACCCCGGGTTTGGAGATCATGGCGCCCTCCACGCCTAGGGACGTCTTGGGGCTGGTCAAGACCGCCGCCGAATCCGACAACCCCACCGCCTGGGTGGACCATGTACGCCTTTTCGACACCCGCGGGCCCGTTCCCGACGATGAGGACTTCGCCATCCCGTTCGGGGTGGCGGACGTCAAACGCCTAGGAGGAGACGTTACCGTGTTCGCCTCGTCCTGGATGGTGCTCCGTGCCCTCGAGGCGGCTGAGACCCTGAGCGAAGAAGGTATCGATGTGGAGGTGGTCGATCCCCGCACCCTTTCACCTCTCGACGAGGAGACCATACTCGAGTCCGTCGCGAAGACGGGACGCTTGGTGGCGGTAGACGAATGTCACCGCCGGTGCGGCGTCGCCGCCGAGATCATAGCGGTGGTGACGGAGAACTCGTTCGGCGACCTCGTGGCCCCTCCGGCCAGGGTGACGACCGCCGATGTCCCGGTGCCGTTCAGCCCTCCCCTCGAACAGCACATAGAGCCGACCACCGACAAGATCGTGGAGGCCATACGGCAAGTGACAGG
>CAZEZF010000041.1:0-26825 GCA_964516495.1 uncultured Acidimicrobiia bacterium | reverse complement strand
ATTATCAGGTGAACCCCGTCCGGGTTCTGTGATCCCCCACCAAAACAAGCGGGAAGTGTAATGAAGGAACAAAAAATCCGGATCAAGCTAAAGGCTTATGACCACCAGGTGGTGGACGAGTCGGCGCGCAAGATCGCTGAGACAGTAGTACGCACCCAGGCAATAGTGAACGGTCCGGTCCCTCTTCCTACGAGGATTCACAGGTACTGTGTTATCCGGTCGCCGCACGTTTATAAGGATTCTCGAGAGCACTTCGAGTTACGGATACACAAGCGGTTGATAGATATCCGGCGACCGACGCATAACACTATCGAGTCATTGATGCGGTTGGACCTTCCGGCAGGAGTTGAAGTGGAGATCGAGACATGAGCCTCGCGGCCATCCTGGGTGAGAAGATCGGCATGACCCGCATCTTCGACGAGGCGGCCCGGGCTATCCCGGTGACGGTGATCAAGGCCGGACCGTGCCGGGTTACCCAGATCAGGACAATGGAGGATGACGGCTACACCGCGGTGCAGATCGCATATGGCGAACTACCCTCCCGCAAGGCGAACAAACCCACGGCGGGACATTTCGCCAAGGCGGGAGTGCCGCCCTCGCGCCATCTGATGGAGGTACGCCTCGATGAGGTGGATAGCTTCGAGCTGGGTCAGGAACTTCGGGTCGGGGACCTGTTCGAGGCGGGAAGCAAGGCAGACGTTTCCGGAGTCTCGAAGGGCAAAGGGTTCCAGGGAGTAATGAAGCGTCACAACTTCCGAGGCCAGGGGGCCAGCCACGGTGTCCACAAGGTTCATCGGTCGCCCGGGGCTATCGGCGCCTGCGCTTCCCCGGCGCGAGTCTTCCGGGGAACCAAACTCCCCGGCCGGATGGGAGGAGATCGGACGACCGTTCTAAACCTGCTGGTGGTCGGTGTCGATGCGGATCGCGACCTACTGGTTCTCCAGGGCGCCGTACCGGGACCCAAAGGCGGCCTGGTGTTCGTTCGGGAGGCGGTCAAGGACGGTGGATCGAATGGCTGATCTCCTAACTCCGCTCTACGACGCCTTCGGCAGGTCGCTCGGTTCGGTAAAGCTCGACCCCGAGATGTTCGGCGTAGAGCCGAATCGAGAGGTGATGCATCAGGTGGTGGTTGCCCATCTGGCTGCGGCGAGGTCCGGTTCCGCCAAGACGAAGACGAGGGCCGAGGTAAGAGGCGGCGGACGAAAGCCTTGGCGTCAGAAGCACACGGGCCGGGCCCGGCACGGATCCAGCCGTTCCCCCCTCTGGGTCGGCGGAGGCGTTATCCACGGTCCGAGTCCTCGTGACTACCGCCAACGTACTCCCAGAAAGATGCGGGCGCTCGCCCTGCGCGGCGCACTGTCGGCCCGGGCTCGGGAAGGCGCGGTCAAAGTAGTGACCGATTTCTACTGGGAGTCTCCCAAGACGAAGCGAGCCCACGACTTTCTCAACGACATTTCCGTAACCGGCAGGACGCTGGTGGTTCTGGATAGGTCAGAGGTGAATGCGGCTCGTTCCTTTCGCAACCTCCCGACGGTGGCGGTGGGCCGACCGGGGCATCTGACCACTTACGAAGTGCTCCGTTCCGACACTGTCGTGTTTTCTCGCCCCGCCCTCGAGGAGGTCACCGGGACGCCCACCGAAACGGCGCCCGGGCCTTACGACATCTCCTCCTCGGACTTCGTCAAGGTGGACGAAGCAGCCGACGATCCCCGGTTGGTCGGAGATCCGGCATGAAGGACCCGCGTGACGTGATCCTGCTTCCGGTGATATCGGAGAAGGCCTATGACCTCATCGCGAGGTCCAACACCTACACCTTCGTGGTCGACGGCAACGCCTGTAAAGAGGAGATCGGACGAGCCGTGCAGACCCTTTTCGACGTACCGGTTCTCAGCGTCAATACCCTCAACCGCAAAGGGAAGCGCAAACGCACCAGGGTGACGATGGGTAAGCGGGCAGATACCAAAAGAGCGATGGTAACCCTCCCATTGGGCTATACCGTCCCGATATTCGGCGTATGAGGACGGGAGTTCGATCATGGCTGTAAGGAAGAGAAAACCCACCTCCCCCGGAAGAAGGTTTCAAACCGTCTCGGACTTCGCGACCATCACCAAATCGAAACCCGAAAAGTCTCTCCTCGCCAAGCAGAAACGTTCCTCTGGTCGCAATTCCCATGGACGCATAACCTCGCGGCATAGGGGAGGCGGCCATAAGCGTCGTTACCGCATCGTTGACTTTCGCCGCAACAAGGACGGTGTGCCGGCTCGCGTAGCCGCCGTCGAGTATGACCCGAATCGGAACGCCCGGTTGGCCTTGCTGCACTATGTCGACGGCGAGAAACGCTACATTCTTCATCCGGTAGGGGTCTCGGTCGGCGATGAACTCGAATCCGGTCCCGACGCGGATATCCGACCCGGCAACGCTCTCCCGCTCCGGAAGATACCCGCCGGAACGACCGTCCACGCCATCGAACTACGACCCGGCGGCGGGGCGAAGATGGCCAGGTCCGCCGGGATCGGCGTTCAACTCATGTCGAAAGAAGGAAATCGAGCCCTTCTACGACTCCCGTCGGGCGAGGTGCGTTACGTGTCCCTCGAGTGCCGAGCCACCATCGGCCAGGTAGGCAACCGCGAGGCGGAGTTGGTGGAACTCGGCAAGGCGGGCCGTAACCGCTGGAAGGGTGTCAGGCCCCAGACCAGAGGGGTGGCGATGAACCCGGTAGATCATCCGCTCGGCGGCGGTGAAGGCCGCTCGTCCGGTGGTCGACACCCGGTCTCGCCCTGGGGAAAGTCGGAAGGCGCCACTCGCAAGCGCAAGAAGCCGTCGAACAAAGACATCGTGCGTCGTCGCACCAAGAAAGGCCGGAGGTAGACCCATGGCGCGAAGCCGCAAGAAAGGCCCCTTCGTGGACGAGCACCTTATGAAGAAGGTGGACGCCTACAACCGTACCGGTGAGAAGAGGATGATCAGAACCTGGAGCAGGCGCAGCACGGTCGTGCCGGGGATGGTGGGCCTCACCATCGCGGTACATGACGGTCGCAAGCATGTGCCCGTCTACATAACCGAGCAGATGGTGGACCACAAACTGGGTGAGTTCGCCCCCACCAGGACATTCAGGGGCCACTCCGGATCCAAGAGGGCCCGGGAGCGGTCGGTAGAAACATGAGGGTGCAGGAATGAAAGCAACCGCCCATGCGCGTTTCATCCACCAGTCGCCCTACAAGGTGCGGGTGATGCTCGACCAGGTCAGAGGCCTGTCGGCGTCCGACGCCACCGTGACACTCCAGTTCTCCAATCGGCGCGCGTCCGAACCGATCCTCAAATGCCTACGCTCCGCGGTGGCCAACTTGAACTCCAAGTTCGATCTGGGCGAAGATCTGGATCACCTGGCAGGTGAAGTAACACTGGTCGAGGCGTACGCGGACGAAGGCCCGACCATCAAACGTTTCCGCGCTCGGGCGAGAGGTCGGGCGACGCGCATACGGAAGCGCACCTGTCATATAACGATCGTCGTTGCCGATGGACGCGAAGGGACAGGCTGATGGGCCAGAAGACACATCCGTACGGGTTTCGACTAGGGATCGTCACCGATTGGAAAGCCCGTTGGTATTCCGACAAGGAGTACACGGTCTTTGCGAACGAAGACTTCAGGATCCGGGATTACCTGCGGCGGGAGCTGAAGCGCGGAGCGGTGTCCCGGGTTGACATCGAACGAACGAGAGAGCGCCTTCAGGTCGACGTCCACACGGCGCGTCCGGGCGCCGTTATCGGCCGTAAGGGCAGCGAAGCGGAGCGGATCCGCTCAGGGCTCGACAAACTCACCGGACGGAGGGTCAAGCTCAACATAATCGAGGTTAAGGACCCCGAGACCGACGCCCAGTTACTCGCCCGGGGCGTCGCAGATCAGATAGAGAACCGGGTGGCGTTCCGGCGGGCTATGCGTCGCACCATCCAGACCGCCCTCAAGGCCGGCGCCGAAGGGGTCCGGGTGGAGTGTTCAGGTCGTCTGGGCGGGGCCGATATGAGCCGCCGCGAGTGGTATCGGGAGGGTCGCGTCCCGCTACACACTCTTCGGGCCGATGTCGACTACGGGACCGCGGAGGCGGCTACCACGGTCGGCGCCATCGGCGTGAAGGTGTGGGTATACAAGGGTGATGTGGTCGCTTCCCTCAAGACGACCCGTGAGAAGATCGCGGCCGAGGCTGCGTTGGCGGCCGGTCGTCCCGCCGGCCGGGTAACCCCCGCCAAGAGTCGAGCCGAACAACGCGCCGGCGGCCCCCGGGGAAGGCGGGTGATCGAGGCAGGCGGCGGCAAACGGATCATCGAGGCGGGCGGCGGCAAGAAGGTGCGGGAGCGGGAAACGAAACCCGGGTACGACACACGCCGTTCCGACTCCCCTCCTCCCTCCGGTCCCGGAAAGCGTGAAGGCGGTGATCGACCGCCCCGAGCCGGTAGGAAACCTTCTGCGGGGAGGCAGCAACCAACCAGACGGGGTCAGCCCCAGGCCAAGCAGCCTCCTTCTCGCGGGCGAAGTCCCCGAGGAGGCCGAGGTAGATGACATGTTGATGCCGAAGCGCACCAAGTACCGGAAGGTGCATCGGGGCCGCATGCGCGGCTACGCCAAGGGAGGGAAGAAGGTGACCTTCGGCGAATACGGTATCCAGGCTCTGGAGCCGGGACACGTCACCGCCCGCCAGATCGAGGCGGCTCGGGTGGCTATCACCCGGACGGTGCGCCGCGGCGGAAAGATGTGGATCAATATCTTCCCCGACAAACCCATGACCGCCAAGCCCGCCGAGACGCGGATGGGTTCCGGCAAGGGCAACCCTGAATACTGGGTAGCCGTGGTCAAGCCGGGCCGTGTGATGATGGAGTTGTCGGGAGTGCCCGAAGATGTGGCCAAGGAGGCCATGCGTAAGGCGGGACACAAGTTGCCGATAAAAACCAGGTTTGTGACGAGGGAGCCGCTATGACAGAAAAACGGGACAACGCCGCCTCCCGGAGGGGACTTGACCGATGAAGGCTTCCGAGATGCGCGAGTTGACGCCCGGCGAGTTGGTGGATCTGCTCGATGAAACCAAGCAGGAGGAGTTCAATCTCCGCTTCCAGCTCCGGGTTAGTCAGTCCGACGACACGGCAGGCCTCGGCAGCCTGCGCCGCCGCATCGCCCGCATCAAGACCGTCATGCATGAGGCTTACCTGGACGGGGACGCCGTAGAGGTGGGAAATGGCGCCTGATAGAACCCGACGCAAGAGCCGGGTGGGCGTGGTCACCTCGGCCGGTCGAAGCAGGACCGTCACGGTCAAGATAGAGCGCACCGCCCGCCACCCCAGATACGGCAAGATCGTTCGTACCGCCAAGAAGGTCCATGTACACGACGCCACCGACGAGGCGCGGGCCGGTGATCGCGTCCTGATCATGGAGACCAGACCCCTGTCGAAGACCAAGCGGTGGCGTCTGGTCGAGGTATTGGAGAAGGCCAGATGATCCAGCAGGAGTCCCGCCTGAAGGTGGCGGACAACAGCGGCGCCCGGGAAGTGCTCTGTATTCGGGTGCTGGGAGGCTCACGCCGTCGCTACGCCCGGATCGGCGACATCATAGTGGCCACAGTGAAGCAGGCGACCCCGGGGGGTAACCTGAAGAAGGGCGAGGTGGTGAAGGCGGTGGTGGTCCGTACCGCCAAGGAGCAGCGCCGGCATGACGGTACGTATATCCGCTTCGACGACAATGCCTGCGTGGTCATCAACGACAACCAACTACCACGCGGTACGCGCATCTTCGGACCAGTCGCCCGGGAACTGCGCGAGCGGCGGTTTATGAGAATCGTGTCGCTGGCGCCGGAGGTGATCTGATGGCCATCCGCGCAGGCGACAAGGTGATGGTGATCTCGGGCAAGGACCGGGGTCGTGAGTCACGGGTGGCCCGGGTGCTTGTCGACCGGGGCACGGTAATAGTCGAGAACGTGAACACGGCCCAGCGCCATCAGCGGGCACAGGGTCGCACGATGCAGGGCGGAATCGTGGACAAGGATCTGCCCATCCATGCGTCCAACGTGATGCTGGTGTGCGAGGATTGCGGTCCGGTGAGGGTGCGAGCCGGTTTCAGCGATTCCGGCCAGAAGTTCCGGCGGTGCGTGAAGTGCGGTGGTGAGGTATGAGCCGAGAAGCAAACAGTCGAGGCAAGTCGTCGCCGGCGAGGATGCCCCGGCTGAAGCGCCGCTATCGTGAGGCGGTGTTTGCCGAGATCATGCAGGAACTCGGACTCGGCAACCCCATGCAGGCGCCCGGACTCGAGAAGATCGTGGTGAACATGGGTGTCGGCGAAGCGGTAGGCGACGCCAAACAGATCAACGGGGCGATGGAGGATCTGGCTACGATCACCGGCCAGCAGCCGCGCCTCAACCGGGCGCGCCGTTCGATAGCCGGTTTCAAGGTGCGGGCGGGTAATCCGGTGGGTTGTTCCGTGACGCTACGCGGTGACCGCGCCTGGGAGTTCCTTGATCGGCTGATTACTGTAGCCATCCCCCGAGTGCGGGACTTTCGAGGCCTCAACCCGACCTCTTTCGACGGTCGGGGCAACTACAGCTTCGGGATAACCGAGCAGCTGGTGTTCCCCGAGATCGACTACGACCGGGTCACGGCCATTCGAGGGATGGACATAACGATATGTACTACCAGCGTCGACGACCGGGGGGCACGGGTATTCCTGGAAGCCTTCGGTTTTCCCTTCCGGCGGACGGCGTCCCTGTACTACTGAGATATGAGGCGAAACTGATGGCCAAGAAATCGATGATTGCCAAGAACAAGCGGAGAGCCGAGATCGTGGAGCGTTACCGTGAGCGGAGGGCGGAACTGCTCAGCGTAATCAAGGATCCGGATACGGACCTCGACGCAAAACGGCAGGCGTACGCCGCTCTGGCCAAGATGCCGCGGGACGCCAGCCCGACCCGGGTGAGGAACCGGTGCGGAATCACCGGAAGGCCCCGGGGGTACCTGCGTCGCTTCGGAATGTCCCGTATCGCGGTGCGGGAGTTGGCGCACCGGGGTGAACTTCCCGGCGTAATGAAAGCCTCGTGGTGAACGCCTCATGATGACCGACCCCATCGCCGATATGCTGACCCGGATCCGCAACGCCAACCTGGCCCAACACGCCACGGTTTCCATGCCGTCATCCAAGCTCAAGGAGCAGGTCGCCCGGGTGCTCGCCTCGGAAGGCTATGTAGAGGGTTACGACGTAGGTGAAGCGGTTCGGGGAACCGAATTGACCATTCGCCTCAAGTTCCGGGGTAAGCACAACCGGGATCGGGTGATCAAAGGTTTGCGTCGCGTGTCCCGTCCCGGCCGTCGGGTGTATCGGGGCGCTGACGACATTCCCCGCTCGCAAGGAGGCCTGGGAACGGTGATCGTATCAACCTCCCAGGGGCTGCTACCCGATCGGGAAGCCCGCAAGAGGCGGCTCGGCGGCGAGCTGCTGTGTGAGGTCTGGTAACCGATGAGCCGGATCGGAAAAATCCCGGTGCCCATACCCGACGGGGTGAAGGTGGAAGTGACCGGACCCGACGTAATGGTGGAGGGCCCCAAGGGTTCATTGCACCGGACCTTCGATAACCTGGTGCAGGTAAAGGTGACCGACGGTAACTGCGTCATTACCCGCCGGAGGGAGGAGCGACGCGCCAAGGCCTACCACGGCCTGGCCCGGGCTCTGGTCAACAACATGGTTATCGGCGTCTCGAAAGGGTACAGCAAGACCTTGAAGATCGTGGGCGTGGGGTATCGGGCTATACCAAGGGGTAAGGCACTGGAATTACAGGTGGGCTTCAGCCATACCGTCGATGTGTCGCCTCCTGAAGGCATCGTTCTCCAGGTTCCGGACGCCACCACCATCGTGGTGAGCGGGATCGACAAGGAACTGGTAGGTCAGACGGCGGCGGTAATCCGCAGGATCCGCCCCCCGGAACCCTACAAGGGCAAGGGAATCAGGTACGAGGACGAACACGTCCAGCGTAAGAGCGGTAAGACAACCGGGGGTGCGATACAGTGAGAGAAGCTCGTTCCAAAGGACGCCTCCGACGCCACCGGCGGGTAAGGAAACGAGTCAAGGGCACGTCTGCGCGCCCTCGTCTGGCCGTTTTCCGCAGCAACCGCTATATCTACGCTCAGATCATCGACGATGTCGCCGGCCACACCCTGGCCGCGGCCTCATCTCAGGAAAAAGCGCTCCGTTCCAGAACCCTGACCACATCCACCGCCGCCGAGGTAGGTACCTTGGTTGCTTCCCGCGCCGCCGGCGCCGGGGTGACCAGCGTGCTGTTCGACCGGGGCGGTCATCCTTACCGAGGGCGGGTCCGGGCGCTGGCCGAAGCGGCAAGGGAGGCGGGACTTGACTTCTAGGACACGCAGACGCCGGCCCGGGGTAGATCCCGGACCGCAATACGACGAGCGGGTAATCGAGATAAACCGTGTTTCGAAGGTCAGCAAGGGCGGACGCCGATTCTCGTTCACCGCGCTGGTAGCCCTCGGTG
Organism: uncultured Acidimicrobiia bacterium; assembly: GCA_964516495.1. Taxonomy (GTDB): domain Bacteria; phylum Actinomycetota; class Acidimicrobiia; order Spongiisociales; family Spongiisociaceae; genus JAPPFW01. Next base: position 18,306 of record CAZEZF010000041.1, on the reverse strand, counting down.
ACGGCGCCGGGCGAGTGGGGGTCGGCTACGGCAAGGCCAAGGAGGTTCCGGCAGCTATTCAGAAGGCCATCGAGGCGGCCCGCAAGTCGATGTTCACGGTTCCTATGGCCGGCACAACCGTTATCCACCGGGTCATCGGACGCCACGGCGCCTCCAGGGTCCTCCTCAAACCTGCGTCTCCCGGTACCGGAGTGATAGCCGGCGGCGCCGCTCGGCAGGTGCTCGAGGCGGCAGGGGTGAACGATGTCCTTACCAAGTCCTTGGGTTCCCCTACCCCGCTCAACGTCGCCAGGGCTACTATCGAGGGCCTGAAAGCGCAGCGGCGTCCGGAGGATGTAGCCCGGGCAAGGGGAAAACTACCCGAAGACGTAACCCCCCCGGGTCTGCTGGCAGCCTACCGCTCCACCGAAATGGTGAGGGCGTCGAACGATTGAGGACGCTTGGGATGGCAGAATCCAGAATCCGGATCACTCTACGAAGGAGCCTGATAGGCGAGAAGCCGAAGGCGAGGGCTACGGTTCGTAGCCTGGGCCTGCGGCGGATCAACTCGTCGGTGGTCCATGCCGACACGCCGGACATGCGCGGTATGGTGCATCGGGTCCGCCACCTTGTCGAGGTGGAGAAGATCTGAAGCCGCTTTTATCCGGTGACGACAAAGTACTACAACATGGAAGCGTCCGGAAGGCAGGGGCAAACCCGCCGACGGGTTGCTTCCGTTTACGAAACACCCGGCCGACGGTCGGACCAAGACAAGACGACGAAGGCTATCGGGGAAGGGAAGCCGACCGTGGCCACCAAGAAGAACCAACTCAAACTTCATCACCTGCGGCCCGCCGACGGGTCTAGGCGGAAACGAACCCGGGTCGGGCGGGGTGAATCCGGACGGCGCGGCAAGACCGCAGGCCGCGGTACCAAGGGCCTGAAAGCCCGCCGGAATCCCCGTCCGGGCTTCGAGGGAGGTCAGACGCCTCTCCAGGTGCGTATTCCCCACCTACCCGGGTTCAAACCCTACCGGAGGGAAGAGTTCACGGTGGTGAACGTGGAGCGACTCACCCACTTCCAGGCAGGCGAGCGGGTCTCTCTCGCCCGGCTGAGGGAGAGAGGCCTGGTACGCAAGCGGGGGAAGGTCAAAGTGCTCGGGCAAGGGGAGCTGGACAAAGCCTTGACGGTGGAGGCGCACGCTTTCAGCGGATCGGCTCGCGAAAAGATCGAAGGCGCCGGAGGGTCGTGTGTCGTTATGGAATGAAGACATGACCGGTTCGGGCGTCGGAGGAAGGTAGAAGAGGTCTACACCGAATGCTCAACGTATACCGTTACATGTTCAAGATCCCCGACCTCCGGGGCAAGATCCTGTTCACGCTAGGCATATTCGCAATCTATCGCTTGGGCGCCGCCGTTCCCGTTCCCGGAATCGAGTTGTCGCGCATCGACGCCTTGGCGGGACAGCGACAGGGTGGCGCCTTCGGGTTGCTCAACCTCTTCTCTGGTAACGCATTGGAGAACCTCTCCGTGTTCAGTCTGGGCATCCTTCCCTATATCACGGCCAGCATCATCATGCAGCTCCTGTCGGTTGTGATCCCTCGGCTCCAGAAGCTCCAGGACGAGGGCGAAACAGGACGGGCCGTCATTACCAAATGGACCCGGATCGTCACCGTAGTATTAGCCCTGCTCCAGTCGACCGGTATCACCTATCTATTCAGCCGAGGCAGCAGCTTCACGGGTGGAGTGGTGCTGATCGACGACTACACCCCCACACGGGTGGTGTTGATGGTTGTCACGATGACCGCCGGAACGGCCTTCGTCATGTGGTTGGGCGAGTTGATCACTCAACGAGGGATCGGTAACGGGATGTCCCTCCTCATCTTCATCAGCATCCTGGCCGCCCTCCCGAGCCAGTTCTCCCTCATCTGGCAGTTCACCGTGCCCGCCGGCCGGTCGGCGATCTTTGTGTTCATCATCCTTCTGTTCGTGTTGATGATCATCGGCATCATCTATGTCGAGCAGGGCCAGCGGCGCATCCCGATCCAGTTCGCCAAGAGAATCCGGGGTCGTCGGGTGATGGGTGGACAGAGCACATACATACCGCTGAAAATCAACATGGCGGGTGTCATTCCCGTCATCTTCGCCACCTCCATCCTGTTCTTCCCGGTGCTGATCTCCACTTCGATCCCCTCCACCGAGGGCTTCTTCTCCTCGGTGCGGGACTTCATAAACGTCCACCTGGCCCCGTCCGGATACGCCAGCGGCGCCACCAGCTGGATCTACATCGTGGTGCTCTTCTTCCTGATCGTCTTCTTCACCTACTTCTACACGGCCATCCAGTTCGACCCGAACAGGCAATCCGAAATGATCCAGCGCCAAGGGGGTTTCATACCCGGACAGCGGCCCGGCTACCAGACCGCCCGCTACCTGGAGCGGATTCTCAACCGGATCACCTTGCCCGGGTCTATCTTCCTCGGAATGATCTCGATCCTGCCCGCTATCGCCTCGGCCGTCTGGGCCATCCCCGTCGGGTTTTCGGGAGTGTCGATCCTTATCGTGGTAGGGGTCGCCCTAGAGACGATGAAGCAGGTGGAAAGCCAGCTCACCATGAGGAACTACGAGGGTTTCCTGACGTGACCGAAGCCGTCGACCGTTCCGTCCGCCAGGCGGGCATGACCGTATGAAGACCCTTTTTCTGGGACCTCCGGGAGTCGGCAAGGGCACCCAAGCCGTCCGCGCCGCGAGCGTGCTGGGAACGGCTCACATCTCTACGGGGGAGATGTTCCGACGCCACATGTCCGAGGGCACCGAACTGGGCCGCCGCGTCAAGGAGATTATCGAGCGGGGTGACCTGGTCCCGGACAGCCTTACCACCGAGATGCTGCTGGATCGTCTCGCGCTGCCGGACGCCGTCAACGGGTACATCCTCGACGGATTCCCGCGCACCTTGCCACAAGCCGAAGCCCTTGACGCAGCCATAGGCGGCGCGACTCTTGAAGCTGCGTTGGTTCTCGAGGCGCCCGACGAGGTTCTGGTGGAACGGTTGCTGAGTCGGGGCCGCTCCGACGATACAGAGCCGTCGGTAAGGAACCGTCTGGCTGTCTACAACCGGGAGACCGCGCCTCTCGTCAGGTTCTATCGAAAGAGAGGAATCCTGGTCCGGGTTGACGGTGTCGGGGAGATAGAAGCCATAACGGAGCGGATCATCGAGGCGCTGGCCCGCCTCCCCGGGCGTGACAGCTGAACGGCAGCCATGATCACAATCAAGAACGAGCGCGAGTTCAAGAAGATGGCGGTAGCGGGCGCCTGCGTAGCGGCTGTTCACGAAGCGGTGGTCAAGGAAGCTCGGGTGGGCGTCACCCTCAAGCACCTCGACGCGGTGGCGGCGGCGGTAATCCGTTCCAGAGGTTGCAAGCCGTCCTTCCTCGGCTATCGGGGTTTCCCGGCCCACATCTGCACCTCGCCCAACGAGGTGATCGTCCATGGCATTCCCGGTAACTACCGTCTTCGTAACGGAGACATCCTCTCCGTCGACGCCGGCGCCATCTATAAGGGCTACCACGGTGACGCCGCCCTCACGGTGGGGATCGGTGCGATCGACGAGGAGTCCGCCCGGCTGCTGGAGGTAACCCGTCGCGCTCTTTGGGCGGGGATCGACCAGGTCAAGGTCGGCGCCCGGGTAGGCGACGTCGGTAACGCGGTGGCGGAGGTGGCGGCGCCCCACGGTTACGGAGTGGTGCAGGATTACGTCGGGCACGGCATCGGCCGGGCCATGCATGAAGCGCCGCAGATTCCCAACCATGGTCCCCCGGGGCGAGGCGTCCGGCTCCGGAAAGGTATGGCTATATGCATCGAGCCCATGTTCAACGTGGGAACGGAGAAGAACCATACCAAGGCGGACGGATGGACGGTTGTGACCAACGACGGCAAACGGTCGGCCCATTTCGAACATACGGTTGCCCTCACCGCGGGCGGGCCGGTAGTCTTTACGGTCAGCGACTTGCTAACCGCCCGTCCGTCGGTTTAAACTCGCCTGCCGACCGTTGGCCGGGTGTTTTCGCATGTTCTCCTCCCGTTACACAGGGATGCCCATGCGGAAAGACGCGGACCTCAGGGTCGGTCGTCAAGGTTCAGATGTTCGAGGGGTTAACGATGAAGGTACGGCCTGCCGCCAAGAAAATGTGTGACAACTGCCGGCTGATTCGGCGCCGTCGGCGTGTCTGGGTCGTGTGTTCGAACAAGCGGCATAAGCAGCGACAAGGATAAAGGACCAGTCATGGCGCGTATTTCCGGAGTAGACCTCCCAAGGCAGAAACGGCTCGAAATAGGTCTCACCTATATCTACGGTATCGGAGGGACTACCGCTTCCCGGATGTGTCGCGAGCTAGGGATCGACCCCGATACCCGCGTGCACAGCCTTACGGATAACGAGGTGATCCGAATCCGCACCTACATCCAGTCCAACCTGCGGGTGGAGGGCGACCGGCGTAGGGCTGTCGCCCAGGACATCAAGCGCAAGATGGAAATCGGCTGTTACCAGGGATTGCGTCATCGGCGAGGCCTTCCGGTGCGCGGCCAGCGCACCCATACCAACGCCCGCACCCGAAAAGGCCGCCGGGTCGCAATCGCCGGCAAGAAGAAAGTCAAGAAGTGACCGCACATCAGCCCGGTCCCCGAAGGGTTGGAGTGACGGTGATCGGCTGGAACCGGGAGTCCGGAGGGAAAGTTGGCTAGGAAACAGCAGAGCAAGCGCGTCAGGCGTCGGGAACGTAAGAACATCGCGTTCGGTCAGGCCCACATCAAGGCGAGCTTTAACAACACCATCATCAACATCACCGACGTCAACGGCAATACCATCGTATGGACCTCGGGCGGATCGGTGGGCTTCAAGGGTTCCCGCAAGTCGACTCCGTACGCGGCGCAGGTAGCGGCGGAGGAAGCCTCCCGAAGGGCCGGCGAGCACGGCATCCGCAAACTCGACGTGATCGTCAGCGGCAACGGGGCGGGAAAGGACACCGCAATCCGGACGCTTCAGAATATGGGCATAGAAGTTGCGGGCATCAGGGATGTGACTCCGATGGCCCACAACGGATGCCGCCCCAAGAAACACAGGAGAGGGTGAACGGTGGCTCGTTACCTGGGTCCGCGTACGAAGAAGAGCCGACGCCTCGGGCAGTTGCTTGATCCTAACAAAGCCAAATACTACGACCGCCGTCCGTACCCGCCCGGCGAACACGGCAGGCGCCGTGGTAGGCGGAGTAGCGATTCCGATTACCTGCATCAGCTTCGGGAAAAGCAGAAGATCCGCCAGATATACGGGGTTCTGGAGCGGCAGTTCCGTATCTATTACCGGGAGGCCGCCCGCCGTCGAGGGATCACCGGCGACAACCTGCTCCAGATTCTCGAGTGTCGACTCGACAACGTGGTCTACCGTTCCGGACTCGCCAGAACCCGACCGCAGGCTCGGCAGCTGGTAAACCATGGGCACTTCCGGGTCAACAATCGAAAGGTGGATATACCTTCGTATCGAGTCCGGGCCGAGGATGAGGTAACGGTCAAGCCCCGTTCCCGTGACGCCATCGTTATCCGTCACGCCATCGACACCGCCGGAGATCGCAGGATTCCGGAGTGGCTGGATGTCGACGCTGACGAGCGGCGGGTCGTAGTGCGCGATGTACCCACACGAGCGCAGATCGACACCGCGGTCCGGGAGCAGTTGGTCGTCGAGTTGTATTCCAGATAGTCGGCGTTCTGAGACAGGTTTAAGAGCATCCGGATTATGACTATCAGACGCCCAGCCAATAACCAATCGTAGGCCCGTAAGGCCGGGAGGTAGAGAACTTGCAAGCCTTGATCGTTCAGCGTCCACAAATCGATCACGAAGAGCTAGGCCCTAACCGATCGCGTTTTACGGCCGAACCGCTGGAGCCGGGTTTCGGATACACCCTCGGAAACACCCTCAGGCGGACGCTCCTCTCACGGATTCCGGGCGCTGCGGTGTCTTCGATCAGGATCGAAGGCAGTTACCACCAGTTCACTACCGTGCCCGGAGTGAAAGAGGACGTGGTGGATATCATCCTCAACCTGAAGGGTCTGGTCTTGACGATGGAGGACCCGGAGCCACGCACTGTTCGTCTTGACGCAACCGGCCCCGGAGTGGCCACCGGCGCTGATCTGACCCTCCCCAGCGGGGTGGAGGTGATTAACAAGGACCTCAAGATCGCCACCCTGTCGGACGATGCGCATCTGGAGATGGAGATGCTCGTGGAGCAGGGGGTTGGTTATCAGACCGCCAGGAAGAACGACCGCAGCGATCCGATAGGCACTATACCGATCGACTCTATCTTCTCACCGGTTCGCAACGTCGCCTATCGGGTGGAGAACACCCAGGTAGGCCAGATGACCAACTTCGACCGCTTGGTGCTGGATGTGGAGACGGATGGTTCCCTCACCCCGGGCGAGGCGTTGTCGTCGGCCGGCAAGACCTTACGGGAGTTGCTCGGACTGTTCGCCGATCTCGGAGAAGGTGTTGGCTTGGAACTCGGCGATCTGATAGTCGAGGAATCCGAAACACAGGACCTCGACCTACCGATCGAGGCGTTGGACCTTTCCGAACGCCCCCGAAACTGCCTACGGAGGGCCCAGATCGACACGGTGGGAGATCTGGTGTTGAAGACCAGGGAAGATCTGCTTGATATCACCAACTTCGGGCAGAAAAGCCTTGAGGAAGTGGTAGCGAAGCTCGACGAGCTGGGACTTGCCATTTCCTCGGCTCGATCAGGGAACGGCGCCTGATGCCGAGACCGGTTAAAGGCAAGCGGCTGGGGGGCAGCCCATCCCACCAGAAGGCCATCTTGGCCAACCTGGCGCAGTCCCTCATATGGGATGAGCAGATCACCACCACCCTCACCAAGGCCAAGATCCTCCGTCCCTATGTGGAGAAACTCATCACCAAGGCGCGGCGCGGCGACCTCCATTCCCGTCGGCTGGTCCTCAGGCACCTGACCGATCTCGAGGTGGTGACCAAACTGTTCGATGAGGTGGCTCCCCGGTACCGGCGGCGACCCGGCGGCTATACCCGGATCGTCAAGCTGGGTCCCCGCCGCGGCGACAACGCCGAAATGGCGGTCATCGAGCTGGTATAGCTGTCCAGCCTCTTCGTTCCTTTGTCGTTGTGGGCCGTAGTTGCGGTGGGCTGACAGTTTTATGTCCTACCCGTGTTGCATACTGGTAGGTAACCGTAAAACGCCAAGCGGCCCGTTTTAGGTACCGGACGGGCCGGGGCCGGCATCCATGTTTGAACGTACCAACCCCGATTCGGGGTATGGCGGGACGCGCTTCGACGCCGAGGAGGCGGCGGTCGGGGGTGGGACCCAATAGACGTGAGTCAACCAGACCGGGAGGGATGTTTTTCGCGGTCCCGTGTTTCCGGCGCCGGTAGTCGGGCGGTGACCACTGCCAGAAAACCAACCGGTGCATCCAGGCTCAACCACTGGGAGTTGGTCCCCTCATGGAGCGGGATTTGTCATAGCTCTCAGATATTATCGGGTGGTTAGGTAGCAGTTCAGGAAGGAAAGGGCGGCACATGGTTACTACCGTTCCTAGGGAGCAGATCGTCGCGATGCTTGAGAGAGCCGCCAACGATGTGGGCCTCGACCTGCGCAGATTCTACGAATTGGGCAAGGCCGATAGACTGGACGAGCCTACGTTGCGGGACATGTGGTTGATCTGGGGGGATGTCCTCACCGAGGATGATCTTCCTGTGACGGCGTGAGCGAAGGCCTCCAAGCCGAAGCCGAGCGGTTTGCCCGCCGTCTGACGGATCTGATTCAGGGTTGCATATCAGGTGCGCCTGCGTTCGAGGTGGTCGACGCGAAGACAGCGCAACAGCTACGTATCGGACCAAGACCGTTCCGTCCGGACGCCGCGGGGTTCAGCCTGATTCAGCTCCCACGATCCTGCGATTCGGGCCGCGCTCCCCTGACGTTGAAGATCGAGTTCCGCGTTTCTCTCGACGATGCAGAAGAACACCTCGCCGTTCAGCATTCAACCTACGGCTTATGGGTTCAACCCGATCCAAAGAGGAATCGACGTCCGGTGTTCCGAGTCGAGTACGACCGGGAGGCTTACAACAAGCCCCCGTCTCATGTGCATTTGCATGCTGAGTCCTTGGAGTTCGGATGGATTTATGGAACTGCCGGGGTAGCCCTGCCGAGGCTATCCGAGTTGCATTTTCCTGTCGGGGGACGACGTTTCAGGCCGACGGTCGAAGAGTTCTTGAGGTTTCTGAATGGCGAGAAGATATACGTAGATTGGCAGGATGGCTGGGAAGAAATAGTACAGAAGTCCTTTGCCGTATGGGAACAGGTACAGGCCCGCGCCACCGTGCGTGAGCACGCTGAAGCAGCCGTCCAACAACTCCGATCCATGGGCTATCAAATCATTCCCCCGACGATCTGATTTCCGGCGGGGAATCAGCCTCGCCTTGTGCCACGCTTACATGAGACCACCTATCGTCGACCCGGACAGATGACCTGATGCTCAGGGTACGTAAGCAAGTTATAAGTCGGCTGGTAGCCTGAGGGTATTCGCAACAGTTCCAGGGGTTGCCGGTGTTCAATAAACTGGTTCGGGCAGGCCGTCTGGACCGCTCCTTCTATACATCCTTGTTGGGCGACGACTACGCCACCGGAACCGCGGTAGTAGTTATAGCTGTAGTCGGTCTGCTGCCCGGCTTGGGACAGGGTTCGCTGGTGGGCCTCCTGGGAGACTCTATCCGGGCGATCATGCTGGCGGGCTTGGTGGCGATGGCGGTATGGGCGGGGGCGGTCCACCTGTATCGTTCCTACGGGTCGGCGCAGGTCACCTTCCGGCTGGTGGGCTTCGCCTATGTGGCGTTTGTCCCGCTGGCGCTGAATCCCTGGCTCCCTTCAGCCTGGATAACGTGGCTGACGCTCCTCGCTTCGGTTTGGTGGTTTTTCCTCGCTCTCCGGGTCGTAGCCAGGGTCCAATACGGCCTCGGCCATCCCGAAAACGGGCTGACTGCGGGGATCGGTGTCCTCGGTTGGTATCTAGGAACCATTCTCCTAGGCGGACTCTGACCGAGGCTTCTTCGGATGTACACCTATCGCCTTGATCTGTCATATGACGGCCGCGGGTTTCATGGCTACGCACGCCAGCGTGACGTGCGCACCGTGCAGGGCGACCTCGAGGCAGCCCTCGTCCGTATCCTCGAGCCGGTAACAACCGAGGTGGCGGGACGTACCGACGCCGGAGTGCATGCCCGCCACCAAGTGGTGTCTTTCGAGACGGAACTCAAGGTGGACGGCGATCGCTTGGCGAGGTCTCTCACCGCCCTGCTGGGTCCTGAGTTGGTGGTGTACAGATGCCAACCGGCGCCTACAGGTTTCTCAGCCCGTTTCGACGCCCTCCGGCGCACATACCGCTACCGCATCCTGAACCGTCCGTTCCCGGATCCTCTACGCCGGAATATCGTCTGGCACGTCAAGGCTCCACTGAACGTGGCGGCAATGAATCGCGCCGTGCAGTTCCTGGAAGGCGAGCACGACTTCGCCTCCTTCTGCCGCCGGGCGGAGGGTCGCTCTACGATCCGCACCGTTGTTTCGGCGGAGTGGTCGGTCCGGCCGCGCGGGGTGGTAAGGCTCGAGATCGCCGGAAAGGCCTTCTGCCATCAGATGGTGCGGTCCATCACCGCATACTGCGTGGAGGTAGGCAAGGGTCGTCTGCATCCCGACGACACCCCGAAGGTAATCGCCGCGCGGAACCGCAATGCCGCTCGCGGCGCCGCTCCCCCCCACGGTCTGGTTCTCTGGCGGGTGGACTACTGAGTTCCGTCGGTATCCTGGTAGGCAAGAGAAAGAGGGTTTCAGGACCCCAATCGTCACAAAAGTGACTGGTCGACTTTCAGTTGGTTGCACGGTCGGCGGGTCTCTGGTAAGTCGCTGCGTCCTGCGAGGTTGCCAGGACGCCCAGCGGTTGCTCGCCCTGGCCTGTGTTTAGCATCTGTAAAGGGTGTCCGGGCTTTGAGCGCTCCGGCCCGGCACTTCGTAACGGGACTGAATGAGCGAGGGACCCTCTGAACTTAAGGCGGCGGCGTGGTTGCGGACGCGGGCCGGTTGTTGAGAAGTTGGGGGAGGGTTCGGGTTTGGTGCTCGAGCCATGGGACGGCGATTGGGGAAACATAGGAGACGAGTTCGATGGCAGCAGAGTAGAGTTGGTCGAGGGTCTTGGAGGCCCGAGGCGTGTATCGGATTGGGTGGATGATGGGCTCACAGTGTGAGATGCGGTTTCTGAGTATGTGCAGCAAGATGAGTCGGTGTTCGACCGCCAGACGTCGATCTGGTGGGGTTGCGCCAGGGGCGTCGAAGGCGTGGTCGAGGGCGGCCACCCAGAAGCTTTGCTCGTAGCGGGGGCTGGTGAGGTAGCGCCAGAACACGAAGTTGAGGGCGGCGATGACCTTCCCGGGGCGGGGAGTGGTTGGTGTGTGCCCGGCTCGTCTCACGGCGTTGGTGATCGCTTTTTTAGCGTGTATGTCGAACCAGTGATGCTTCGCCCAGCTCGGCTCGTCGAACCAGGCTTTGTGGGCGGGCCGTCCTGGAGCCTGTATGTGGAGTGCCGTCAACTGGTCGTGCATCGCGTTTCGGATGAGTACCTCCACGTGGTGGATGAGTTCGGCGAATGCGCCTGCCACCTGCGCGTTCCACATGTAGAGGGCGACGGCGGTCTCAGGGTCGGGCTCCGCCCGGCGGAAAGTAGAGAAGCGTTCCGCCGAGATCAGCCGTTCGAGTTGGGCGGACGTGATGATGGGTGGGGTTGTCATCGTCTTAGACATTTGGTATCCTCATGAGCGAAAACCCCGGTCTGGTGGCTTTGGCCACCCCCGGGGTTAAGTTATTGGCGCGGCAATTTCCTGCGGCTGCGCTGCCGTCGCCGCGTCAACCAGGTCGAAGCGGTTGGTGTAGATGTTGCGTCGACCTGACCGGAAGCGGTGGCCGGGTTTGTCTGGACGTATGGTTCGGTGTTCCCAGGTGACGAGGTTGTCCCTGCGTAGGTTCGCGAAGCCGCGTTGGAGTGTCCGGGGCGCGAATCCGATACGTACATGACCTGGGGGCCGGAAGCCGCGAGGGTCGGAGAACCAGTCCAGGGCCTCGAACCAGGTCGCACCTCCCAGGGGGAAGTCAGGGTTCTTACGTCGGGCGAACCGGTCGGCGACCATAGCGGCTAAGTAGGCGGCCAGTTCCGGCGTTCCCCAGAGCTGCAGCCACTTGACAATGACCAGCCCGGATATGGTGATGTATGAGTTCCCTCTCGTACCGTCGGGGTCGTCGAAGCTCCCTTCGCCGTAGTCGCGTTGGACGATGATCGGCGGGCGACCTCCATAACCGGACTGTCTGGTGGTACCACCGCGGCCTGGAGGGTGCGCAAAACGGTCCTCCTTGGCCACCGCGCCATGTGCTGCGGGCGGTCTGGCAGGAAGCGTGGCCGATGCTCGTGTTGCTCGGCTTTGCTGGCTGGGTATGGGCCAGCAAAGCCAGCCTCTGGAGCGACACTACATACCACGCTAAAACGGAAAGGTTCCGTCTGGTACCGGGTCGAAAGGAAGGCTATACTAGTTCTCCGACCAAGAGTGCCCCCTGCTCGGTTTACGCAAAGCGGGGACCCTCCATTCCGACGGACAGCCGGGTTCTGTGCGCGACGCCATTCCCGGCAGAGCGGTCGGTCTATGGCGCCACTAAGCATGGAGATGGTGAGAAGGTGAAGAGACTCAAAACATATAGTCCCAAACCGACCGATATTCGCCGCCAATGGTTTGTGGTGGACGCCGCCGGCTTGCCGCTCGGTCGGTTGGCTTCCGGCATCGCCCTGGTCCTGTCCGGCAAACGTAAGCCGACCTACGCTCCCCATGTTGACGGGGGAGATTTCGTCGTCGTTGTGAACGCCGATAAGGTGGCGGTCACCTCCAACAAGAGTAAGGACAAGATCTATTACCGGCATTCCGGCTATCCGGGCGGACTGAAGGAAGAGTCCTTCGAGAGGTTGCTCAGCCGCCGCCCGGAGGCGGTAATCGAACGGGCGGTACGTGGAATGCTTCCCAAGACGAGTCTGGGTCGGCGCATGCTTCGCAAGCTCAAGGTTTACCCAGGTCCCGATCACCCACACGAAGCACAAGCTCCGCAACCACTTGATCTGGGTCTCAGAAAGGCAGGTAGGTGATGCCTCAGGCATTGACGAGGGCGACGGGTCGCCGCAAGGAATCGGTGGCACAGGTCCGGTTCTTCAACGGTTCCGGATCGATCACATTGAATGATCGTCCGCTCGAAAACTACTTTCCTACGATGGCTCGTCGGATGCGGGTGCTCGAGCCCTTGCGGGTAGCCAATGTCGAGGGTCGGTACGACATCGTGGCCCGACTTCACGGGGGAGGCGTCAACGGTCAGGCAGACGCGCTGCGCCTCGGTATCGCTCGCGGTCTGGTCGCCTTGGACCCCGACGCGCGGACCGATTTGAAGAGGGCCGGTCTCCTCACTCGGGACGCCCGGGTGGTGGAGCGCAAGAAGTACGGTCTCCGCAAAGCCCGGCGGGCGCCCCAGTTCACGAAGCGTTAGCCCAGTTCTTTAACCCCGATTTTTAATGCACGGGTATGAACGGGTAACCGAGAGAGATGCAAATGAACTCTCTGACCTGGGAAGATAACTGATGGCGGCCCCACTCGGTCGGAGCGTAACCCTTCACCCGCAGGGTGATTTCCCGACACGGCGCAAAGGTGGGCTTGACGTGGCCTTATTGAGTTCGGTGTGTCTGGGGCATGAAGAATCAGGGTTAACCATGAAGAGTCAGGGCTAGCAACCTGGACGCCAGGAGAGCGAGCCCTTCGGAAGCACCGGTTCCGGCAGCCGACGCACCCTCCCCCGTCCGGCGACTGTTCGGAACCGACGGCATCCGCGGGGTTGCCAACCGGGATCTTGACGTCCCGCTGCTTTTCGATCTGGCCAGGGCGACCGGTGAACTGATAGAGGGGGGTACGGTTGTAGTAGGTCGCGACACCCGCCGGTCAGGCGACATGCTCTCGGCAGGCCTCCAAGCCGGGTTTCACTCCGTGGGTGTGGACACCCTTGACGCCGGGGTAATCCCGGTAGGAGGCGTTTCGACTTTGATTCCCGAGTTCGGGGCCCGCCTAGGCGTCATGGTGTCCGCCTCCCACAATCCGGCGCCCGACAACGGGGTCAAGTTCTTTGACAGCCTGGGAGGCAAACTCGACGACTCCGAAGAGGCGCGCATAGAGGCCCGCCTCCGGGAGGGCGGCCCATGGAAGGCGCCGACCGGTGGTGGGATCGGCAGGCGGACCTCTCTTCGGGATTCTGTAGACCGCTACCTGGCCGCCATCCGCCGCGACGCCGGAGTACACCTGGACGGTCTGCGCCTGGCGGTGGATTGTGCCAACGGGGCCGCCTACCGAGCCGCCCCCGAACTGTTCACGTCACTCGGTGCCGATGTGGCCGGTTTCTACACGGCGCCGGACGGCGTCAACATAAACGACGGATGCGGCGCCACCGTCCCCGAGAAGCTCGGTTCGGTGGCGGAGGGACGGATAGGGTTGTGCTTCGACGGTGACGCCGACCGGCTTATCGTGATCGATGAGGACGGCCGCGTGGCCAACGGTGACGCCATCATGGCCATTATCGCCCGACACCTCAAGGCTAAGAAGGAGCTTCCCAACAACCGGGTGGTTTCCACCGTCATGTCCAACCTAGGGTTCCGCAAGGCTATGCACGAAGCCGGTATCGATCTGATCGAAACGCAGGTCGGCGATCGTTACGTCATGAAGGAAATGGTCAGGCGCGGCGCGATGCTGGGCGGGGAACAGTCGGGCCATGTGATCCAACTCGACAAGGCCCGTACCGGGGATGGCCTGCGTACCGCTCTCCGTCTGCTCGAAGTGGTAACAGAGACCGCCCGCCCGGTGACCGAGCTGCGTAAGGAGGCGCTGGTCGAGTTTCCCCAGGTTCTCCGCAACGTGGCTGTAAGGTCGAAGGATGTGGCAGGTAACCGATCCCTGCAGCAGGCTATCCGCGAAATGGAGGGGGAACTGGGCGACGACGGCCGGATACTGGTCAGAGCTTCCGGTACCGAACCGGTTGTGAGGGTGATGGCCGAAGCCCCCGATTTGAAGACGGCCCACTCCGTTGTTCAGCACCTCGTCGGAGTGGTCGCCGACCAACTCGGCTGACCCTAGGCGAGAACAACGTCACGGTCTAGTTTTGGTCATCCGTAGCCTGTTGTGCCCCATCCAGCAGTCGATGCATCGCACTGAGAAAGGCCAACCATTCCCAAGCCTTGACCCGGTTTAAGCCGTGGTGGTCGCTATGGGTTAGAACGTTCCGTAGCGATCGAGTCAAGCCAACCGCGAGAAACCGGTAACCTTCATGGATATCGCGCTCTATCGGAGTCTCGCGGTCGTTGAAGATAAGTAGTGGGCGCTTGTCCGAGAACGCCTTGTTCATCAGAGGGACTCCGTCAAGATCAGAGCGACTTACTAACTCGTTAACACGATTCACGAAACGTTGCGCCGCCTTGCGCACCGATTCGTCGTAGTGCGCATCACTGAATAGGGCGTTTCCTATGTGTGTCTCGGGGTGAAGTTGGTCGAATGGTGCCTCCTCGCCCGCTTTGAAGGAACTGCACCTTGATTGTCCCGGTTGATCAGTCACCTATCAACCGATAGGCTAGTTCCCTCGCCTTTTCTGCACCGAGTACCTTCATACGTACCACCCGGTTTGGAGACCTCGCTTTCCCCAAGACCGACAACTCGGTCATGTTTGCCAACGTGGTCATAAAGTTGGAACTATCGAGCCGTCCGTAGTCATCAACGACCGCACGGATGTCCGAGGTGGTTGTTTTCTGGCCGAGGGACGTCCTCCCTCCAGTCACCAGCAAGGCGACCTGCCGTGTAGCGACAGCGTTGGTACTGTCAAGTCTGGAGGGGTGCAGCACGAGTGACGGCGTCGCCTCCGAAGCATCGAATAGATGAAACACATCGCCGGGTTCGATCTTGAAATAGGTGGCAATCGCGTCCACGCGCTGCTGCTCACTAGCGAAGGTTCCGTCAGCGTCTTCGGCGCCAGTATCGGTGGGTCTCTCCCGAGTAGCCTCGCGCCGGGTGTCGGCTGGAGCATCTGGCGCTCCGTTCCGTAGGAGATGGTCTAGTACGCGTTCAAACGCCACTCGGCGTAAGTCAATATCATCGAGCTTCGCGGTTGCCTCTTCAGCAGTATCTACCAGATTCGTGAGTTGTGTAACGTTAGTGGGCATGCGTGCCTCTCGTTTTTTGGCGGTATTCCCCCGGTTATCCTTCTCCGATGTCTGTATCGACCAGACAGGTTGGCCGTTGCGTAATCATATTAGCCGACGGCTCACACAACCGCAGGGTGGCGGTGTTGGCGGTTCCCTTGCCCTAAAAGTGTCGGCTGGCTCTACAACGTTGTCGGAGAAGTCAAGCCGCCAACCACTGTCTAAAGTGGGGGCAACAACCGATCGAAGATTCTTGAAGCGCCTGGCCCCGGCCCAGCCGGGGTGACGAGGAAGAGGGAGTATCGAACCATTCGGCGGATGCCCTCTCGGCTGTCCACGGTCGTGACGGTTCGGGTCAAAGCCCCTGGGTAATCAGAGGTACAGAGCCCGGATCGGAGTGGAGTCCCGCTCGGCGGTCCCCCCGGATCGTGGCGGGACCTGCCGGGCTTTACCCTGCGACCCTGCCATCGAGTACAGGTCGTGGGACATCAAATGGCAGCGCTTCCAAGGCGAGGCTGCGTCCTGCGCGAGACCTCCGCCCTGACCCTCCGATCGGTTGGAATGTCCGAAAAGGGACGGATCGCCCGTCGTAAGCCCTCCCGGGGCTGGCGGGTCACAACCGAAAGGCGATTGGAGAGGTTATGTGCGGGATCGTCGGCTACGTGGGGCCCAGATCGGCTGAAGAGGTCTTGATAAAAGGGTTGCGCCGCCTCGAGTACCGTGGCTACGACTCGGCCGGAATTGCGGTCGCCCAAAACGGCGCCATTGCGGTGGCCAAGGCCCAGGGCAAGCTGGATCGCTTGATAGGGCGCCTCGAAGAAAAGCCCCTACCCGGTCAGGCCGGGATCGGCCACACCCGCTGGGCCACCCACGGTGTGCCCTCCGATCGCAACGCCCACCCGCACTACGACACCGACCGCGACTTCGTGGTGGTCCATAACGGCATCGTCGAGAACTTCCGACCATTGCGTGAAGAGTTGGAGGCAACCGGGGTGGAGTTCCGTTCGGAGACCGACACCGAGGTGCTCGCCCATCTGATCGCCGCCGCCTACGACGGGGATCTGAAGGCGGCGGTTCGCAGCGCCATCCTCCGGGCTTCCGGGGCTTACGCCCTGGTCGCCATGACAGCCCATGAGCCGGGACGGATCGTAGCCGCCCGCATGATCAGTCCCCTGGTCGTGGGGTTGGGAGAAGGCGAGACTTTCATAGCATCGGATATTCCGGCGGTGCTCGACTACACCAGCCGATTCCTGATCGTCGAGGACGGTGAGATCGTCGAGATCACCAGCGACCGAGCGGTAATCGAAACGATCGAAGGCGCCCTGGTCGAACGCTCCCCCATAATCGCCGAATGGGACTCGGCGGCGGTTCGTAAGGGTGGATTCGACCATTTCATGCTCAAGGAGATTCACGAACAACCCGAGGTTATCCACCGAACGCTGGCTCGCGGGTCCGGCAACGAGAGGTTCGACGGTTTGTCCTGGGCGAGTGACAACGCCGTGGACATCGAGAGAATCTGGATCACCGCCTGCGGCACCGCCTATCACGCCGGTCTGGTAGGAAGGGTCCTCTTCGAGAGGCTGGCCGGGATTCCCGCCGAAGTCTCCTACGCCCACGAACTCCGCTACGGCCGTCCCCTCATCGGCGCGGGATCACTTGCCATGGCCATCAGCCAGTCCGGCGAAACGGCGGACACCTTGGCTGCCGGTCGCCTCGCCCGCCGTCGCGGCGCCCGCCTCCTGGCCTTGACCAACGTGGTGGGTTCCAGCCTGGCGAGAGAAGCCGACGATGTGTTCTACATCCGGGCCGGACCGGAGATATCGGTGGCTTCGACCAAGGCGTACCTGGCCATGTTGGTGTCCCAGAGCCTGCTCGCCCTTCGGCTCGGTCGGGCAAGAGGCGCCTTGGCAGCCTCCGCGGAGCGAACCCTCGCCGACGAACTCCGCACGCTGCCCGATAAGTCTTCGGCAATCCTCGCCGATCCGGATGCCACCCGGCAGGTGGCCCGCCATCTGACCGGGTCCCGGAGTATCTACTTCATAGGACGGGGACTCGATTACGCCACTGCCATGGAGGGCGCTCTCAAGCTGAAGGAGATTTCCTACATACATGCCGAGGCGATGCCTGCCGGGGAGTTGAAACACGGGACCCTGGCGCTGGTCACCGAAGGAACCCCGGTGGTGGCGGTGGTAACCCAACAGGAGATCCACTCCAAGATGTTGCTCGGGTTGCAGGAGGTGAAAGCCCGGCGGGCCGCGGTCATCGCCGTCGCCTACGAGGACGACCAGGAGATCGGGCTGGTCGCCGACCATGTGCTGCGCATCCCCCGTACCGCCGATCCGTTCTCGCCGATCCTGGCGGCGATACCCTTGCAGTTGCTTGCCTACTACGTCGCTCTCGAACTAGGTAGGGATATCGACCAGCCCCGGAACCTGGCCAAGAGCGTCACGGTCGAGTAGCGCCGAACTTTTCCGCGGGGTCGTGATCCGCCCTTTACCCTTCGGATTGCCTTGGGCGATGTCATTCCCGATCACCCTGAATCCACACCATGGTTACTTGTTGGCGGTTATGGTTGTGGCCGAGCGGGCGTCCCGCGTCGGGAGTCCGAATATGATCAATCCGCACGCTGAGACCGGTGATGGTGCGGATGTCTTTGTCCTGAGTTCCGAAGAGCTGCAAGAGACGATCAACAGCACGCTTGCCCGCGCCGGGTGCACGTTGGAACAACTACGAGAAGAAGCACGCTCGGGCGACTTCTCCAGCGAGTCCAACTGGCGTCTGTGGTTCTGTATCTCGCCCTTTGTCGAACCAACAAGCTGATCTTGAGAGACAAGCGCGAAGGTTCGCCGGCGATCTGAGCGATCTTCTCAACGGCGCCATCACCCAAGGCATACGCATCTCTGCCTGTATGAGTTCCAGGGGCAGAGCACTAGCCCCGATTTTTCATGCAGGGGTTTGAATGGGTAGCCGAGAAGATGCAATAAACTCTCTGACCTGGGAAGATAGCCGCTTGGT
>CAZEZF010000040.1:0-27138 GCA_964516495.1 uncultured Acidimicrobiia bacterium | reverse complement strand
CTTGACGTGGCCTTTTCGGGTTCGGTGTGTCTGGGGCATGAAGAATCAGGGCTAGGAGGGTACTGAAAACCTTTAGTTGGTCCGATGTCCGATGGTGAACTCCCTGGTCAGCGGGCGGAGAGCCACCCTATCCCCGTCTTTTTCAGCACCCTCCTAAAGATTCAGGACGCTAACCCGCAGCCGGACAAATGTTCAGATGTGGCTCGGTCGAGTCCCTTGGTTGGTTGTGTCCGGGTGTCATACGGAGGCGGTATCCTCTGGGTTAAGCCGAAGATACCGGCGCCCTTGAGGAGATCCTGAATGACCATCCAAGCGATCATGGTGCTTGCGGTTCTGATCGGGACTGTCGTGCTGTTCGTAACCGAGAAGTACCCGCTTGACCTGGTGGCGCTCATCACGCTCGGTACTTTGCTGGCCCTAGGCCTGGTTACACCCCAAGAGGGATTTTCCGGATTCAGTAACCCGGCCACCCTCACCGTGGCAGCCATGTTCGTCCTGAGTGCAGGCTTGCAGAAGACCGGCGCCACCGCCGCGGTCGGTCGACTGATGGTCAGGTTCGGAACCAACCACTACGCCGCGTTGGTGGTCATCATGGGGACTATCACGGTGATGTCGGCTTTTGTAAACAACACGGCGGCGGTCGCGGTGTTCATTCCCCTGGTCACGATTCTGGCCAACCGGCGAAGGATATCGGCCTCCAAACTGCTTATCCCCCTTTCCTACGCCTCGCAGTTCGGCGGGGTATGCACCCTGATCGGGACTTCCACCAACCTGCTGGTCAGCTCGATATCGGAGCAGGCAGGCTACGGGTCGTTCAGCATGTTCGAGTTCTCTCGCATGGGGCTGATTCTCTTCGTCGCCGGAGTTGCGTTCTTCCTGACGTTGGGTCGGTGGTTGCTCCCCGACCGCCAGGTGAGGGAGATTGCCAGCACCTACCACCTCGGCGAGTACGTCACGGAGATGCGGGTGCGTCCCGACTCCCCTCTGGTAGGCCGTTCGGTGCTCGACAGCCAGTTGGGGGCGGAGCACGATGTGACCGTCCTGCGCGTCTTGCAGGTGGGCGAAGCCGGATGGGCTCCCTTGCATCAGGTATTGGAGCCGAACCATGTGATTCTGGTGCATGGATCGATCGGGGAGTTGATGCGCCTGCGTTCGCTCGGCCTCGAGATGAACGTCGACTTCAAGCTCCGGGACGAGACCTTCCAATCCGAGGATCTTCGTCTCGTCCAGGCCCTGGTAGCCCCTTCTTCGAGTCTGATAGGACACACCCTCAAGGAGCTCGACTTCCGCAACCGGTACAAGTCGCTGGTGCTGGCGATGCTGCGGAGGGGCGAGACGATCAACGACAAGCTGAGCACCATCCGGCTCAGCCTCGGTGACGTACTTCTCCTCCAGGCGCACGAGACCGACATAACCAGCCTCCGCCGCGATAAGGACTTCATCGTCCTGAACGAGGTGCCTGGTACCGCCTTGCGCCATCGGGCTCCCCTGGTCATCGGCATCCTGGTAGCTGTTGTGGGACTGGCCGCCTTCAATGTCTTCCCGATCCTCGTCACCGCTCTTCTCGGCTGTGTAGCCCTGCTGGTCACCCGCATTCTCACCATCGAGGAGGCCTACGACGCGATCAACTGGCAGGTCATCTTTCTCCTCTCGGGGATTCTCCCGCTCGGTATCGCCATGCAGAACACCGGCGCGGCCGGTTTCATCGCCGAGCGGGCGGTGGGAGTGGTGGGCGACATGGGCCCGGTGGCGGTGCTGGCGGTTGTATACCTGATGACCTCGATCATGACCGACACTATGAGCAACGCCGCCGCAGCCGTCCTGCTGGCGCCCATCGCCATCTCCACGGCGGAGCAGATCGGCGTCGATCCCCGACCCTTGTTGATGGCCATAACGTTCGCCGCTTCCACCGGATTCTCGACGCCGGTCGGCTACCAGACCAACACGATGATCTATAACCCGGGCGGGTACAAGTACACGGACTTCCTTCGCACCGGGGTGCCGCTCAGCATCTTCTTCTGGATACTGTCGGTGACCTTTATTCCACGTTTCTGGCCGTTCTGATCGGTCAGACGATGAGGAGAGCCCATTTAGCCGGAGTCGCCCATATGTCGGATGACGTGTTCCGCCTGAACCGCCGGATGCATCTGATCGCAGGAAGGCGGGCAGAGGATTGACCTGGGAGATCGCGTTCCTGATCCTGCTATTGGTGGCGATGGCCTACCTGTTCCTCACTGCCAAGCTACCGGTCGACCTCACGGCCTTCCTCGGTCTGGCGGTGCTGATCCTGGGCGGATACGTAGATCCCACCGAGGCCTTCAGCGGTTTCGCGTCCCCCGCGGTGATCACCATGCTGGGAATATTCGTGATCAGCGCCTCCCTGCTCTACACGGGCGTTGCCGATATGGTGGCTTCCAAGGTCTACACGTTGGTGGGCGCCAAGGAGATACCGCTGATAATCACCCTGATGCTGGTCTCGGGGGTTCTGTCGGCCTTCATGAACAACATCGCCGCCACCGCCGTCCTGATGCCCGCCGTGGCCGGGATAGCCCGTCGGGCCGGATTGTCGGCTTCCCGGTTGATGATGCCCCTCGCCTTCGGGTCGATACTCGGAGGCACCACAACGATGGTGGGGACCCCGCCCAACATCGTGGCGGCGACCATTCTCTCCGAGCAGGGGTTTGAACCTTTCGGCCTATTCGATTTCACTCCGATCGGTGTGCTGCTGCTGCTCACCGGGGTCCTGTTCATGATCACCCTGGGGAGAAAACTCCTACCTGATCGGCAGGCCGGGCCGGGGGAGACCGATGCGACGGACCTAAGCCACCTGTACCACCTGGATGAGCGGCTCTTCACGATCAGGATTCCCGACGGATCCGCGCTGGTCGATCTCACCTTGGCCGAGGCCAATCTATCCGGCGCCCTCGGGATTCAGGTTGTTTCCGTCCGCAGGCAGGGAAAGAAGAGCCTTATTCCCAGAGCGGACACGATGTTGAAGGGAGAGGACGTTCTCGTAGTCGAGGGGCGCCTGGACGACCTCGAGGACATAATGAGGGTGGGGGATGTTGAACTGCGACCTACCTCGACCCGCCAGATACCCCGTCCGCTCCGTGGGTTCAGCGCGATCCGGGCCGAGGTTCGGGAAAGTTCGGGGTTGGTCGGCAAGAGCCCCCGCGAGTCGCACTTCCGTGAGCGGTACCAGGTGGTCATTGTGGGGATCGAACGCGGTGAGGTGACCTTTCGGGAGGGTCTTGGTTCGGAGAGCCTGCAGGGAGGCGACCGGATCATCGCTTTGGGGAAACGGTCCGAGTTGCACAAGATGCAGTCCGATCCGAACTTCCGGGTCAGAAATCTGGGCTTGACGGCGTTGAAGTCCATCCAGGGATACCTGTCGGTGATTCGGATACCATCCACTTCCTCGTTGGTGGGATCCACGGTTGGCGGGAGCCGACTCGGCGAGCTGGTCGGGGTCACCATCGGCGCCATTATCAGGGATGATGTAACTCATCTGGGTGTAGACCCGGCGGAGGAGATCCGGGCCGGCGACGGATTGCTGGTGGCCTGCGATTCGGCTCGCGTCGACCGCCTGGCCCGCATCGGCGACATCCAGCTGGATTCCCGAGTGGATGAAGTCGCTCTCGAAACCGAAGAGTCCGGCATCGTGGAGGTGGCGCTGGCGCCCCGGTCGGCGGTGGTCGGGAAGAATCTACGCGATCTCGAGTTCCGTAATCGTTACGGACTCCAGCTCCTGGCGGTGTGGCGAGATGGTCGCTCAATCTACACCGGGTTGGCCGACGTCGTGTTCCGGCTGGGCGACGCCTTGCTGGTCCAGGGTCCTTGGGAGCGGATCCGGCTCCTCGGATCCAACCCCGATTTCGTGGTTCTCTCCCCTGAAGGGCTCCGGCCCCGGCGACACAGGAAGGCGCCCCTCGCGCTGGGCGCCTTGTTGCTTATGGTGGCCATGGTGGTGCTGGGCCTCCAGCCGATCCATGTGGCGGCTTTCATCTCGGCCAGTCTGGTCCTTCTTTTCCGCACCGTGACCATGGAGGAGGCCTATCGCGCCATCGAGTGGAGGACGATCTTCCTGGTGGCGGCGGTGCTGCCGGTAGGTTTCGCCATGGAGCGGACCGGCGCCGCCGTGCTGCTGGTGGAACAGGTGGGGGAGGTGATCGGCCCGCTGGGCAATTACGCCATCCTCATATCCATGGTGCTTCTCGCCAGCATTCTCAGCCAGGCGCTCGACGGAGCTCCGTCCGTCGTCCTGCTTGCTCCGGTGGCCCTGGAATCGGCGGCCCAACTCGGGATGAACCCCTATGCGGCCATGATGGGGGTCAGCCTGGCCGCCTCGGCCGCCTTCATGACTCCCTTCAGCCACAAAGCCAACCTGCTGGTTATGGGCGCCGGAGGGTATCGCTCCGTCGATTATGCCCGGGTCGGTTCCCCTCTAACCGTTGTTGTTCTGGCCATAGTGGTCCTGCTGGTTCCGTTCTTCTACCCGCTGTGATCGAACCGCTCTCAAGCCGTACCAACGTTCAGTTGGGTCGTTTCCGACAATCACGGTAGGTCGGGCCGGAATCTATTCCGGTTTGGAGTTCCCCGCTACGCCCCCCCGAGAGTGGCGTCTTGTATGCGAGTCACCTACGGCGGCGGAGGTAAGCAGATCCTGCTTTAACCCTGATTCATGCCCCAGACACACCGAACTCAAAAGGCCATGTCAAGCCCACCAAGCGGCTATTTTCCCAGGTCAGAGTTCCTTGCTTCTCTCTCGGTTACCGATTCAAACCCTGCACTAAAAGTGGGGTTGAATGAAGAGGGTCACCCGCCGGTGTGTTCGGCCCAAGTGCGGATTCGCCTGTCCATGGTCATGAGCTTGTGTCCGTATCGGATAGAAGTGGCGACATAACCATATTCTGTGACAGGGGACACGATATCTAGTCCGACAGCGACTTCGGTCAGCCAGGGATGTCGAGGATTGTTCCCAAGACTTCACGTACTTGAGAGAGGGCGGCTGCGCCGATGTTACCAAGGCTCTCCTCGATGCGGTTGGTAGCCACCGCTCGGATGTGCTGGCATTGGGCCGCGGAGCGGCGATCGAGTCCGTTGAAGGGATCGGCGTCGATCTCGACCTCCGAGGCGAAGCCGCGTACCTGTGATGTGAGCGGCGCCACCTGCACAACAGAGGGGCGGCCGTCGATCACTCGCTGAGCGGTCACGACCACGGCCGGGTGGCGGAATCCGGCCTCGCGTCCGATCGGCATGCCCAGATCGATCATGACGATGTCACCCGAAGTCAGCATCAAGCCAAGCCGTCTCAGCCTCGTCCAGATCGGCCCGGAGTTCGACGCCGATCCGATCCTGGCGCAGACGCCGCACCGCGAGTGCAACGGTGTCCCCCATGCTGGTTCCCAACTCAGCCGCGAGCCTCTTGAGTTCCCGGTGTGTGGAGACGTCTATGCGGACACTTGTGCTGTGCATACATTCATGTTAACAGGAACGTATGCACAGCGCGAGCATGGTAGGACGATACCGGCTCACGCCGACTTAGCCGGACCGCGCCGCTGCTTGAGAGATCGGGGAGTCTCTCGGTGGAAGCTACGGAAGGTAGCCGGCTAGGCGAGGCCGTCAAGCAGCTATTTTCCCAGGTCAGAGAGTTAATTGCATCTCGCTCGGTTACCCATTCAAACCTCTTGCATCAAAAATCGGGATTAGTTGAGGAAACCATTAGGCGATCTGCAATTCTCGACGTGAAAGACCCAGGTGCGTCAGGTTCTTGCTCCGGCTTGGGTCGGCGGTGGTGGGGTATGTCCGGGACCTGCGCGCAATTCCCTCCATCCGGGTTGGTCTACTTTTTTCATCAAGAGCGTTGTTTGTGTCCTACCCGTGTTGCATACTGGTAGGTAGCTACAAGAACCGCCGGTCCGGGGTGCGGTACCGTCCGGAGCGGAGCGGGATCAGATTGCTGTTTCTACCCCTGAAAGGGGATTAGCGGAACGCGTTTCGGGGCCTTGGAAGGTGGTGGCGGGGGAGGGCCCGGAGGGGAAGACCGGAAGCAGAAGCATGGTTTTCGCGTTCCGGGGCAGGCCCCTGGTCGGTGATCGGCAAACCCGCCGGTTAACTCCGATCGCATGTCTGGTGCCTCCGCCCCAACCCCACTACGGATTGTCGGGAGAATTACGGGCGTCGGCTTTCCGAGGACAGAGCCCACAAGCCGTACGCACCCAGCGCCGCACCGAACGCGATCAGCGCGAAAGAGGTTCCGAGCCACTCACCGAGGGCGCCGATGGTCAGCGAACCGACCGGGAACAGGCCGCCCCATGCCAACACGAGCAGGCTCATCACCCGTCCACGCTTGGATTCGATCACCAGGGTCTGAACCAGGGTCGTTAGGCAGGTAAACGTGAAGAAGTTAAAACCTCCCACGATCGGCACGAGGAGCGCCGCCATCCAGAAGGACCTTGCCATACCGAGCATCGCCTCCGCCACGGCAAAGATAATCGCTCCCCAGATTATGGTGGTCATGTCGAGGGGGAGCCGCCCACTCCCCGCAAAGAAGGCGCCGACCATAGCTCCGAATCCGACCAGCATTATCAGGGTGGTGAAGGTGCTGTCGTTTCCTCCGAGGGTGCCGTAGGACACTACGGGCAGAGCGGCCATGTAAGAGGTTCCGAAGACGGTCACCACCGCCGTCGCCGCCATCGCCCGGATCAAGGCGGGTCGGCCTGTGGCGTAGGTGATGCCATCCCTGATCCGGCCGAATACCCCTAAGGTGTCCGGATCCGGCGTGTACGGGCGCAGAGTAATCCTCGATATAGCTAACGCACCCAATAGCGTTACCAAAGCCCAAAGACTGAAACTGCCTCCCGGTCCCCACAACGCCAGGATGGGCCCTGCCAGCGCCGGACCGCCGATCCGGGCCAGGTTGAGGCCGATCGAGTTGATCGAGACCGCGCTACGCAGGTCCTTGGGCGGGACCGAGTTGGCCACAGCCGCCTGGTTGAGAGGGATCGCAAATGCCAGCCCGATGCCTAGCACTGTGGCAAGAGCGAAGATCACCGCCACCGACTCCGCTCGTCCGGAGATCACCAGGTAGCTGATTATTGCCGCCGCCACTCCCATCGCGGCCTGGTTGATCACGATCAGCATCTTGCGGTCGAGCCGATCGGCGATCACCCCCCCGAATGGCGAAACCACCAACATGGGAAGCGAGTTGAAGAAGGCCAGCAACCCCAACATCAAGGGACTGTTGTCGGTCAGGCCGGCCACCATGGTCTGGAAGGTAAGCAACCCGATCCAGAAGCCCGACCGGTATAGGAAGAGCCCCGTCCACAGCACGGTGAAGCTGCGATGCTGGAAGGCCCTCAGAGTCGAGGTGGATCTTTCCCGCCGACCGTTTCCTCGCTGCCATCGACCCACCAAGGATTGAACGAACAAGCGAAAATGCGACACAAACCATCCTTCGGCGAAGCGGGCCTGGAGGGTACTGAAAAAGGGGCTCGTTTGTCGGGAAACAACGCTCTGGTCGGATAGTTTGTTACCCGATGAACCCCGCTAGATTCATTTTCAGCACCCGCCTGAGTTAACCCGGGGTAGGGCGAGACCATATCTTAGCTGTTCGGACGGTAGGACTTCACTATCGATATGAGCTGCATCTTCGACAACTCCTGGCTCTGGCAAGTAAACCAGGGCCTAACCGAAAAGCTCAGAAAAACCGAAAAGGCCCCAAAAGGAGAAGGCCAAGGTCACGACCTCAGCGTCCCAGGATCCGGCTAAAGTAGGTTCGTATCCGAAGAAGGATGAGATTCCCTTTCAAGGCGCGGCTCACGGTGACCTATGGACCCGGATAATCGAGGTCCCTAGCGACCCGATCAGGAGGAGTTGATGGTCGAGACACTGCCGATTCGGACGCAAGGGCGTAAAGACGATGAAGCACTCCATGAGAGGGTTGCTCGTGCGCGGCGGGCCCGTGAAGCCGCCGAGGAGCGTGTCAGTCGTCGTTTTGATGAGATGAAGCCAGACGAACGTCGTTGGCGTGCATGCGAGACCATCAGCCTCGGACCGGCGCGTTGACGGGACATCAGGACGTAATCAGGCTTCCTTCGGGCGACGAAGGCGTCGCCCATCCATCGGGCGCCTTGATCGTCGGTCTAGACTAAGGAGATTGTTGCAAGGAGAGGCGGCTTGAGACCCATCTTCGAGGGTGTGACCCCGCGCGGCGATGTTCTCTCCGGTGATCTTCGGGACGAGGTTTTCGCGGCCAGCCTTTCCGCCGTTGTCAGGGGGACAGCCGAAGAGGTCTACCAGGACCCGACGGCTTTCTTCGCCAACACGTTCCCTACCGAAGGGCTGAAGTCACTGCTGGCGGAGACCTTCGGGCGCCTCGCCGGCAAATCAGCGGCGCCGGTTATCCGGCTGGAGACGGCTTTCGGAGGCGGTAAGACCCACTCTTTGATCGCCTTGTATCACTTGGCGGCGCAAGCGGCTCGCCCGATCGGTGTAGAGGACTATGTGGATCCGGATCTGCTTCCCGACCGGCCGATCCGGGTGGCGGTCGCCGTGGGGACCTCCCTGGACTTGGTGGCGGGCATCGGCCGAGGTGGGATGACCACTCACACCCTGTGGGGCGACATTGCGGCGCAACTCGGTACTTATCACGAGGTGGCGGATGCCGACCAAGCTAGGATCGCGCCGGGGACCGGAACCCTGGCGGCGGTGTTCGCAGGCGGACCGGTCATCGTTCTACTCGATGAGTTGGCCCGCTACTTGGAGGTAGCATCCGCCGTCCCGGTGGGTGACAGCACACTCGCCGACCAGACCACCGCCTTTCTCATGGCTATGTTCGAGCACGCGGCGGAGGTGGATCATCTGGTGATCGCCTACTCACTGGCTTCCAGCGCCGACGCCTTCGTGAAACAGACCGAGAAAATCCTCGAACGAATCCAGGCTCTCAAGGAGACGGCCGCGATAGGCGCCCGATTGGAACACGTTATCAGCCCCACCGGAGAGAACGAGATAGCGGCCATCGTTCGCCACCGTTTATTCGAGAAAGTCGACCCGGCCATGGCCCGCTCGGTGGCCGCCGCCTATCACGCCGCCATTGTGTCGGAGATCGACTCAGGCCGAGATCTTCCTGTGCATGCCGCTCGTTCCGGCTATGCCCGCGACCTGGAAGAGTCATATCCGTTCCACCCGGAACTTCTGCTGGCCTTGAACGAGAAGGTATCCACGATCCCGAACTTCCAGAAGACCCGCGGCGCCCTGCGTCTTCTCGCCCGGGTGGTCCGGGGTCTGTGGACCAGGCGGCCTGCCGAGGCCTGGATGATCCATCCTCATCATGTGGACTTGGCGGATGACGAGATTGCGGCGGACTTGACCAGCCGCTTGGACCGACCCGTTTTCAAACAGGTGATCGAAGCCGACCTCGCCAATCCCATGGCCGGCGCCAACGCACACGCCGTGCTTGTGGACCGGCGCCTGGTCGAGGCCGGAAAACTCGCCTACGCCACCCGTATGGCCACCACCGTCTTCCTCCATTCCCTCACCCAGGGGGTGGCGGCCGGTGTGTTGCCCGCTTATGCCAAGCTGGCCGTGTATGCGCCGGGAGATGACCTGGGTTTGATCGAAAGACAGACCCAGGCCTTGCTGGATCAGGCGTTCTTCCTGCACTCCGACGGTGTCCGCTATCGCTTCTCCACCGAGCCTTCTCTGGCGGCGGTGATCAACCAGGAGAAGGACCTGGTAGGGAGAGCCGCCGCCAAAAGCGAGTTGGACCGCCGGATAAGAACCATCTGGAAGAAGGGGGCTCTCGAGCCGGTTTTCTTTCCTGCTGAGCCCTCCCAGATCGACGACAGTGTTGAAAAATGTAAACTAGTGGTACTCCACTACGACGAATGTAATCTAACGGATAGCTCTCTCTCTCTCTCTCTCTCTCTCTCTCTCTCTCTCGTTGAAAGGCTTTTCGATAAGGCGGGCGTTGCGGACGGATTCCGCACATTCCGCAACAACCTGGTGTTCCTTGTGGCCGATTCGGATGCTATCGAGCATGCGGTCGGTGAAGCTCGGCGCTACCTCGCCGTCAGGAGGATCATCAGCGATGCACAGCGCTACACCCAATACACCAAGGAACACCGCAAACGGCTCAAGGGGATGGCCGACCAGGCGGAGCTCACCCTGCGGGTCGCCATCACCCGGATGTATCGATACCTCTTCTATCCGGACGCCGGGGCGCCTGCCAAGCAGCATCATCTAGGCCACTACACCCTCCCTGCCCAGGACCAGGGCAACGTCAAGCAGGACCAGTCCCAGGTGGTCCTGCGCGTGCTTCGGGAACTCGGCAAGGTCCGCGCAGCCGATGACCGGGCCTTGGCGCCCGCCTATGTGCGGCAGAAGGCCTGGCCATCCAACGTCGATCGGGCTACACCTCTCCGGATCCGCAAGGAGTTCGCCTCCCGGGTGGGCCTTCCGGTGTTGCTCGATGTCAATCTCCTGAAGGAGACGATCAGGCTGGGCGTCACGGCCGGCCAATGGGTTTACTTCGACCCGACCAAGGACTGCGCCTATAACAACGAATCCCCCACCTCCCCTTTGGTGGAGATAAGCGACGAGGTGGAGTTGATCCTTCCCGAAGCCGCCGAGGGCATCCCGATCTGCGGCCGCCAAGGCCCCGAACCGCCACCGGAAGGGAACTGCCCGATATGTAAGAAGCCGAAGGATGGTTGCACTTGCGAACCGGAGGGCCCCGGACCCTCGGTTAGCGGACCGCTCCAGGCGGAAGGATCACCTTCTCAGGCCTTCCAGCGAGTCTCCGACCTCGCTCAGGATCAAGGCATCGAGACGCTGGAAGTCGTCGAGATCCGAGCGGCGGGAATCGATCGGGAACTGCGCCACGACCTCGAAGCCATGGCGCTGGCTGTTCCCCGGCTTCCCAAGGCGTCCCGGCGGGTGGAGGTCCAGGTCACCTTCGACCTTCCCGGCGATGAGCATCTCGCCTTCCGGTTCAACGGGTCGTGGGAGCGTTATCGTCGGTTTTCCGCCAACCTCCACCAGACCGCCAGGGCCGCCGTCTCGGCCACCGGCTATGTCCACCTCCGGCTAACCTTCCCTTCACCGGTTGACCCGACGGGAGCGGAGATCGGCGCCATCCGCGACACGTTCTCTCGCATCAACCCCGGACACGTTGTTGTCGTTGCGGCGCCCCCCTCCTGACAATGGCGGGCAGGGTTGGAGACGCCTTCGAGTTACGGGTGTTTCCGCACGGCGCCGTCGATTTCGGGGTCGAGCTCACCCAGGAAAGCAATGGCGACGGCATGCGCAGGGTGGTCCGCTG
Organism: uncultured Acidimicrobiia bacterium; assembly: GCA_964516495.1. GTDB lineage: Bacteria > Actinomycetota > Acidimicrobiia > Spongiisociales > Spongiisociaceae > JAPPFW01. The sequence continues at coordinate 15,815 of CAZEZF010000040.1, read as the reverse complement.
CTGGGGCGCCCCGCTCGAGATGGTCACCGACCACATTCTTGACGTCTTGAAGGCGGTCGGCTACCGGCATACCGACCTGAAGCGCACCCGCGGCAAACCGTTCACCATTCCCGAGACGTCCGGGGTCCGCCTTGGGCTGTTGCTGTTGGCGGTAAAGCCCTTGCGGAAAGTACGCCGCATCGATGACGTCTCCGAGGCGGTGCGAGGGTTAGCGGACGACGAGGTCTTCTACTGGTACGCCAAGACCACTGACCGCCATCACGGGCGGCGCGCCCAGAGAGCCTTTCGTGACCTGGTGAGCGACCGATGACCAGCACCCGGGTCCTCATCGAGGACTGGCTGCCGTTCAAGGAAGTCAGCGTTGAAAGCCAACGAGAACGCGGCGCCTCTTCCGCCTTACCCCCTCTCTACTTTCTGCATGTCTGGTGGGCGCGGCGGCCTCTTGTGTCGTCGAGGGCCGCGGTGCTCGGTTCGGTGTTGCCCGCCTGGTCGGAGGACTGGCCCGATGAGCTACGAAACCTGTTTCCCACCGAGAAGGACTACCGGGAGTGGTTTGTGGCCCTGCTCGGGATCCGGGGTGACCCGGTATCGGCCCGCAAGCGCATCCTTGACGCGAAGGACAAAGGCATCCGGCTCAAGAAGGCTTACGACGGTCCCCGAGCCTTCACGATCGGGCCGGACACCGAGCAGATCGAATCGCTGCGACGCCTGCTTACCTTCCGATGGGGGACCGCCTACCCCGCCGTGCTCGACGCCACCGCCGGGGGTGGTTCGATCCCGTTCGAGGCGGTCCGGTTCGGACTACCCACCAAGGCCAACGAACTAAACCCGGTCGCCTCACTGGTTCTCGAAACGACCCTCACCTTACCGGCCCGCTACGGTCCCGATCTGGCCGATGACATCGCGCAGTGGGGCAAGACTTGGGCCGACCGGGCGGAAGACCGGTTGGCGCCTTACTTTCCTCGCCAGGCGGGTGAGTCGATCCATGCCTACCTGTTCGCCCGGACGGTGGCCTGCCCCGAAACCGGCAAGGAGGTTCCGCTCAGTCCCAACTGGTGGCTATTGCGGGGCAAGCGGCAGGTTGCGGTGGAGGTGATTGCCCAATCCCACCTTCGGGAGTGCCGATTCCGGATCGTGGAGGGTGACGACATCGAGGCGGATCCTTACGAGGGAACCGTGTCGCGAGGCAAGGGTCGATCTCCCTGGACCGGGAATGTCATCGGGGGTGACTACATCAAGGCCGAGGCGCAGGCCGGGCGGATGGGGGAACGCCTTTACGCCATCGCCTACAAGAAAGGTCGCAAGCTCGACTTCCGGCTACCCGACCAGGCCGATCTCGCCGCACTGACCGCGGCGGAATTGCACATCGAGAAGGCCCTAATTCCCTGGCAGCAGGAGGGGATTATCCCTACCGAGTCTTACCCACCGATTGCGTCCGACATGAGGCCCCACTACTACGGAATGAGTGAATGGTTCAAGTTCTTCGCGCCCCGACAATTGCTGGCGCTGGGCGTGGCGGTGGAGGAACTGCGCAAGCTGGGGTCCGAGATGCTCGATGTTCACCACCCCGACCGGGCAAACGCGGTATCGGCCTACCTAGCCCTGGCGTTCGACAAGGCGAGTACCTACAGCAACCTCAGTGCTCGTTGGCACGCGGGCCGTGGCATCATCGCCCAGATTTTTGACCGCCATGATTATTCCTTCAAGTGGTCGTTCACCGAGTTCGACGGTGCTCACAACCTCTTCCCGTGGGCGGTGGACCAGGTGGTGGACTCCTACCGCGGGATCGCTCAGCTGATCGACCCGTCCCGCCAGGTGCTCTTTCCTGACAGGCCGGAACGGGCCGCCGATCTCGTAGAGGTGTACCGGGGTAACGCCGCCGACCTGCCCCTTGACGACCACAGCGTCACCGCGGTGGTGATGGACCCGCCCTACTACGACAACGTGCAGTACGCCGAGCTATCCGATTTCTTCTATGTGTGGTTGAAGCGCACCGCCGGGCGCCTCTACCCGCAGTTCTTCGACACCGAGTTGGCGGACAAGGAGTCGGAGGCGGTCGCCAACCCGGCTCGGTTCGTCGAGTTCGACAAGCGCAACGCCAAGGCGCTGGCCCGCTCCGACTACGAAGCCAAGATGACCAACATCTTCTCCGAGGCCCACCGGGTGCTGCGTCCCGACGGGGTGCTCACCGTGATGTTCACTCACAAGAGAACCGAAGCGTGGGACGCCCTGGGAACCTCCCTTATCGAGGGCGGCTTCGAGATACTGACCTCCTGGCCGGTCCACACCGAATCGGAGCACTCGCTCCACCAGGCGAAAAAGGCGTCCGCCGCCTCCACCATCGTCCTCACCTGCCGCAAGCGGCCGTCCACTCCCGAACCGGTCTGGTGGGACGACCTCAAGAGCGAGGTGCGTTGTACGGCCCGCGCCAAGGCGGAGGAGTACACAGCCGACGGGGTAGAGGGGGTCGACCTCTACATAGCCACTTTCGGTCCGGTGCTGTCGATCATCTCCCGCCAATGGCCGGTACTTACCAATGAGGTCGATATCCGTACCGGCCAGCCGCTGCCTCTCCGCCCCGAGGAGGCGCTGGATCTGGCCCGCTCCGAGGTGGCCGCCCTGCGACTCAAGGGGCTGGCTCTCGGCCGTCCGGTCGAGTTCGATCCGATCACCGACTGGTACCTGCTGGCCTGGGACGCCTTCCCGGCGGAACAGTTCCCCTACGACGAGGCGCGCAAACTGGCCTTCGCTGCCGGGATCGATATAGACAAGGACCTGCGCCGCCGCCGGATGGTGATAAAGAGAGGCGCCGCTGTGGTCTTACAGTCACCGAAGGCCCGCCGGGTTAAGCACGCCGATCCCGAAACGGACACCTTCGAATGTCTGATCGACTCGGCCCATGCCGTTATGAACGCCTGGAGGGAGGACGGGATCAACGGCGCCGAGGCATTTCTCAAGCGCACCCGCCTGGGATCAGACCCCCGCTTCGAGTCCCTGTTACAGGCTCTGCTCAACGCCATCCCCCGTACCAAGAGGGGTGGGCAATTCATCCGTCCCGAAGCCGCGGCGCTTGATGCGCTGATTCCCCTGTTCCCCGATCTCAAGGTTCCCGAGGACCCGAGGAGCGAGCCGCAGGCGGTGCAGGGCAGCCTCGACCTCGGCGCCAAGCGAGGCTGAGTGCCCGGACGGTTCCGCGATCTGGACAATCTCCGGGTTGCCTATTCGACCTCGGATCGGCCGGTCCACACCTTCTACATTCCGGTGCTGTCGAGGTCGGTTCGGCTCGATCGCATCGCCGGCTACTTCACCGCCCAAGGGCTTAGCCTCTACGCCCGGGGCCTGGCCGGTTTCGTGAGCGGCGGGGGACGGATGCGCCTGCTGGTCGGCGCCCAGCTACAAGCCGAGGACATCCGGGCGATCCAGGAAGGCGAGGAGTTGGAGGATGTCACCCGCCGTCGCCTCCTCCGCCTATTCGGCATATCGTCCGCTGCCATAGTCACTCGGCGGCTGGAGATCCTGGCTTGGATGGTCGCCACGGGAACACTGGATATCAAGGTCGGCCTTCCCCGTGATTCTCTGACGGGTTTGCCGCTACCTGCGTCGGAAGCGGACGGATATTTTCACGCCAAGAGCGGGGTCGCCTTCGATGACCACGGCGACAGGATCGGCTGGTCCGGCAGCAACAACGACACGTTGGCGGCTCACAAGTCCAATTACGAGCAGTTCATGGTTCACCGCAGCTGGGTCGGAGGCAAGGAACACATCGCCTGGATCAGGGACCGATTCGAGAGGTTGTGGGATAACCGGCATCCCGACTGGATCACCATCCGGATACCGGACGCGGTTGAACAACGGCTGCTGGAATACACCCCGCCGGAGGCGCCCGTCGTTGAACCGGTTGAGGAAGAGGAATCCGCCGAGATCGAAAGAGAGGCGATAATCGCCGCCTGGCTGCGGGACGCTCCGTATCTCATCGAGACCGGGAAGCGATTGGGTCGGACGACGGCCAACATCCAGCCCTGGCCTCACCAGGACCGGGTGGCCGAGGATATTGTCGCCGGGTTCCCTGATCGGTTCCTGCTCGCCGACGAGGTGGGTTTGGGCAAGACCATCGAGGTGGGGCTGGCGTTACGGGATCTGATCCTGTCGGGCCGGGTGAGGCGCGGCCTGATTCTGGCGCCCCGATCGGTTGTGACCCAGTGGCGGGAGGAGATGGCCGAGAAGTTCTTGCTGGAGGCGGTGGAGTACGCGGGTCCGCCCTCCCTCCGAAACGAAGGGCTGGTGCTGGCGTCTAGCCAACTCGCCAAGCGTAAAGGACGGAGGGAGGAGTTTCTTACCGGCCCCGACTGGGACCTAGTGGTGGTTGACGAAGCTCACCATGCCAGACGTAAGGGATTTGTGGATGATCGCCGCCGTCCCAACAGACTGCTGGAGTTGCTGGAGGGAGTTGACGGTCTGCCGGGTTTGGCATCCAAGACGAAAGGATTGCTGCTGCTTACCGCCACACCGATGCAGGTGAATCCTCTGGAGGTTTGGGACTTACTCCGTCAACTGGGTATGCCGGGCCGCTGGGGCGCCTCGGGTGGCAATTTCCTGCGCTACTTCGACTCCCTGCGCCGGGCGAATGAGGACTGGAAGAAGGCCGACTGGGATCTGGTGGCCGCCATGGCGGGGGACGAACGGGACTTCGGGGGCCGCCCGTACCCCGAGGTCAGACACCCGCTCCGCGACGAGATCGGCTGGGCAAAGTGGGAGATGCTGGTCGGCCTGGTTACCGCTCGCGACGGGACCGGCTTCAAGAGACTCCGCGATCCGAAGCAGCGGGCCGCAGCGCTGGCCCTCCTCCGCCATCTCACTCCACTGCGCCGCCGCATGCGCAGGTTCACCCGCACGACGCTGCGCGACTACCGCCGGAAGGGCCTGCTACCGGGGCGGCTGGCGAAGCGTATCCCCACCCCTCGCTGGATCGAGATGACTCCCGCCGAGCGGGAACTATACGACCGCATAGAGGAGTACATTTCGGAGTTCTACCGCAAGTACGAGGACGAACGAACCGGCCTCGGTTTCGTGATGACCGTCTACCGACGACGTCTCACCAGCTCCTTCTTCGCCTTGGAGCGAAGCCTGGAGCGGCGTCTCGACTTCCTGCGAGGTCGGCAGGATCGGGAGTGGCTGACCGACGAGGACACCGAGGAGGACGACCTCTCGAAAGACGCCCAAGAAGTCCTGGAAGGCACAACAGAGAGAACGCGTTCGCTGTATCGGGATGAGATCGAATACGTCGAAGCCTTCCTGCACGATTTGCGCAACCTGGGTAGCGACACCAAATACAGCCGCCTGGTAGACGATCTGGATGAAGCGTTGTCCCGGCGAGACAGCGTCGTGGTCTTTACCCAGTACACAGATACTATGGACTACCTGCGCAAGCAACTCCGCCACATGTACGGAAGCCGGATCGCGTGCTACTCGGGTCGGGGAGGGGAACGATGGAACGGCGCCGAGTGGGTGAAGGTCGGCAAGGAGCGTTTGAAGCAGGACTTTGCCTGCAACCGGATCGCCATCCTGTTGGGCACCGATTCCATGGCCGAAGGACTCAACCTGCAAACCTGCGGGGTGGAGATCAACTACGACGTTCCGTGGAACCCGATGCGGCTGGAGCAACGGATCGGTAGGGTGGACCGCATCGGACAGACGTTCGACACGGTCTGGATATGGAGCTACTTCCAGGAAGGCACCATCGAGGCCGAGGTGTACCGGCGGTTGGTAGACCGGATCGACTGGTTCACCGGGGTGGTCGGTCCGCTCCAGCCCATCCTCCACCAAGTGGGCCAAGCGGTGAAGAACCTGGCGTTGACAGGACGCGACCGGCGCGCCGCAGCCCTCGACGGAGAATTGGCGGAGATCGAAGCCGCCCTTGACCGAGCCGAGAGCGAAGGACTCGACTTCGATGATCATCTAACCGAACCCGACCTACCGCCCCTGACGGCGCCGCCGGTAACGCCTCGCCAACTGGAAGACTTCATGGTTGGTTCCCGCACCATCGGGGGGCGGTTCCGACCCTACGAGGATCGTCCGGGTGTCTACCGGCTAGACGGACGGTCCGTTACCTTCCGTCCCGAAGTGGCAGACCGGTATCCCGAGTCGGTCAGGCTGCTCACATTTGGTGATGCGCTCTTCACTGGACTGCTGGGAGGATTCCCCGATCCCGCCGGAGACCGACTCGGCGTCGCCCGGGTGGAAGCCGTCGGGTCGGCCCCGCGACAGGTGGGTTGGTACCGCCATACCGACCACGGGTTAACGACTATCGGCACGATGGCGGACCTGAAGAAGGCTCTCGACGGTTCGATCCGGAGATCGAACCTCGCCGCGGAGGCGTCCGGCGATTTCCTCTCCTACCTGGAAAGGCGGCAGCATCAGGAGAAGGAAGCTGCGGATGCCCGGCGCAAGGAGCACCGTTCGGCGTTGCAGGAAAGTGGTCGGCGAGTTCTGCGACAGGCGACCTATGTCTGGCTCGCCCGCCAAGCCACTCTGTTCGGGGGTGAGGTCCCGTCCATGACCGGCCAAGCCATCCTCTCGATGATCAGCGACGAAGGGTTCCCGTTCAGGCCGTTGTCCGGACTTTCGGGTGTCGACTTCCCTCTATCCGCCGACGACCCGGAGTGGCTGTCGATCTGCGGGCGTAGCAGGCCGGCTCTGGATGGCGTGATGCGGCATCTCCACGGAGAGGCCGAGCGCCTTGTCAGCCGCCTAGCGGCTATAGAGCCCTATCAGTCCCCTTCCATCAGTGCGCTTGAACCCGAAACGACCCTCCTCTAGTTTTCCTGACTGGGATGGAGACAGAAGTCTTGGATGAAACGGTTACAAGTCATGGTTTGGAATAGGAGCCTATTTAATATAGAAATGTATTAGAAAATATTTTAATCCAGATCACGGTGAACCAGGGTCGCTGCATCCGGTAATCGGACGGGTAAACTACCCTTAAACCGAAAAGCCCAAAAAAACCGAAAAGGTCCCAAAAGGTAGGGGCCAAGATCACGAACAGCGTCCAAGACTCGGTGCCATGCCCCTTATTAATCCGTTCTCCCCCACGTTTGGAGTTTCTCCGCCGCTGTTGGCGGGCCGCACCTCGTTTATTGATGACTTTGAAGAAGCCATCGAGACCGGGCCGCGCCATCCGGACTACACCGTTCTGGTTACTGCGCCTCGGGGCATGGGTAAGACCGTTTTTCTCAATGCTCTTGAAGACCGCGCCGCGGAACGTGGATGGGAGGTCATCTCCGACGACACTTCAACCGGAGGGGTTCTGTCTCGGCTGCGGGAGGCTGCGATTGAGTTGCTTGAAAGGCTGAGCGGCTCCGGCCGGGCGGTGACCGGCCTGGGTGTCGGTCCGGTGAGCATCCGGTTTGCGGAACCGGGTTTTAGCAGGTCTCCTTCGTTGCGTCGGGTGCTTTCAGAGGTCGGACAGCGGCTCCACTCGAAGGGATCTGGTTTGTTGATCACGCTCGACGAACTACACAACGCCGATGCCGAAGAAGTGCGAGAGTTGGCCGTCGCCATTCAGCATGTAACGCGTCGGGAGCAACTGCCTATCGCATTTGTCGGCGCTGGACTGGACATGATCGAAGATACGATCCTATCCGGCGCTTCTATCACGTTCTTCCAGCGCTGTTCTCGTTTCGAACTCGGGCGGCTGGATCCGGGAGATGTACGGGAGGCTATCTCCTACCCCATCCGCGGGGCCGGATCATCAATCAAGCCCGAAGCGCTCGAATTGGCTTCAAGGGAGACCTCAGGTTATCCATTCATGGTGCAACTCGTTGGTTTCCACTCGTGGAAGCAGGCAGAGGACATTGCCACGGCCATAACGCTGGAGGATGTCGAAGCCGGGTTGCGGATCGCGCGGAATCGGACCGGAAAGTTGGTACTGGAACCGGTGTGGAAGGACCTTTCCAACATGGACAGGCGGTTCCTACGAGCGATGGCTCTGGATGACTGCGCTTCTCGGCTATCAGATATCGCTGTCCGGCTTGATAGAAGCACCGCTTACGCGCGGGTGTACCGTAATCGGCTGCGGAAGGCCGGAATGGTGGTGGTCAATGCCCGGGGTGAGGTCGACTTCGCCCAAGAGTTTGCCCGTCCGTGGGTTCACCGGAGGCCGGACAACCGATTCTAGCCCCAACTTTTTGTGCAGGGGTTTGGATGGGTAACCGAGAGAGATACAAGGAACTCTCTGACCTAGGAAGGATGGCTGCTTGGTGGCCTCGCCTGGCCGGGCTGCGCCCATCACCCTGAGGTGAACGCCGAAACGACCCACAAAAGTGGTCTTGACCTGGCGTTTTGAGTTCGGTTGTCCGGGGCATGAAGGTTCAGAGTTGGCGCCCTGAATCTTTGGTTCGCTTGGTTTGTAACCCTTTAAAAGGCTGTATTGCGCGACCGGGATCCTTCTTCGTTTCTCAGCCGACGCCGCGGTCGGCGGGTCTCGGGACCGTTTCTGTCCTACCCCCGCTGTATGTTGATAACTAACCGTAATTACCGGCGGTCCGCTTCCGACGTCGACTCGGACCGCGTGAAGGGATCAAAGCTCGTTCGAGACAACCCCTCCGGGGGTATGGGAGGACGCGTCTCGACCAAAGGCGCCGCCGGTGGACGTAGAGCTACGGCCCGAGGATTCCGGACGAACCGTCCGCTGTTCGGTTAGCTCAACCGTCAAGGTATGTTTGGTTGGTGCTGTTAGCTGCTACCGCCCCACCATTATTCGAAGGGTTGGCGATTCTGATCGTCGTCGGAACCCTGATCGCCTTGATGTGCGCGCGGCTGGGTGCGGCGCCGATTGTAGGGTTTCTTATCGCGGGGGCGGTTATCGGGCCGAGAGGAGTCGGCTTCATCGAGGACATCGATCTCGTTAACCAGTCGGCTGACATCGGTGTGGTTCTGTTGCTGTTCACCCTCGGTATCGAGTTCAGCTTGCGGCGGGTACGGCGTCTTGCGGTACTGGTCATGGTCGGCGGGGCTATCCAGGTCGGGCTTACGACCGCCATCGTGGCGACTATTGTCGTTGCCTTCGGGATTGGGTGGCGAACGTCGGTCTTCACGGGATTGTTGGTCTCCCTCAGCAGCACGGCGATCGTTCTCAAGATGCTGGCCCAACGTCGAGCGACGACCTCACCTACCGGCAATGTAGCAGTCTCCTTCCTGATCTTCCAGGACCTCGCCATCGTGGCGATGGTGCTGCTGGTTCCTCTCCTCGGCGGTGATCCGGCCGGACCGCTCGATGTATTGATCGCGGTGGGCAAGGCAATCGGGATCGTTGTGGTGGTCGTGATAGCCGCCCGGACGGTTGTTCCCAAGCTGATGCGGTCGATTTCCGAACACCAATCATCGGAGGTGTTCCTGCTCGCGGTACTGGGGATCTGCTTCGGTACCGCATATCTCTCGAGCCTGCTTGATGTGTCGATCTCGCTCGGAGCGTTCCTGGCCGGTTTGATGGTCAGCGAGAGTCGCGTCGCCGCCCGCGCCCTTGGCGAGGTGATGCCGCTTCAGATACTCTTCTCGGCCACCTTCTTCGTGTCGATCGGGATGTTGTTGGACCTTCAGTATCTGCTGGCCAACGCCCTACTCATCGTCGGGCTCGCCCTGGGGGTGGTGATCGTGAAGGTATTGGCCACCGGGATAGCGGGGGCAATACTCAGGCAGCCTAAAGCCGTGGTCGTTTCGTCTGCCCTGATACTTGCCCAGATCGGTGAGTTCTCCTTCGTCCTCGAGCGCGTCGGGGAACAGGTCGGTCTTATACCGGCGGGCATAGCAGGTGGTACCGACGCCTTCATCGGGGTGACGGTGCTGCTGATGGCGCTCAGTACCTATGGCATGCGGCTCGCAGATTTCAGCGCGAGTCGCATCGCGAAGTCGATGGATCCCGGTGACAAGGAGAGGGTCACGGGAGTCCCGGCGAATACTTTCGGTGACCACGGCGCCGCCATACGCAACCATGCTGTGGTAACCGGATATGGACCGCGGGCCGGCCGCATACTCGACGCATTCGACCTTGCGTCGGTTCCATATGCGATCGTTTCTCTCGACCCCGCCGCCGAACGTCGGGCCTCGGAAGAGGGTCGCACCGTCCTGGTAGGTGATGTGTCGCGTCAACTGATCGCGGAACGGGTTGGTCTCCGGGAGGCGCGAATGGTGCTGGCGGTGGACAGTTCCCCTGCGGCGGTTGAACAGTTCGCCCGGATCGCTCGCGAGCACAATCCCCGGGTTGTGGTAATTGCCTGGGCTGAGGAACTGGCCTCCGCTTCCGATTTGCAGCGTGATGGGCTGGTTGACCATGTGGTCGCCGAAAGGGAGGCGGCTCTCGATGCTCTGATCAACCACGCCTTAGGGCACTTCGAGGTTCCCGAAGCCGACACCGAGGCTGTGATGCATAGTGTGCTCGGTTCGGATGCAGGTGACCAGGGCATAGATAACGCCGAATCAACCACATAGGTAAACGGCATGCCTTACCGATTTGCCTGAACCGGTGTCCCGTTTCGTCGGTTGTCTCGGGTCTGGTGATCTCTTGGACGGTACTCCGACGATCTTGATCGCTGCTAAAAATAACTTACAGCCCGGGTCGTTGACTGCTTACCGAGGGGCAAAACCGTCACACCCTTGTTGTAGGTTGTTGGTTACCGTAATTACCGGCGGTTCGATGTCGACCGGACCGTGTGAGGGATCATATCTTTCGGGACCGCCCTCGGGGGTTTGGCGGGACGCGTTCCGAACAAAGGTGGTGGCGGTGGGGGAGGGCCCGACGGGGGAGGGCCGACAGGAACCGGTTGCGGCGGTTTTCGCGTTCTTGGGGTGTTCTAACCGGCTTGTGTAGCCCTCCACGGATCCGATGGCCCACACGACCATGGTGGGCCTTTCGATGAGGTCCGCACCAGCCGTGGCGTAACACCAAGGGTGCCTTGTGCGAGAAGAGTTGGTCGGTAACCGGGTGTTCGAGGCGCCGGAGGGTCAGCATGTTTCGTAACCCGCGAACCGACACCTTGCTGAGTTCCGGAACCAGTTTGGTAGTACCGTCGAGAAACCCCCGTGCGTTGTCGCTCGACACCTCGAGTACCCGGCCGACTGGGAAAGATCCGTTTTCAGATTCAGAGCGAAACCGCACCTTCATCCCGGCATCGATAGTCGCTGGAGGCACTACTTCTCCTCCGATTCGAACAACTTCCGGTGGTATGTCCAGTGTGGCTTGCTGAAGCGGATCACCTCTTCGCGGTCCTCCGAGTCGGGTTGCCAGCCGGGATACAACCCCGTGAACCTGACTCGTACGCCGATATAGGTGATCCCGCTGTCATCGACCTGTTCGGAGGCCGCCGCAAGGAGATTATCGACTTGTGCCCCGTTCGTGTCGATGGCGCTCCATTGGCCCCATCTGATCAGAGCCTGGTGTAGCCCGCACAGGCTCAGCAGGTTCCCGTAGTGATTGCTCAACTCGTGGTCGGAAGATGCGACGATGTGGGCGATAAAACGGGATGACTCGCCGTCCGGTCGCAAGAACGTTGTTCCACATATCTGGCACCGCCCCTCGTAGTCACCTCCCGCCATTTCTCGGAACTTCCTCTCGAGTTTCCGGGCTTCTCGATCTTTGACGAACGAGACGGTGGTGCGCGATCTCCTGCTACCCGACTTTCCGGAGGCCGCCGACCGGGCCGTGTCCGCTTCCGCCGAGTCCTCGGTTAAGGGGCCGCCCCCCGGCAGGTACACGGGTTTCGATGCCGACTCTGGGTTATCGAAACTCATTCGCTCTGCCAGCGCCTCCCGGTACGGCGTGGTCTTGTCTGGTGACGTACGACTGACCGACGTTCGAGTTCTCGTCGATTGCTTCTTATCCAGCGAGATTTGTCGTTCCTCAACATATTCCGCTATGTCGGAGAAGGAGACATCCGTTCCCTGGATCTTCTTGACCAACACCAAGCCTTCTACCACTTCACTCGATTCGATCCCGTTCATGTCAGCCAATCTATCAATCAAGTGGCCTTCATCGAACTGGTCCATATTGAGATCTGGTTCAGGTGCCTTGAATCCAAGCAGCTCTCGAAGCTCCGGATCGTCTTCCCAACCCAGACTGTCGAATACGACCTCCGATGGTCGACCTAGAGTTCCTGATCGTTTGTCAACGACCCAACTCATATTTTTCAATCGTTCTACTAGGAGGCTATCAAACTCTATGAAGAATGGCTTACGATAATAAGACCATACATACTTGCCGTGCAGAAGGTCAGTCGAATCCAAGAAGGGTTCTTGTATACTGTATGTGTTGGTGGCAGAGAACCATCTCTTCGGAGATACCCACCGCCCTTCGTACGGATTCCACCCGGAAGAGGATTGTACACTTTCCCCCTTCCCCAGTCTGATCTCCGACCAAAGGGCTATTCCGAACGCCTCTTGATCCTTTGTAGACCGATCCGGTAGGCATTCTATAGCTTCTTTAAGGCCCTTGACCTCCCAATCGATTACACAGTCAGCATTCTTGTTGGAATGATTTGCCCATGTGTTAGATTGATCACGGTTATAGAGTTCCTGTCTCAAACTCTCTGCACGTTCCAAAGAGACCCTATTCTTGGAAAGTACGGGTCGAAGTCCTCTCGATACACCACACTTTTCGAAAAGCCTTGTTAAGGACTTGTTTTCGTCGGAAAACAAGATGGAATCAAGAAAGTAGATACCATCGATCGTGTTAAATATGGATGTCAAGGTATCGGTTGGCAGATAGACTTCATCAGGTGCTTGGAATGAGCGCGTTTTCTGGTAATCGAGTGCTAGAACGATCTTAGTTTTCGAAAGACGTTTAAGCAGGCGACAACTCTGTTCACTATTCGCGTTATCATAGACATCTAGAATCCGCTTCATGTGACCCTGATAGGCCTTGACGGTGGCTTCAGTCACTTCGAGTGGCTCTTGGTAGACAGGAAGAACGTTCTCGATGATGTCGTCGATGTGATCAACCTTGCGTAGACCCAGGTACTCCAGAAAGTGGCGCGCTCCTTGAGATTCACAGACCTCCTTCTTCACCGTCCGGTAGCTTGTTTCGAAATCGCCGGGAAGGAAGACATCGGATTCCTGAGATGTCACATGTGAACCGTCGGTGAGTCGTAGGAGAAACGTGTCTGACCACCAGATTTTTGAGTAAGTGCCGTCGCGTCGGTCATTGAGATATTCGTAGAGACGTACAATCCATTCATCAGGCTGCGCTTCTAGGAAGGAGCGTTCTAGTTTGCGCACCATAGAGTCCGGACGGATTTGCTCGACAGCAAGCGCATTCCGCAGGTAACTGTGCAGCACGGGTGTGCGGTCGGTCGTTATCCGACCGCTAATCCAGGCTTGTTTTCCGGGGAATACCTGTGCCATCCGGTCAGGATCGAGCAGATCGCGGATTCCTTTTCCCCTGGCGAGTAGGGCTTGATTACCGGCTATGTAGCCGCCGTCGGCTCGGGGCAGGAGCACCTCGGAAGCAAGAGCCTTGCGCGTCGCATCGAACAGCGGTCCGAACCGGTCGTTGTCGTCCATTTCAAGCGGCAGGCAACTCAACAGTTCGGGGTCCAAGAGGTTGTGGTCGCGGAACCAGCGGAGCACTTCTACGAGCACCTTGGCCGTCTCTAGGACCAGGTACTGGTTCCAATCGTTGTCCGGGGGTACGGTTTCCCTTGTCGGGGTGGTCCGGTATGGTCCTTGGACCAGGAATCCGAGACCGGTGGGCACGACCGTGGGGAAGAACGCCACCAAGTTCGATTTGTTGACCGGTCTGACACTCTTTCCGTCTTCGGACAGTCGGAAGGCGATCTCGACGAAACCGGCGTCCTTACCGTCGGAGCGCTCGACCGGCCGGGAGAAGATCATATATTCCTGCGTCTCGAACGCGGGGTCTGCGCCCGTCAGGGTCGCTCGACGCACCCGATCGGTAACCCGTTCCTGGCTACGGAGGTAGCTTTCTTCGCGGCCGCTCTCGTCAGTCCAGACTATGCCGTCGATCTGCCGCAGAAAGAGGAGGACGTTCGGGTCCAGCTTATCGAGTCCGGTTAGGACCTCCTTATAGCTGGATTCGTCGCTTTCCCTGAACGGAAGCAGGAACACCGTCGACTCGGGATCCCGGTCGATGGGGTCGGTGGCCTCCGGCCAGACGAAGTGTTCAATGGCGAAGGCTTCGGGACCGGAGTGAACTTCAGGCCGGTCGGTGTACCCGTAGACCGACTTGAATCCGATACCGAACCGTCCGATGTCGGTTATTTCCTGTTTTGTTGACTTGGCGATCGCACAGATGCTCCGCACGTCCTGCTCGGTGAACGGCGCCCCGAAGTGGGTCACCCGTAGGTGGTCCTTCCCAAGATCGAATCTGACCGTGCTCGAAGCCGTGGAGTCGCCTCTCCGCGCCAGTGCATCCTCGGCGTTCTGCAGCAGCTCCAGGATGAAGTGACTCTTCTCGGAATAGAGGTCTTTAAAGATCGTTGGTCCGTAGTCCGCTACGTCCGTTCCGAATCTTCTGATGTGCTCTTTCTTAATTGTGTAGTAATCTGATTTCATCTTGATACTCCTTCAATGGTGCTGACATTCGTCCTGTCGTTCAGTTGCCGCCGTTGAGTTCCTCACAGGCCCTAAGCCCTAGGCGGCGGCCTGGGACAGCTGTTCGTACAGCGACGGTGCCTTACTCGTCGGCGTCATTTGGTAGTCCGGATCCTGAATAACCTCCTTCCTTTCGGTTTGTGACGCCAAGACCAGGGCGTTCAATAGTTGGATCAGTTGTCTGTGCTTTGCGGGATCGTCAGCAAGAGGCAACCAGCCGAGGTCGACACGGAATCGACGTTCGCTGTCGTTGCCAGGTGACCTCGAAACGTCGGTCGGTAGGTAGACCTCGTCGGGCCTTCGGAGACTCCGGAGGCCTGTAGTGTCGTCAATCGCCGCGAGGAATCTCTTCTTGCTTAGTAATCCGACCAGTCGATCGCGATGCTGTGGGGAGGATGCCGCGAACTGGTGGCACAGATACCGCATGTCGTGCGTGTAGGTGGAATAGTTGATGCCCTTGAGGCCGGAGGCTGCGCTGTATCTGTCCATTCCCGCATGTAGTGGGTGATCCGTTCGGTTCAGGTCTCCCCGGTCCAGGAGCAAATTCTGCGAAGCGCCGCTGTCGAAAAAATGGTCGACAGAAATCTTGGATTGTCCTTCCCGAGAATTCTTCTGCACCGGGACCAGGCTTTCGAGACTCGAGGAGTCACATATTTCTCGGTCGGGATCCTTTGAGGATTCTTCGTGGGTTTGATTCTTTGTGGAAGCGCTACCAGCGAGTTCAACAAAAAAGGCCAATACGGCTCTAGTGAAATCAAGAACCTTCTTATGAAAATGCGACGCCTTGAGCAGATTTTCATCAGTAGAAAAAATGACTAAAGCTTTTAAGCAGATAATAATCCTAATAAATATTTCTAACATCTCTATGTACTCCTTTCTAACAATTAAAGCAATAGCTCCTATAGCTATCATAGCATAACTCCCCAGCCGTGCAAGTGGATCTTCTTTGGTGGCGGCGGACGAGTGGTGTGGTGGTGATGGTGGGGACCTATTTGGAAGACTTGTTGTGCTATATGGCGCACTGTGGTGATATTTAGTAAAGGGCAGGATCTAACTAGCCCTGATTCTTCATGCCCCAGACACACCGAACTCAAAAAGGCCACGTCAAGCCCACTTTCACGGGATGTCCCGGCCTTAGGGTGATGGGGGCGCCCCGTCCAGACGAGGCCACCACGCAGCTATCTTCCCGGGTCATGTGGTTAATTTCACCTCTCTCG
>CAZEZF010000039.1:9779-27203 GCA_964516495.1 uncultured Acidimicrobiia bacterium | reverse complement strand
TCGAGTAGCCACGTCCGAGCGAGATACTCCTTGGCGCCATCGCGGAAGTGGCGGAAGAAGACCGCGTTGATCGGCACACCGTACGAATCCGCCAGGAACTCGACGATCCGATCCCAAAAATTGGGGTTACATATCATGATGCCACCCGGTAGGGACACTCCCCTAACCGTCCGCATCGGTTTCTGCGTAGATTCGGACCTCGTGGCAGCGAGTAGCTCCCAGGTCGGCCGATGACCGGACGCATCCGGGCCTCGACATGATGCCCTCGACACATGATCTCTTCCCGTTGTCTTCAACCATCTACAACCCTCTTCCCCGGCTGAATTGATGCAGACATGTCATATACCCTTCCTACCCTCCAACTCAACTGACCTGAAGACCGTTCACCACCGGTGCAGGCCGACGGTCGGCGCCGAAAGAGGATCGGAAGAAACGAGGGAGATGATGGACAACCAATTCGGAAATGCTGGAGACGAAATCCGGTTCGCGGTGATCGACACCGAGACTACCGGCTTTTCCCGCCACGACCGTATCTTGGAATTCGCATGCGTGACGGTGCTCGACGGTGAGATCGTTGAAGAATACGAGACGCTGATCCAGCCCAACAGGGACCCTGGTCCAGTCCATATACACGGGATCACACCATCCATCCTGGAGGCGGCGCCCGAATTCGAATCATTGGCCGGAGACATCGCCACCCGCCTTCACGGCGCCCTCCTGGTAGCCCACAACATCAGCTTCGACCTGCGGATGCTGCGCCAGGAAATCGAGCGGGTTCCCAACATGACCCTCGATCCGGGTGATGGGATCTGTAGCTACCGATTGACCAAGAAGAAGCTCTCGCTGGCCGCCCAAGAGGCCGGCATCGCCCAACCTGACCACACCGCGTTGGGCGATGCCAGGGTGGTTGCCCAGATGCTGATCAACCGGTTAGACCAGTGGGTGGATCCCGACCTTCGGCAGGCAACCTGCGATACCACCGACCGTCCGGCCAACTTCACGATCAGGCGCCCGGATGCGCCGCCCCGCCGAGGCGCTTTGAGCATGCTGGCGCTACGAACCGCATGGCCTAGGACCACGCGGGAGTCAGAAGTCCTGTACCTCGACACGCTCGACCGCTGCCTTGACGATGGAGTATTGGACTCCAAGGAAAAGACCTGGCTGACTTCAACCGCCCACGCGCTCCGCCTCGACGCAACCCGACGGGAGGACCTCCACCGGCGATACTACGACCTCTTGGTAGATCGAATCCTGGCAGACGGGATCATCACCACTGAGGAGCGCGAACTCCATGATAAGGTGGCGGCCGCTTTGATGGTCGACGGCTATGGCCTGTTCGATAGCGAACCTGACGAGCCTCCCGAGGATTCGTTCGAGTTATACCCTGGTATGGCGGTCTGCTTCACCGGTGTGGCCGTCATTGAAGGAACGCGACTGCACAGAAGAGACATGGAGCACCTGGCGCGTCAGGCGGGGCTCCATCCGGTCAAGTCGGTGACCAAGAAATGTCACCTATTGGTGGCGGCCGATCCCCGATCCCGCTCCGGCAAGGCCGCCAAGGCGCGCGCCGCGGATATCCCGATAATGGACGCCGCCCGGTTCTACACTCTCGCAAGAGGCAAGGCACACTGATATGGGTACAAAACTTCGGGGTCGGTTGTTCAATCCTGAAACGCTTTCGGGACGGGTTACGGAATCCGCATCCGGGGTAATCGTCATCCTGTCGCTGGTCAACCTGGTGTTGTCCACCACGGTCGACGAAGGAACGCGGCCGTATTACTGGATCCTGATCGGTGAAGGGTTATTCTGGCTGTTGTTCTCTATCGAGTATGCACTACGTCTACTGTCGGCAGAGCGTCCTATGCGTTATGTTCGGTCGTTCTACGGCATCGTGGACTTGCTGGCAGTCGTCGCCGGGATCACGTCGATACCGGCCTTGGCGGCGGCCAAGCCGTTGCGGGTACTGCGGTCGCTGCGGGTTCTGAAGTTGGCCCGGTACAGCGCAGCCGTTGATCGATTCGCCGCCGCATTCGACGACATCAAGGACGAACTGGCTCTCTACTCAGGCGTGACCGCGGTTCTGTCCTTCATTGCGGCATACGGTATCTGGGAGTTCGAGCACGACCGAAACGAAGCGTACGGGAACCTTTTCGAGTGTGTCTACTGGTCGGTGGCTTCCCTGACCATGGGCGCGGAAGGCATCGCGCCGGTCACGGTTCCCGGCAAGATCCTGGCCATGGTTCTGGTCCTCATAGGACTGGGCATCGTGGCGGTGCCGTCCGGCCTCTTCGCCTCGGCCCTGTCGAAGACGGGCAACCAAGATACCCACCGTCCCAACCTGTAGCGGCTGGAACGGGCGCGACCTTCACCTTGCAGGGCGATCGTAGGACGCGCCGGGCGCGCCACCAGACTGGGCTTGAAAGTGACTCTTCCGAGGTCGGCTTGACACGGGGAAAAAGAATCCGGGCTAGATGCCTAGCTGGATCTGGCCGGCGATACGAACTGTCTTGGCGTTCCTCCGGTACTCGCCGCACCAGTCGTGAGCCGCGGTGACCGGCCAGACGGGACTAGGTGGGAGCCGTCGACACCACCCCGTTCCGGCGGCCAGGTCCGGGGTCGGTAGGTGCTCCCACCAAACGCATGTGTGGCAGGCCGGGTCGGTACCGGATTCCATTAAACCGCCGATCGGGTAAGTGGGCGCCATCACGACCAAACTTACCAGGCGTGTCGGAACAGATCTCCGGACGAGCCGCTCCCTCCTCACTCATTATCAGGACAGCGGCGCCCTCTAAAAAAGGTCACCTGCGGGACCAGCATCTCCACCCACAGAGCAGCGGCGGGCAATCAGATCGAGGAGCGTTTCGTAAGGTCGATCGGTACCGGGAACCGCGGGCTACCGACAGGCTGACCGGGCATAGGAGGCTCAAGATATGTAACGCTTTCATAGAAATCGTCGAGGGCGATGAACCTGCCGTTTCGCTCCGCCCACCTTCGCATGCGATTGGCGCAGCTGTGACGCCATGATATAACCTCGATCTCCCATCCACGACTGTGCATCCGTTCCAGGTCCGCATGGAAACCAACGCCATCGGAGAATCCGGCCCCGTCGCCGGTCAGCAAGACGGCGATCCCGGGATTCCCGTTGTGATCGTAGCCGTCGTGTAGCATCTCGGTCTGCAAGACATGGTCGACCCCCTGCTCCCGACCGTACATAGTGCCTCGTTCGAGCAAGAAGACCGCGACCCCCTCGTTCTCAAGCCGGTTCCAGACGTGACGTAAGGGCGGGGGAATGGACCCGACGGCGACTGCTCGCTCGATGGCCCGCCCTCCCTGGGCCAATGAGAGCAGGTTGCGGAAGTCGATACGCACGCGATAGCGGGCATCTGCACCCTCCCTTTCCACCGCGACCTCTTGGGCGCTGATGAAAATATTTGAGTTATCCCAGTAGACGAATACGCGTTCCGGCACCAAGACCTCCGCAACTAGCTAGTTCACAACTGTATCGGAATGGCGTTCAAACGAACTCAACTCACCGATCTTACACAAAAAGCCGGGATATCTGGTAGACGTACACGTCGCACTCCTTTGATCGAGGAGCGGCCTTTGCATAGTCTCCCCTCGACATTTCCGACGGTACCGGGAATGGGACTCGAACCCATGCGCCCTTGCGGGCGCGGATTCTGAAACCGCGGGCGCGTACCTTGAGTGCGTCACGTCTTTGCATGTCCCCGCTGGCAACACCCCCGGCAACCCGATCCTCCGCCGTCCTTCCACCGATCTACCGACGGACCCGCCCACAATCGCATCGGGCGCCTGGCGTTCGCACCCGGACGGTTCGACCGTATCCGCGTTCACAACCCGTGATCCGCCCCGCGGCGGTCACCTAAATCAAGTACCCTCCCCCCCGTACACCGCAAAGATCGACTCCACTTTCGAATACCCGACTCCACGAATGAACGTAACCGTCGGTGAAGTATTCGCCTAACCGCTCAAACCCCTGCTCAGGATAGGCCGGCTACTGCTAGTGGAGGGTTTCTGCGATGTCCTGTAGCCTGTCGGCTTGGTCTTTGATCCATAGGGCGGCTTGCGGCCAGGCCTCTTGGTCGCCCCCGATCCCAAGCTCGGCGGACCGAGACACTCCTCCCCTTCTCGCTCTCCGACGCCTCATTCCCGTCCATCTGCTGGTCGGACATTGACTGGCGGATGGCTCGGGAGTATCGGAGCATTCGCTGGGCTCGGCCGGACGGGTTCTTGTACGGAGAAGCCCTGAGATACAGACCAATCGAGTCGCGGCGCAGGGTGACGCAGACCATATCGCCCACCTCGTTCACCTCCCGTATCCAAAGATTCCAGTGACGCCACTCGTCAGGCTCACCAGAAAGGCCTCCGGTCTCTGACCTGAGACATCTCCAGAACGCCTCCGTAATATCCGGCGTGTCCTGGAACTCCACCTTGACCGGAATCCCACATCGCTCCCCCATCTCTCGACACCTGGCGGCACTAGCCGGGAAGTCACGCGCGTAGGGATACAGAACGTAGGAATCGTGGCCAGGCACCGCTCGCATCGTCAGGGTTCCGGCTTTGCCTCCCGGTGGGTACCGGCTGGCCAACTGTAGGTTCGATGAGAGTGCCTCACCGTATAGACGCTCTGCGTTGTCAGGATCTTGGCTGAGTAGCGCTCCGGCGACGTTCAGCACCATCTGACTTGCATATAACTCTTTGTGCCAATCGCCTCCCTCCATGCGCCATCGCATCCGCCATGTGCTGTCGGGTGGTGTGTGCGGGGGCGCATCAGGATCGGACCATGGCCAGAGGCCTAGCGCCAGGTCTGCCAGCTCCTCGGCCCGCTGCTCCAGTACGGCTTCATCCCAAGCCTCTTCGTGGGCGATTCGCCTTGTCAGCAGCACGCCACTGCGCTCCATGATCGACCGTTTCTCCGCGAAGGGCTTCGCTCCCAATTCCTCGTTCACTCCGCTCAGGGTGAGGTTGGCGAACTGGTGGCAATAGGACCTGTAGATCCGTTCGGCGTCCTCTCCCAGGACCGACCTCCACTCGTCGGTCAGCTTTCGAGGCATGACGTGCTCGATCGTCAGACCTTTCCGGGCGGGAGCGTCGCCCCGCTGCTCCGATTCCATCATGGCACACAAGACCGCCTTCGTGGCGCGCGTTGCGCTGCCGCCATACGCCTTTCGACTTCGGATCCCCGCCCGAACCGCTTCGTCGTCGGGAACCTCCACGCGCTGGTTCCGTAGCCTTCGTATCCGCTCAGCCAGAACTCGGCCGGATCTTCATCGCTATTCGGACCGAGCCGGTGAGCAAGCTCGGCGAACGCTTTGTTCATCCCGGCCATCGGACGGTCTGATAGCCAGAAACGTGTAATCCAGGTCCCGATCCCCTCCAATACCCTGGTCAAAGTTGTCTCCGTCCAGTCGACCTCGCCAGACTCAGCGGCTTCATGGAGGAGACGCAGGGTCAGGGGTCGATGGGTATCGAAGCCCATGTCCCTCAGATGGCGAAGTTCCCGTTATACAGCCTGGTGCGGGTGCTTGCTCGCACCGGTCAGGACACCATAGTTCGCCGCGAGGCCGGCCAAATCGGCCAGGAGCGCCCGCCGATCCGCTCCCCTGCCACTCCGCACCGCCCACCGCCGCAGATCCTCGTAGACCCGTCTGACGCCTCGTAACTCACCGGTCTGCCACCGGAGGAAGTCGCGGAGGAAGATGTCGATCGGATCGGTCGAGTACTTGGCATCCAGCGAGTCCTCTATACGCTTCCAATGGTGATCGTGGAGATCCTGCTGTTCCGCATCTTCCAAGCCCATAAGCAGCCAGTTCTTGAGCTTCTCGCTCTCGGTAAGCGGACGCCCCGTGGCATTCAGGCTCTCGAAGATCTGTTGAGGATCGTCGCGGTCGTCAAGACCGATACTCACCACTCGAAGCCGTTCCAGTCCCTTCAGAAGCAATCCAAGGTCATTTTGCCGAACGAGCCTTCGAGCGATCCGCCAAGCCTGGGCAACCGCTGCCGGACCACGCGGGTTGCCATCGAGGCCCGACCTGTACTCATCCTCATCACCGTCCTGCAGCCGAAGTTTGCGGAACCTGTCGGCGCTCTTTCCCGGATTCGTAAGGCGATCATCCCTAGCCCTGATTCTTCATGCCCCAGACACACCGAACCCGAAAAGGCCACGTCAAACCCACTTTCACGAGGCGTCCCGGCGTTCACCCCAGGGTGATGGGCGCACCCGGCCAGGCGAGGCCCACCACGCAGCTATCTTCCCAGGTCATGTGGTTCATCTCATGTCTCTCGGATACCCATCCAAAACCCTGCATGAAAAATTGGGGCTAATGGTCCGCCCGGTCCAAACGCCACAACTGTCCGTCGGGACCAAGTTCTTCCGCTATACAGGCGAGCAGGATACTGACCGTGGTGAGTCTCTGCTGCCCGTCGACGACACGGTGGACCGTCACCGGCTGCGGGGCCTTTGTCTCCGGGAAGGTGAGAAGAGTGCCTCCATAGTGAGCCGGTTCAGAACCCTGCTTCGACTGCGCCACCGCCAAGAGATCGTCGACCAGCCGCCCGATGTCGGACCCGCCCCAGCAGTAGCGGCGCTTCCAGCGCGGCACTACATATTGCACCTGTGAGTTGAACAACTCCAAAAACGCGACGTGTCTTGTGTCCATGGGATACCTGATTCGATGTCAAACTACCGTGGACCGAGAGGCCTCATGATCCAGGGTACCGGAAGAAGCAAGCCATCTGGCCATCCGGGCCGACTACGCCATCGGACCCGACACTCTGCCACTACCAGCCCGACCCAGGACATGCTCCCGCTAGCAAACTACCTGCTCGCCCACAATCGGTCGAGATCGACCATGAAGAATCCGTAGCCGCTTCCCCCACGATCACTCTCCTCATCGAATACGGATCACTGGGAGACGAGGGCTAGCCGGCAAACGAGGTGAACGTCGTCTGCAAAGTTGACCATCCGCGCTGGTACGAGCTGCGGTACCCTAGTCACGCGATATGCTATGCATCGGGTTGTCAGCTGTTTGCCTATATTGTGAATGCATAGTCGAGAATCCCTACCCATCAGGCTTGAACAATCCTAAGCCGAAGTGGGACAGCCCTCCCAACACGAGAGGCCCTTCGATAGGCTCAGCGAAGGTCAGGCGCAGCGGTATTGCGGGCCGGCTCTGGCCTTGTTCACCACGGCGGGGACGGCCACGACGGTAACGTCTCCAGTCATGGCCCACGAACTGCCCAACCCCCAGTTGCTCGATCCGTTCAGGTACAGGTTTAACCCGAAACCCGAGTTCGCGCTTCAAGTCGTCGGCTATGTGCTTCTGCCGTGTGTCGGGGTCGTTCCAGTTCTTGCACCATCGTCTCGCCGGCGCGTAAGGAGTAATCGAAATCCACACGCAGGAGGGGCCTACAAGTTCGGGAAGAGCCATCTCGACCGAACCGAGCGCTTCCAACCCGAGTCGGTAGGTGTGTAGGCCGCGTAGCCAGTCGGGGGTCCGAATCTGACGTAGTGAACCGACGGCGGCAACCTCCTCAGGGAACAATCCTCCCGGCGCCCATACCGCCACCGTGTCGATACGTCCGTCCTTCTCATTGGAGAACGCCAAGTAGTGGGCATGTTGGTGCTGGGCGCGGCTGGGGCCTGTGTCGGTGCGCCCTGACAGCCCACTCGCGAGGGACTTATCTCCGGAGCCTCGCAGCGCGCGTGAGAGGGCTGCGAGGCGGAGCCGATCCGCAATCGCCACGGTTTCCGTGACGGGCGGCCGTCCCCTATCAGGTAGATGCCAGCGGACAGCAGTGACCACCGGTCGGGACTGTGGCGCCTTCCGGGCGGGGTTTGGACGGTCGGGGTCGACCTGCTTGTAGTCAACCCACCGTGCCCTGGTCGGGTCGAGCCTGTTCGACATCCGTAGCTGGGTAGGGCTTTCGGCCAAATCGTCGATTGTGAACGGCAAGACCGGGGTCAACAGCCGTATTCCCCCGTGGTCGGATGCTCCCGGCGCCCAGCGAACAGTGTCCCTATAGTCCGCGGGCTTGTCGGCGAGGCGAGCATGACAAACAGAATCCGCTCTTCCAAGATACGGCATGGCCTCCAGCAGGACTGACAGCAGTTCTCGTTCTTCTTCGCCCACCCGGTGTGTGAACTCCACTAGGAGGTCTCTGTCCGGGGATACGGACAGGAACGGGTCGAAAGCCATGGAACGTTTCTTCTTGCCAGTCTTGGTCAGGGCGTCGTACTTAGCAGTGGGCATGTAGTGGCGTGTGTGCGCCTTCCCAGCAAGTGGGAGTTGATACGAGGGAGGTTCGACTGCGAGTTCGTTTAGGAGGCTCACGATCCGTTCTTCGGGCAGTTGGGGTAGTCGTGTCTTGAAGGTGGACACCAGTGCTCTGAGTATCCGCCAGGGTGAGGGCGGCCACTCGACCCTGCCCTCGTTGACGCTCGCGTCCCAAGGTGTGGCGTGGTAGCGGCCGAGCGGGAACTTGACTGCTACAAGGGTGGTCACCGTTTGCCCTTCGGATTCCATACAACCTCGGTGACGTGGTCGGCGTCCTTCAATTCGGGGCATCCGTTGCTGAGTTGGGTGATCCGTTCCGCCAATCTTGACGGGTCCACAAACACCCCGGGAACGTCACCGTCGACCGTCAGCGTGCATGCCGTACGTAGGCGCATATGTCCGGACAGGAGCATGGCTAGCTCCCATCTGGCGATCGTTTCGAGCAGGTCGGCTGCTTGGCCGCTCAGTCCGTAGGAACCGAAGAGCCCAACGTCGAGTGCAACGTGGAGGGTGATCTTCGCGGCTGTGTACTCGGTTCGATGGAACGGGACCATGCCGTAACCTTCGCTGGAGCCTCTCCCTTCCTGGTGACTACGAGCCACGTTGTCGGTTTTCACACCCCCGGAGTGGGCTTCCCGAACATCCTCCGCTTCGATGAATGCTGTGATCGCCCTGGTTAGCCGTGGCTGGTGAGGCCATTTCGCTTCAGCAAAGAACGCTCCGTGTACCAGGCTGAGCGGGTCGAGCCGGAAGGTGGCCTGAGCTACCTGCCTGATGTCCACGGGGCGATCCTGTTTCAAGCCGAACCTCTCACAGAGAACGTCGAGGAACGATTCCGAACCGAGCGTTGAGTTACGAAGAAACGCGGAATACAGACGATGCGCCTCAGTCCTGCTGGAAGTGAGATAACCCCCGTCTTGGCCGATAACTCTTACCCAAGGAACCGTGTCTAGCGGAGTAAGAGGCTGGCCCGCCAAGTCGTCCCATCCTTGCGACTCCAGGTGGTTAGCCATCGACTGGGTTGACTCGACCAGACACATCCTTGTGGTCTTGCCGTTCGGACCGGGCTGTTCGTACAGCGCTGCCCCCAGGTCAGCGAATCCGGTCGGCTGAAACCGAGGGCTCGGTTCGGAACGGAGGGCGATGTGATGGATTTCTTGGCGGGTCACGATGATCGTTCTCCTGTGGTTGGCGGGCAGATCGTGTAGATGCCCTGTTGGACATCTCTGGTGGTCGAAGGGATGAGCAAGGAGGCGAGCAGCCGGTTGGGAGCGGGCGCACTTATCGAATCGGCCCGAACAGCCGGATCGAACCCTGCTGTCCGCAGCCGGACCAGAGCCTCTCTGAACACGTCATCTGTTCGGTCTGCATGAAGTTTCTGCGGCCATGAACGCCCTGGCAGCAACATAACGTCATGCCCCTCCGGGTTCTCGTCGGTTTCCGGGGTGCGCACAGGCAGGGGGTGGAAGAAGGCTCCGAGAACAGCACGAGCAGGGTCGGCTACGACAAGACGGTCTTTGTCGGGCCACTCGATTCGAGGCGGTCCGTCCAGCAGGGCAGCAGCGGACAACAGCTGGTTGAGACGGCGGTCGTCCACTTTGAAGTTGAGGAAGGCGTCAACATCTGCCCACCTGACCCTTTGGGCGTAGTCGAACGCCACTAGCCCGCCGGAATCGACTGTTAGAACGTCGGTGTCAGAGCGGGCCCGTTCGGCGGTCAGCACCGACCGTGTAATAATCGCAGCAGCAAGCCTGTCCGTTATCGAACCCCAGGGACCGGTGGTCGGTCCGGTGTCCCATTCGAGACGGTTCCAGTAGGTTTCATGGAGCCTTACCGGGCGGAACAGAACATTGGCGGTCGCGGCGTGTCGCTCCGACGAGGTGGGCGGACGGCTCAATCGGCGGTCCTGCTGTGTCGCCAAAGCGGCAGCGAGTCGCCACTCGACACTGTCATAATCAAGTAGCGGTCCCCATTCTTTGCGGTCCAGCGGCGGTACAGGCCCGCCAACAGTTTTCGCGATGCGAGGGTTGCGGCTAACAGTCCATTCCAGGGCAGCGAGCTCGACCAGAAAGTCTTGGAGGAGAGCAGGATTGTTCGGATCCTGCGTCACCTTCATCTGAACAGCATCCACACGCCTCAAAGCCGAGCCCGCCGCCTGAGGGAGACTCTGGCTGCGAACACGGGCCAGCCAGGTGTCGGTGGCGCTGAGCAGGGATACACGATCTGAGGGCTGCCGTGTCGCAACGAAGGAACCCACCGGCACAGCAAGAGGAGATCGGCCGCCAAAGCGGTTCGCTATGACGTATCTCTCGAAATGACTGAACCCTCTGTCCGCACCGAGCGTGCTCAAGGCCTTGGCGGCATCCAGGCCATTAGCTGCCTGCTTGCCTTGCCAGGAGAGCCGCCCTTCCGCTATGACGCGGCGAAGTTCGGGGACGGTCATGGGCCGCTGCCATAGCGGCGCCCAGAACTCTCCCTTCACCGTCTCGCCCTCAGCAGCGGAGTAGCCTGCGGAATGACCTTGCACCGTGAACGGTGTCGTGGCTAGCCCTTGTGAGCCGTTGAATCTGCGGGCTACCCCAGATGAGAACATTAGAGCGCCTTCCATGCCGAGCACGAAGCTCCATAGGTTGGTTACGCTCTTGGCGCTCCCAAATGCTGACGAGTTGACAGTCCCTGCTGCTCCGGGCGCGAATTGGCCGACTGGCCGGTTGTGCAGCTTCGGATGTCCATCTCCGAAGAGGGCGTGTACGAGTAGTTTCTTGCTGTGGGCAGCCTTTTTTTGATTAAGCAGCAGGTCAGCCACAGCATCTAAGAAGTTCAGCGATAAGTCGCCGCTACCGAGAACTCCTCCGGCTCCCCCTAGTATCAATGGATAATGAAGACGTTCGGAATCAGATAGCACCGTGGCGGTGTCCAGCCAGTCGAGGGCCTCATCGGGAAATGTGGCTCGACATGCTGCCAGAAACGCCTTCTTGGTCTTTGGCTTGTTTGCGATCTTTCCATTGCCGTCAGCCCAGCCCTCGATTACGGCAAGCTCCAGCACTGCACGCGCCTTTCCTAGAGTGATCCGCATTGTCTCGAACCTAGGGTCTTCGCTATTTCCGATAGCTTTGATTCCTTTGGCGCCGACTCCTGTACCACTCCCTTTTCGTAGAGCGGTCACACAACGATTGTTCCACGGCGAGAGAACCGGCGTAGGTTGGTAACGCCCAAGAAAGAACAGGACAAGCTGTTCCCGGGACAGGCCACTGTCAACGTGGAGTGTGGTGCCTTCCCAATACGAAGTGAGGTCGGGAGTACATTGTTCGTGGAGGAGGTGCAGGACCCCCAACGCTTGGAGGTAGGAGAGCAGTGGTGTGGCGCGGCAGCCACCTAGTGCGACGACGGTCACTATCGCGTCACTCCTGGATGGGCGCTGGCGCGCCAGTCGGACGAGCGAACCAGCATCTCCAACCAAGCCAGGCGGAACGGCCCTAGATCGGAACGGTCCCGCAGGGTGAGCATCCGCGCTGTGTAGCTGGGCACAGGTCCATCGTCCGAACCCAGACCTATGTGAGCGAGGGACACCGAGCCTCCGCGGGTTACGGCCCCCGGTATCTCCACACCGTCCGAAACCTTGTCGCCGTCTACAACTCCGAGTGCTATGTCGCAGTCTGTGTTCTCTGACGGGCAGCGTTCGTCCTCCAAACGGCGGACACCTAACCGGACCCGTCCGTGATGTGCGGCTGCGAGATAGACCACCAGGTCGGGTTCGGCCACCCCCTGCAGGAGCTCCCGTTCCGGACCCAGCAGCATCAGAGCGGAGACGAGGCCATGCCGGAAGTGCCGTCGGGAGTATCGGAGCGGACCTCGCTTGCTTCCCCCCTTGGCGAGCATAACATCAGAACCGGGCGGGTCATCGTCTCCATCGGCATGGGTCGTCCTTATGGCGTCTTGGAATACGTCATGGACCTTGCCGAGGTCGTGGTATCTGGCCGCAAGGCAGCCTGCCTCGACCACCGCCGGCGGTAGGTCTAGGGCCCCGAACGCCTCGACCATGTCAATCGCGGCCGCTTCGGTGTCTACCAGATGTTCCTTCAACGTGAGCCAGGGAACACTTTGCCCCGAACTAATTGGGTCGTCTTCTACACACAGGTCCTGCTGGTCGGGTAGGACATGCCGGTCGAGGGGCTCGTTGATCCCAAGAACGTTTTTCTTGAACGTCGGGTCCCAGCCCATCTCAGTTGTGTAGCCGCCCATCCTCGAGTCGAGGGCTACGGTCAGATTGGGACGAATATCTCCGACGGAGAGCCGCGTCCAGCGTTGTCTCCTTTGGGCTACCGGCGTGAAGGCGCGGAAACCAGGCTTCTTGAGTTGTGTCCTCAGGAACTTTCGCAACTGGCCGATCGGAACTCGGCACAGCTCAGCCGCTCCGGGACCGATGTCGGACACAAGCTCTCCGTTTTCGACCTCCCGCCAGAGAACCATCACGTCCCTGTCGTCCGAGTCGCGGATAAACCGTCCCACATCCACGTAGCTCCCGCTGAGGTCTGGAAGCGTGTCGAAGAGCTCCACCAAGTCGCGTCTCCGTAACGTCGGAAGCGGTGGAACCCTCGTGGGAACATCCACAGATGTCAGAACCTGAGGGGTCACCGTGTCCGGCAATCCGGAAAGCGCCGTCTCAGCAGATTTCAGTTCATCGTCGTCGTAGGGACCAGACCTGGACGGGGGGCGCATCCATAGCATCCGAGCGTCCGTCACCTCGCCATAGCGGTTACAACGTCCAGCCCGTTGGGCGATGGATGACCACGGCGCCAGATCGGTTAGGAGAGTCGTGGCGGACAGATCCAGACCTGCCTCTACCACCTGTGTAGCGATCACGACTCTGCCGTTATAACCAAGGTTGGCTACCACGCGATCTAGGGCGGCCTCCCGGTCTGCTTGCCGGAAGCGAGAATGGATCAGAACGGTCTCGACATCACCCTGGATCTTCTGGATTGCCTTGAACGCTGCCTGTGCGCGCTTCACCGTGTTCACGACAACGAGAGTCAGCGTCCTGGGCCGGTGATGTTCCATAGCGAAGTGAGCTACCTGCTTGTCCTTGATGACCTCCCCGGCGCGGAGCGCATGTACCGAGCGTGGAGCTTCCAGCCGTTCGGCTAGAGAGGCATGGCCGCGGTCAGTTTCGGTGATTTCCGCCACCCGGCCAATGGCGGGAGCATCGACCGTCTTGAGCCGTTCAAAGTCCACGGTCGCTGACATCCACATCGTGTGGGTTGGTTGCACAGTTCCAAAGCTGGTGCGGAACGCTTGAAGCTGGCGGCCCGTAATAACGCCGGCGTCCATGAGTTGGGTCTCGTCGAACACCCACTGACACCCGGAGTTGAAAGCTCCGAATGAAATCGGCCAGTTCCACCGGCTATCCGCGAAGCCGCGATTGAGCGCCCTGGACAGGAGCATGTCGATCGTCCCGATGAACACTGCATCTCGTTCCGGATGGAGCCGCCAGTCGCGGTCGCTCCAGTCGGAGCCTCCCATGACCCGGTGAACACCCAACTCGCTCGGCTTGAGGCCCAGGTTGTCTCGCCATTTATTGAACCTATTGAAGGTCTGATCCACGAGCGTGCGCATCGGGAGGGCATAAACAAGCCATCTCGGGGTCTCATCCCGAGCGAAATGCCGCCGTCTCCACATCCAGGCAAGCCCCGCCGCCTCGGTTTTGCCACATCCGGTATCGACACGCAGAACGTCCGGGAACCCGTCGGCTGCGACCCGTGACTGATACGGGTACGGGTCATAGCCGGTCGCGTCGCGAAAGAAACTGGCGAAATCTGTCATACTACCTCGGAACATAGTGTCAAGCGCATGGACCTGAACGTTCCCGCACTGATCGCTTATGGCCCACCATCGTCTTGGAGTCCTCCTTCGGTACCGGCCGGGACAGGGTACCAACAGCATGTGACAGATTATTCGCACAGGCTTCGGCGAGGTGGGATCCGTTTCCGATACCAGGCTAAACGCAGCATCCGAAACCTCCTCCACATACGCGTCGGTTGACCGGTAGCAGGACGGGCATCCGGGAAGATTCGTTTCTTCGCTCTTACATATCCCACAGAACGGAGGAACTTACCCGAAACGGTGAGAAATCGGGCGAAACAGGTGGTTCACGGCACTGACCCTGTCAGCAGGCGATGCCGGTTGGCCAAAAATCTGTGACCTGGGTTTATTAGTGCGATATGGAACGATCATTACGGTTTGAAACGCAGTACCGGGAATGGGACTCGAACCCATACGCCCTTGCGGGCACCGGATTTTGAATCCGGCGCGTCTACCAATTCCGCCATCCCGGCGATAGCTACCCGATCTTACCCCGACCGGAGGGGATCCAAACCGTAACTGATCTCCGAACATACCCGATCGTCGAAGAACCGGTTACCATTCCTGCTTGCCGATCAAGAACCGACGACATACGCCTGTATCCTCGACCGGACCGGGCGCGCCGGACACTAACAGCCTTTAGAGTTCGAAAGCTATGGATCAGACCCGCATACGCAACGTAGCCATCATCGCTCATATCGACCATGGAAAGTCGACCCTGGCAGATCGCTTCCTGGAACTATGTGGAGCGGTGGAACCCAGGGTAATGCGGGCCCAGTATCTCGATTCGATGGACCTCGAACGAGAACGAGGTATCACGATCAAGCTCCAGAGCGTCCGTCTCGCCTACGGCGACTGGCGTATCAACCTGATAGATACTCCCGGTCATGTCGATTTCGGGTATGAGGTGTCCCGGTCTCTGGCGGCGTGTGAAGGAGTGATCCTGCTGGTCGACGCCGCCCAGGGGATCGAAGCCCAGACTCTGGCCACCTGCACTCTGGCGCTCGAACATGATCTGACCATCGTGGCGGCGGTCAACAAAGTGGACCTTCCGGCTGCCGATCCCGACCGGGTGGCGGAAGAAATCGAGCAGGTTATCGGGATCCCGGCGGAGGATGTGCTGCATGTCTCGGCCAAGACCGGCCACGGGGTACGAGAACTACTAGACGCGGTCATCGACCAGGTTCCGGCGCCGTCCGGCGATCCCGGCGCCGAACTCCAGGCACTCGTCTTCGATTCCTTCTTCGACACCTATCGTGGGGTGGTGAGCTCGGTTCGGGTTGTGCAGGGCGCCCTGCGGACAAGAGCAGGGGTGCAGTTCATGCAGACCGGAGGCGTACACGAGGTTCAGGAGGTCGGGGTGCGCACCCCTATTCCCTCCCCGGTCGCCGAGTTGGGTCCGGGCGAGGTCGGCTACCTGATCGCCGGGGTCAAGAAAACTTCCGAGGCCAGAGCAGGAGAAACCATTACCGAATCCCGACGCCCCGCCCCGGCCCCGCTGTCCGGATATCAGGAACCGAAGGCAATGGTGTTCTGCGGGCTATACCCCATCGACGGCGACGCATATCTCGACCTTCGGGATGCCCTGGACAGACTTCGCCTCAACGACTCCAGCTTCAGCTACACGCCCGAAGCGTCCACCGCCCTGGGATTCGGTTACCGCTGCGGGTTCCTCGGGCTGCTGCACATGGAGATCATCACCCAACGCCTGGAGAGAGAGTTCGGACTGGACATCATCGCTACCAAACCCTCGGTCGAGTACCGAGTGCTTACCAAATCGGGCGAGGTCGTGAACGTCGAGAGTCCTGCCGGACTGCCATCTCCCGGGGACATTGCCGCCATCCGAGAACCGATCCTTCTGATGACCATCATCTCCCCATCCAGGTATACGGGAAGACTCATGGAGTTATGCCAGTCCCGCCGGGGGCGGTTGGATCGTTTGGACTACCTCTCCCCGGAACGAATCGAACTCCGGTACCGAGTTCCCCTGTCCGAGGTGGTGACCGATTTCTACGACCAACTCAAGAGCCGCACCAGAGGATACGCCAGCCTGGACTACGAACCGGACGGCTACCTGGAAGCCGACCTGGTGAAGGTGGATATCCTACTCCATCACGAACCGGTCGACGCCTTCAGCGCCATTATCCACCGAAGCGGCGCCTACGGATACGGACGGGCGATGACCGCCAAACTGCGTGACTTGATTCCCCGCCAACAATTCGACATCCCCATTCAGGCTGCGATCGGGGCGAAGGTCATCGCTCGCGAGACCGTGAAAGCGTTTCGCAAGGATGTGACAGCCAATCTTTATGGGGGTGACGTCACCCGAAAGAGAAAGTTGCTGAGTCGACAAAAGGAGGGGAAGAAGCGCATGAAGGCCATCGGCACGGTTGATATACCCACCGAAGCCTTCATCTCGGCTATGCGCATTCCGACCGGGGGGCCATGACCTCGACAGCTAGTCCGACAGACCCGGATGGTAGGTTAGGAGGGTGCTCAAAAGATGGGGATGAGTCGGCCTTCCGCCCGCTGACCAGGGAGTTTACTTTACTGCACCGCAATCAGCCGGGAACCGAATCAAAAGTCTGGGTCGACAACTACCTCGCAGCGGCTGATATGGCTTCGGAAAGGTCTCGCGCCGCCTTCCCGATGTCGGTGACCGGGTCGTCCGCATAGAGAGCTCGCCGTACCAGAGCGGAGCCGACGATTATGCCGTCGACATGAGGCGCCAACGACACCGCCTGTTCGGGAGTGCCGATACCCACCCCCATCACCAGAGGTATGTCGGTAATGGACCGGATACGGTCGGCCAGTAAGCGGGGGTGGTCGGACATCTGGTCACGCTCCCCCGTCACCCCCATTTCGGCCACACCATAGATGAACACCGGATCCCGGGCGGCTATGCGAGCAAGACGACTTTCACCGGTGGTAGGAGCGGCGAAGAGCACCAGCCCGATCCCCGCCCGGTC
Source organism: uncultured Acidimicrobiia bacterium (assembly GCA_964516495.1). GTDB lineage: Bacteria > Actinomycetota > Acidimicrobiia > Spongiisociales > Spongiisociaceae > JAPPFW01. The sequence continues at coordinate 10,078 of CAZEZF010000039.1, read as the reverse complement.
AGCCGCCTCCATCACGGGAGTCGCCTCCTCGATGGGCAGATCGGCGACGATCAGCCCCGATGCCCCCGCCTCGGCGGCCCGGCCCGCGAACTCGTCGGGACCCACCCTGAACACCGGGTTGGCATAGGACATCGCCAGGGATGGGCGTCCGGTCTGCTCCACCACCTGTCGGAGGATCTCGAAGCCGCACTCCAGGTTGATGCCCTGCTCCAGAGCTCTGGCGCTGGCCGACTGGATAGTGGGGCCGTCCATCAAAGGGTCGCTGTAGGGAATGCCCACCTCAAAAGCGTCAGCCCCCC
>CAZEZF010000039.1:0-9679 GCA_964516495.1 uncultured Acidimicrobiia bacterium | reverse complement strand
CCGTCCATCAAAGGGTCGCTGTAGGGAATGCCCACCTCAAAAGCGTCAGCCCCCCCCTCGGCCATCGCCGCGAAGGTTTCGACCGTCGTCGCGGGTGACGGTAGTCCGGCGGTCATGAACGGTAGGAAAGCGGCGCGGCCTTCCCGTCTAACGGATGCAAAGAGATGATCGAGATCCCGGCGGCTCATGAATTCATTCCGTTCCCGTCTCGGCGGCGATCATCTCGACATCCTTGTCCCCTCGCCCGGACAGGTTGATAAGAACCGTGCGATCCCGCAGATAATCCGCCTCCTTCGCTACCCAAGCCACGGCGTGGGCCGATTCCAGAGCCGGAATGATGCCCTCCGTTCGGGATAACAGGTCCACCCCGCCCAACGCTTCGCGGTCGGTAATAGACACATAACGGGCAAGTCCCGAATCGGCGTAATAGGCATGTTCCGGTCCCACCCCCGGATAGTCCAGACCGGCGGAGATCGAGTGGGCCTCCAGCACCTGTCCTTCGTCATCCTGCAGCATATAGGTGCGGGCGCCGTGGAGGATCCCCGGGGATCCGGCGCCGATAGAGGCGCCGTGGCGTCCGGTGTCAATACCGTAACCGGCTGCCTCCACCCCGATCAGTTCCACATCTGAACGCCCCGCGAACGGGTAGAACATGCCGATGGCGTTGGAACCGCCCCCTACACATGCCACCACCACGTCCGGAATCTCCCCTTTCAGCTGCTTCAAGCTCTCCTCCCCTATCACCTTCTGGAATTCTCGAACCATCCAGGGAAATGGGTGCGGACCCACCGCGGAACCGATGATGTAGTGGGTAGTCTCCACGGTGCGCACCCAGTCACGCATGGCCTCGTTGACCGCGTCCTTCAGCGTACCGGCCCCGGCCGTTACGGGGATCACTTCCGCCCCCAGCATGGACATCCGCTGAACATTCAGGGCTTGGCGCTTTATGTCCTTTTCTCCCATGTAGACGACGCAATCGAGACCGGTGTAGGCCGCCGCGGTGGCGGTAGCGACTCCATGTTGCCCGGCGCCGGTCTCGGCGATAAGGCGCTCCTTGGCGGTGCGGTTGGCCAGCAGCGCCTGACCGAGAGCGTTGTTGATCTTGTGGGCGCCTGTATGGGCGAGGTCCTCTCGCTTGAGCAGCACCCGCACCCCGATCTCTTCCGACAGTCTGCCGGCCTCGTGAAGTGGGGTGGGTCGACCGGTATAAAGCTGGAGCAACTCCTGAAAGCGGCTTACAAACCCGGGATCCGCCCACGCTTCAGCAAACTGGTCCGCCAACTCCTCCAAGGCAGGCATAAGGGTTTCGGGAGCGAACATACCCCCGTAGGCGCCGAACCGACCCCTCTCATCGGGACGTTCCAGCCTGAGCCGCCGGGTTTCGGTAGTTGCGGTCATGGTTCCCTCCCCAACTGCTTGGCGTTTCTGACAAAATCTCGAATCAAGTCGTGATCCTTCACACCTGGCGACGCTTCCAGACCCGACGAAGCATCAACTCCCCACGGACGGTACCGAGCTACCGCCTCCGTAACGTTAGAAGGATCAAGACCACCGGCCAGCACATAACGGCTACCCGGAGGCGGCAACCATTTCGGGTCGATTCGTTGGCCGGTTCCTCCCAGGCTTCGCTCAGAATACCCGTCTAGCAGGGCAGTGTGTTGGGGAGGTATCGCGTCGAGGCCCACAGGTCCTCTAACCCTGATCGGCCGGAGAACGAAAGCCCCGACCTCCGATGCGGCGGCGGCCGCCTCAGCGGAGTAGTCGCCGTAGGGCTGGACCCCGGCCGCCCCCACCCGCTCCAACAGGCTTACCAGCCGCTCGGGTCGGGCATTCACGGTCAAGATGACCGCCGGGACTCGCGATAGGGAAGCCAGCCGGGCTGCGGCGCCGAGTTCCAGGTAGCGCGGAGTTCCGTCGACCAGCACCAGACCGATCGCGTCGGCGCCTGCTTCGGCCGCGACTTCCACATCGGAGGGCTTTCGCATCCCGCACACCTTCACCCAGGTCAAACCACTCCCCTCAGCCCTGCTATGGCCTGAGCCGGATCCGTGGACCGGGACAGGTACTCCCCGACCAGAAGGGCGTCGTAGCCGGCCGCCTTCAGCCGGGCTGCGTCATCGGGACCTTTGACACCACTCTCGGCCACCCTTACATCCACACCCTCCAGGAGTGGCGCTATCTCCTCGGCTGTGGCCAGATCAACCCGGAAGGTCTTCAGGTCCCGATTATTGACTCCGACCAGGCGGGCGCCGGCGGCAAGCGCCCGAACGGCCTCTTGGCAACTATGCACCTCCACGAGAGCGGCCAGTCCGGCTTCGGAGGCGGTAGCCAGAAGGCTGCCGAGTCGATCGTCGTCGAGGATGGCGACGATCAGCAGAACCGCGTCCGCTCCCATCGCCCGGGCCTCCCACACATGAACCGGGTCCAGCGTGAAGTCCTTGCGGAGGGTCGGAAGCGAGGTGGCGGAGCGGGCAGCTTGAAGGTCACCGGAACTACCCATGAAGTGATCGGGTTCGGTGAGTATCGACATGGCTGCCGCTCCGCCCGCTTCGAAGGCGACCGCCCGCTCGGCGGGGGACATGGCGGCGTTGATCACCCCCTTCGAGGGCGAGGCTCGCTTGAACTCGGCGATCACCGACAATCCGGGAGCGGACAGAGCACCCGCAAAATCACGAGCCGGCGGTATCTGCTCGGCTGTGTCCCGCAGAGAGGTTTCACGAGCCTTGAGGGAGGCAAGGCGCCGTTGAACGGAGGCGAGAATGTTGTCGAGCATGCAAACCCAAGGCTAATCGCCCTGTCAAGGTCCGAAGTCGGTCGACGTATCCGGGTGAGCCCCGGGTTTAGGAGGCCCTTACGAGCTCCCCGGCAAGCAACGACGCCATCTGGTCGCGGGAACCGGGCAATGAGGACAAAGTGCGTCCATTCGAGACCGGTTGGAGTGGGACCTGACCTCGCGATTCAGAAGCCAAAGGGCCAACTCTCTATCAAGAACCATATCCGGCCGTGTCGTCATACAGAACCACACGTTCCATATCTGAATCCCTGATGTGGCATCCTGTATCAACTCTGAGTAGGGAATGAGGCGGAACGGGTCATCTCCCAAAGATCTTGAGTCTTTCCAGCGCTGAAGGCGCAGGTCCGGTTATGTCATTACCTCTCAAGATATCCGGGTACGAGAGGGTGCTGAGAAACCCCCGGCCTGGCCCGATGTCCGATGGTAAACTCCCTGGTCAGAGGACGGCGGCCCAATCCTATCACCCGTTCTTCAGCACCTTCCTACAGACTCGTGAGCCGGGATATTTCGACAGATATGGATCCGGTATCTCGTTATTGCCTATCAATGTTCCAATTATCAGGAACCTATCATTGGCAGGTCTTCGACCTGACCAAGTACTTCCCCCTCCTCCCACGAGACGGCGACTCGGGTACCCGGGGGCGCCTCCCGCCGGATCAACGCCAAACCCACCGGTGATCCCAGATGTCCGCTCTCCCCTACCGAGGTGAGCTTCCCTACCATCTTCCCGGAGTAGGTGACCCGCGCTCCGATCGGAGGGATTACCGGATCAAGTATCCGTATCCCCCGCAGGTTCCTGTTCACCCGTCCTCTGCTGTCGATCCTCGCCGCCAGTTCCTGGCCGAGGAAGCATCCCTTGTCGAAGGAAACCGCTTCCTGAACCAGTCCCGATTCCTGGGGGATGGTCTTGGCGTCCACATCGATCCCCATCCTCGGCTCCCCGGCTTCGATCCGTAGCGTGGTGGCGGCTTCGGCGCCGATAGGTCGGATCCCATGACTTTCCAGCGCGACGGCATCGAGTCCGGCAACCAGTACGTACCGGATGGGCGCCACCCGAAGTCGGGCGACCAGAACACCCGTCTCGTCCTTCCATCCGCCGTCCGGAACCTCCAAGGAACCGGTGTCAGGACCCCAGATCGCGAACACTTCCCTCTGGTCCCGTTCGAAGTCGACCTCCACCCGGAGACGCCATCGTAACAAGTAGGTGATCGCTTCCTCGTGAAGTTCGGAGTCGGTAACGATCCCCACCCGTCCCTCGTCCCGCAACACCCACAGCAGAGCTTCCAGCTTGCCCCGAGGTTGGAGCAGAAACGACCTGGCCAACCGGCCCGGCCTCATCGATTCGACGTCTTGGCTGAGCAAACCCTGCAGAAAAGCAACCGTATCCGGCCCCACCGTCCAGGAAAGGCTATAAGCCCCGCCGACGTATCCGGCGCCCTCATGGCCGGTCAGGTACTCACCCGCGGGGTCTCCGAAGCTCTCCGGCCAGCGTCTCATACCAACTCCGCTCCGGCGATGGCGGCTAGGGCGGCAGCCGCCTTGTTCTCTGTTTCCCGATACTCGGCGCCAGGATCCGAATCGGCTACCAACCCGGCGCCCGCCTGTACCCAAGCGGTCCCGTCAGCGATAACCACCGTCCTCAAGCAGATCGCCGTGTCCACATTCCCGCTGAAGTCCAGATACCCGGCGGCGCCTGCATATGGCCCGCGCGCAACCGGCTCCAACTCGTCGATGATCTCCATAGCCCTCACCTTCGGAGCGCCCGACACCGTTCCGTGCGGGAAGACCGCCCTCACCACATCCACCGGACCGCAACCATCCCTGAGGCGGCCCGAGACTCCGGACACGATATGCATCACATGCGAATAGCGCTCCACCACCATCAGGTCATCCACTTGGACGGAGCCGAACTCGCATACTCTCCCTAGATCGTTGCGGGCGAGGTCGATGAGCATAACGTGCTCGGCCCGTTCCTTGGGATCGGCCAACAGTTCCCTCTCCAAGGCCTCGTCCTCTTCGTCGGTAGCCCCCCGAGGTCGGGTTCCGGCGATCGGGCGGGAGTAGACCTTCCCGTCCCGCACCCGCGTCATCAACTCCGGGGAAGAACCGGCCACTGTCACGTCCGGGTGATGTAGGTAGAAGAGGAAGGGTGAGGGGTTGATGAGGCGGAGGGCCCGGTAGAGACCGAACGGATCCCCTCCAAAGGATGTGGCCAGGCGACGACTGAGAACCACCTGGAAGGCGTCACCCGCCCTTATGTAGTCCTTGACGATGCGGACCGAGTGCTCGAAAACCTCTCGGGTCATGGTCGAGGTGATGGGCGGCTTCTCGAACCACTCCAACTGGAACGGACTCGCCGGACGGTAGCCGAGAGGCGTACCCACCCGATCGGCGGCCTCATGCAGGTGGTTCACCGCGTCGTCATACGCCGCTCCCAAGTCCTGCTCCAGGTCGGTGAAGACGTTGCGAACCAGCATGATGGTCTGGCTGAAACGATCCAGAGCCGCCAGACTCCCGACGAACTGCCACATCATCTCCGGCAGGCCTCGATCATCGGGAGGCTGATCGGGAAGACGTTCAATGTAGCGTACCGCGTCGTACGAAAGGTAACCGACCGCACCGGAATGTAGGGGTGGGAGGCCGTCCATCGGATGGGATTCGTAACGGGCCAGCAATTGCTCCAACACCTCCAACGGGTCCCCGACCGGAAGGTCCACCCCGGGATGGTCGACCCGGCTGACCCCGTCGTGACTGGTCAACATAAACACCGGATCCCAGCCGAGAAACGACCACTGCGCCCACCGCTCGCCCCCTTCCAGCGACTCGAGCAGGAACCCGGGCGCGTCGCCGACCAACTTCTCATAGGCGCTCACCGCCGTTTCGCGATCCGCCAGTACGGCCATACTCACCGGGACCACCGGCGTAGTTGCGGCTAGGCGCTGAAACTCCTCCGGCCCTGGAACTATCTGCATGGCCCCCCACGTTACCCAAGCCGGCCCGCCAATCCCGAACCGTATAGCCGACCCGCTCCACGACAAAGGCCGATGCTACCGACAGGTAACCTCGGATCTGCAAGAAAGTGAGACAACCACGGGATCGTCTGCTGAACCCAGGCATGCGCCTATGGAGGTTCCTCCTCATCCCATCAAGAACTGGACCAGGCGCGCCAGTCGATTACCATGACTGTGGGCCTGTAGCTCAGTCGGTAGAGCAGCGGACTTTTAATCCGAAGGTCGCGGGTTCGATCCCCGCCGGGCCCACAATGAAGCGGGCGTTGCGTTACGCGAATAAGGTCAGAGTCCAGAAGGCAGATGGTTGAACTGGCTCGTCTGCCCGAGGGCTCGAACAGGGGCGTCAGCATCCGGATGTTTAAGGACCATGCGCTGCCGCATTTCCATGCGGCTTGCAGGGGCGGTAGCCTTCGTTTTCGTGGCCCGGTTCTTGCAGTCTGCGTTCAGGCATGGTCTGTCTGAGAGAGACATCCAGCGTGCGCTCGACAACCCGATCTCTCAGGGGCCTGTAACTACCCGCCACGGGAACCCTGGACTGTCCGTAAAGGGACTATCAGCGTCGTTGGGGCTGCCGATACACGTACTCGGGGAGTATGACCCGGTCAGGTGAACTGGTGGTGTACCACGCCCACTGGGCGTAAGGGGGAATCGGCTGGTCGGAACAGCGGCTCTAGAGGGCTGTGATCTTCACCTTGCGGTCTGTAGGGACCCCGTCGTATCCCGACGCGATCCAGATATCGGCGGGCAGGGTCGGGTCGGTGCGGACGACGCGGCCGCTTTCATATATGTAACCGTCCGGTAGCTGGCTGATCAGGTAGTCGTCGTGCCTAGCGAAGATGTGGTCGTATGCGCCTGCGTCGGCTTCGTCGGCCTGGCGGATCAGCCGAGCTTCGAACTCTTCGCGGGTCTCAGTGCGGGTTACCATCACTGGTCACTGTGCCACCGTCGCGGCTGATTGTCAAGGACAGCCGAGCTATGAACCGTCAAGGCACTTGGGGTACGGACGCATCGGCCCCTGTCTCAGCGACGCGGGGGGAAGAGACAGATCCCGGCTGAGAAGGTGACAGGCTCCCGGGACCCCTAACATCACCCCCTGGTAAGGGGTGGTCGCGAACACCCCACAATGTTCCTGTTAGTTCCTTACCGTCTCAGAAACACCTAAAGTCCCAGGAACAGGCGAGTTCTCAAACAGTCCATCCGTCGGGTGGCGGTCGGTAGCGTTGTGGCGACTGTTCCTTGACTTCCCGGCCCGTTCCGGGTAGTTCCTTTCTGGTGTGGGACATATAGTGGGTTGAGGACCCCTGTCCACTTCGGGCGGATTACCCCCTCGCCCCGCCGATGCCTACTCCCCCCTCATTTCCGAAGAGCCCCTTTGATCCGGACCACCCGATCAACCAGCTCCTCCAACCCCAGCCGGTCCATCAGGGTACCCGCAACCAACAAACCCGCGTCGGCCACCAGAGACTCATTGTCGAAAACAACCCCCACCCGATCGATATTCTACAATAATCCACTCACAGGAATTGCCTCCTAACTCCGGGCCAAACGGCTAGCTTCTAACAGCTATTGTCCCAGATCAGAGGCGCTTTCCTGTGTCAATCCACCCCCGCCACACCGGTGGATTCAGGCTTAGGGGGCGTAGCTGAATATGATGTTGTTCTTGCCGGCTTCGATGTCGCGGGAGTCGGTGTGGTGGACCATCGTGATCAGTTGCGAGCCGCAGTCGCCGTAGTGGTCGCAGGTGATTGTCCCGATGATCCCGTCGAAGTTCGTTGCGTCGAGTTCGTCCCGCAGGGCCTGGCGGTCGATGTAGAGGGTTCCTTCCACCTCGACCGCGACCTGGTCGATCGCCCGTAGCAGCATCGTCGTGGCGTCGTAGGCATGAGCCCAGAACGCCGCCGACGGCGCTTCCCCGTAGACAGACTGGTAGGCCGCCAGGAAGTCATCGGCCGATTTCCCGGTGATGCTGTTGCGGTTGGCGCCGAACCGCAGGTCCGGCGCCGCTATGTAAACACCCTCGGACTCGGGCAACTCCATGAAGTTGTCCGTCAACAGCCCGTCAGCGGTAACCAACGTCGCGCCTTCGAGACCGGCGACGCTGCCCACCTGCTGGACGATGAACCCGCCCTCGGGCATGAAAATCGGGAAGAACACCGCCTGGGGGCCGCCCACCGCCACCTCGGTCAGCACCGCGATCATGTCGGTGTCTCCCTTGTTCACCGCCGTGAACGTCGTGACCTCACCGCCCAGTTCCTCGAACGCATCCGTGAACGCCTGCGCCAGGCCCTGGGTGTAGGGGTCGCCGTCGTGGATCACCGCCGCCCGATCGAAACCGAGCCCCTCGGCCACGAACGATGCCACCGCCCAACCCTGAACCAGACCGTTGAAGGCGGTACGGTAGTAACCGGGCTGATACGCCGTCCCCGCCGTCCCCGCCAGATCCGAAGTCAACGCCGGAGAAGCGTTGATCGGCGAGATCATCACCATCCCCGCATCCGAGATCAACGGCGAAGCCGCCACCGCCGCGGCCGAACAGGTAGTCCCGATCACCCCCACCACTGCGGGGTCCGCCACGATCGTCTGGGCGCCCGCCTGCCCGCCATCCGGCGAGCAGAGATCGTCCAGCGGCGTACCCAGGGTCACCGCACGACCCGCCACGGGCCCGTAGTGGGCGATCGCCAACTCGGCGCCGCGCTGACCGGGAACACCCAGGAACGCCACGTCCCCCGAAATGGCGTTCAACGACCGGATCTGGATCTCCTCACCGGAACCAACCTCCACAGCGCCCAACGCACCCGCCACAAACCCCGTGACCTGCCCGGAGGCCTCCTCGGAACCGGAGGTCGCCACCGGCTCCGGCGCCCGTGTCGTCGCCGGAGCATCCGGGCCAGCGTCCGGCTCACCCCCACACGCCGCCGCCAGCAAGACCAGACACAGGAACAGAAACCTACTCACTATTCGCATTCGACCATCCTCTGTCCGGGGCTAACACAAGACATTACATAACATACGTGAGTGCCCGATTGTTCCGGGTTCGTGTTGGTTCCGCTGTCTTCGATGACCCTGGGTCGGGTTGGTCCGCTCCAGGGAGGAAAGGGGCTCTGAGGTCGTTGATCGAGCTTAGATTCTACGTGACCTTTTGCTGGTTTCGAGCTGAACATGTTTCCACGCCAATACGCCAGCCTCACCCTTGCGCCTCTCTGTGGTCTCGTATGCCTGTTCTTCCGTGATCCACCCTCGGGTAAACACAAGCTCCCAGGGCGAACCCAGCGGCTCCACAGGAAAAACACCAGCAATCTCGGTGTCCCAATGCTGGTAGACACCTCGAAAACAGAATCGACCGGATCATGCAATTCCTCCCACGACAACGGAGTGTTCGGGTTTCTGTCCATGTGAGCTATCCGCTTGTCGGCAAAAGCCTTGACTGCCCAAGAATCTCCGCTCAGCCGTCAATGTACTCTTGAATGTGCGCATGGCTAACGTGTTCGTGGGACAATATGCGATCAACTCCCGAAGATACTCTTGATGCTTGGTTTGGTAGAAGCGGGTATTGCGGTACATCCCCTTGTGCTCCCACCACTCTCGTGTAAGCACGTCGCGGTGCTGTTGGAAATCGAGCAGGAGACTCATCGGCGACCGTGTGCTTGGGTTCTTGTCGCTGAGCCGTCGGATAGCCATTGCCAGAGCATGAATGTAGTTGTCCATGACCCACCACCGGAACATGCTGCCCTTTGCCCTCGAATCCGTTGGTAACGTAGTGGATATCCGCCCAACTGTTGAAAGCATCTCTCTTCAACCGTATGGAGTTTGCTTCTCTACTTTAACCCTGATTCTTCATGCCCCAGACACACCGAACTCAAAAAGGCCACGTCAA
>CAZEZF010000038.1:0-28074 GCA_964516495.1 uncultured Acidimicrobiia bacterium | reverse complement strand
GGGGCATGAAGAATCAGGGTTAAAAGCGTGACGCTCCTACCCAGGTGGTCGATCATCCGGCGGCAGGCGTGAATCAGGCAACGGGTTTGGCGCTGGTCGAAGTCGGTGTAGGAGGGCGCCGAAAAAGACGGGAGGCGCTCCGCCCGCCCGACCGGGAAGTCTGAAGTCTACCGTCGGGCCGGCAGGCAGTCGCCCAGTAGCGCTCCTACAGCGCCTCGGCCTTGGCCGCGGTGTGAACCGCTTCGATGCGGACCGACCGCAGATCCGATTCGGTAATGTCCAGTTTCCTGCCGAGCAACGACTCGACGGCGCGTACCAAGGCCTGCGCGTCAAGTCCGTACTCTCGCATCAGATAGGCCCGGGATGCGCCGTGAGCATAGGTGTCCCGCAGACCGAGCCTGACGAGTTTGCTTCCCACACCGTTCTCGGCCATGTACTCGGCCACGGCGGCACCGAGACCGCCGACGACGGTATGGTTCTCCAGGGTGACCACACCGTGGCGGGCCCTGCGAACCGCATGCTCGACGATTCTGTCGCCGAAAGGCTTGTGTGTGGATACATGCACATGAGACACACCGACACCGGCCCGCCTCAGGGCGCCGGAGGCCCTTATCGCCTCCTCCGTCGTGATGCCTGCGGTTATAACCGCCACATCATCGCCCGTGCTCAGCAGTCGCGACTCGCCGAGCTTCATGGGGTCATCGGCCGGAAAGAGCCTCGGCATCTCACCGCGGAGCATCCGGATGTACACGGGACCCTCCACACGGTCAACCGCGTCGAGCACCGATTCCACCTCGGTTGCGTCGCCGGTCTCGACAACGGTCATGTTGGGCGTAGCCCGCATGATCGCTATGTCCTCGATCGCCTGATGGGTGACACCCCCGGGCGTTACAATCCCAGGCAGGAAACCGACCAGGCGCACCTTGAGGTTCGGATACGCGACCGACATGGCGAGTTGGTCGTACGCCCGGCGGTAGATGAACACCGCGAAGGTGTGTATGAAGGGAACGAAACCCTCCCTGGCCAGCCCGGAGGCCACGCTGATCATGTTCTGCTCGGCCATCGCCGCGGTTATGAACCGATCGGGGTAGGTGTCGCGCCACTTACCGACCTCGCACGAGTTGGTGAGGTCGGCCGACAACACGACCACCTCAGGCCGGCCGGCGGACCAACGTATGAAGTTCGTCTCGTGAGGACGGGACACCATCTCCATCAGACGGACTCCATACTCTGAGCCGACTCGGAGACCTGCGTACACATCTCCTCGTAGGCGGCCTGGAACCGAGCCCGCTCCCGGTCGGATCGAAACCGCACATAGTGGAGCAGTGGGGCCCTTTCAGCCAGCAGGGGAAGGCCCCGGACGGGGTCGGTACGAGCGATCAAGACCAGAGGCTTGGGGACCTCGCTCTCCATTTCCGAGACGAGCGCGCCGAGGTCGTGCCCGTCAACCTCCACCGCCTCACAACCGAACGCCCTGATCCGCTCCGCGAGCGGTTCGATGGCGCCCACGCTGTCCACGGTTCCGTCACACTGCTGGCCGTTGGCATCCACCACCGCCCGCAGCCGCGCGAGTCCGTGAAAGGACGCGAAGGCCAGCGCTTCCCAGGTCTGGCCCTCCTGGAACTCACCATCGGACATGAACACCCACGTTCGGCCCGACTCGCCGCGCATGTTTCGAGCCAAGGCGATGCCGCAAGCCTGACTGAGCGCTTGAGCCAGCGACCCGGTGGTAGTCTCGACTCCCGGTGAGTGCTCCGCCCCGATCATCTCCATGGTCGAGCCATCGACGTTGTATTCATCCAACGCCGATTCGCCGAGCCGACCTGTCTCGATCAGGGTCACATAGAGGATAAGGGCGTAGTGAGCCGGGGAGAAGACAAACCGATCGAGATCAGGGCGCCGAGGGCCGTTGAATCTACCCCCGGTAAGGTAATCCGTTCCGTCCGAACCCGGGACTCCGGCGAACGGTCGCGGTAAAAGGTCACCCTCGGCGGGCGCCAACCGCAGAACCGACCCGTAGAGGGCCGCGAGTATCTCCGCCGCGGAAAGGGCTTGCGAGAGATAACCGCCGTTGTGCTTGAGTACATGTTTGAAGACGCGTCGTCGGATTCCGGCAGCCATGTTCGCCAGGTGTTCGGTGTCAGCCATTAGTCAGGGTCCTCCAAAGGTCGGCAAGGTCAGCGGCCCGGACGGGTCCGGAACGCGGGGTGTTTCACTGGCCATAATTGTCCCGGTACCAGGCGAAACAACGTTCGATCTCCTCCTCGGGAAGAGGAGTCACCGGGCCGGACTGCTGGGCGAGCCGGATCGTCATAGCCGCTTCTTCGACATGCAGCGCCACCTTCAAGGCCTCGGACGCCGAGCGTCCCATGGTGAACACCCCGTGCCGTTCGACCACGGCGGCCATCCCTCCGGTTCCGAGCGCCTCGATGATCGCCGCCCCGGTGTCATCGGCGGCGGGAGTGGCCCATCGGGTGCATGGCACGCCGCTTCCGATCAGGTGGGTCAGAGGCGTGAGCGCAGCCGGTATGTCCTCACCCCTGACCGCGAAGCTGGTGGCGTAGGGCGAATGGGTATGGACCACGCCGAACACATCGGGTCGGCGCCGGTAGATGTAGAGGTGGACCCCCAAGTCGACGGATGGCTTCAAATCACCCTCCATGACCTGCCCGGACGGGTCCACCACGACCAGTGATTCGGGAGTGAGCCGGTCGAAACTCACGCCGCTCGGCTTGATCACCACATAGCCCGTCTCGCGATCCCGTCCGCTCGCGTTGCCTCCGCTCGATACGACGAGGCGGTTGGCGGGCAGTTCGAGGTTCATCGCGCAGACTTCCTCGCGCAGTGCATCAAACACGGACCCCCCTGACACTCATATCCGGCGCGACGGAATGGCCGGAACGGGGCTCGTCCTTTCCGGGTTCACCCGGGGAATCTATCCCCCCGTTGAGCCTGATGACGATCTTGAGGGATTCCTCGGCCTTGGTGAGCATCTCGAAGCCCTCCGCCAGCCGGCTTAGCGGCAGCTCGTGAGTTATCGCGGGTCGGGGATCGACCCGGCCCGACTCGAGCAGGCGTATCAACTGGTAGGTGTCCCGGTGGTCGGCGGAGTACTTGGAGTTGATGGTCACCTCACTCAAGAACGCTTCGGCCCCGTCGAGCACGAATCGGGATCCGGGCGGCCCCGGTGCACCGATATGCAGGGTCCCTCCCGCCTCGACCAACGCCCTGGCCGAGGCGAAGGCGGCTGCACCCGGGGCGGTCAGCACCACGACGTCGGCCAGCAGACCTCGGTTGACATCCCTCAAGGCCGCCCCCGGGTCGCAGGCGGCCGGGTTGACGGTGGCGGTGACGCCGAACTCCTCGGCCTTGGCAAGCCGCCAGTCGGAAAAGTCGAGAGCGACCACAGCGCCGGCCCCGAACAGCGGGGCCATATGCACGAAACCCAGACCCATGAACCCTGCCCCGACGACGACCACGGTGTCGCCGGGTTGGATCATGCATTGCTTCAGGCCGCCGAGCACGCAGGACAACGGCTCGATGGTCGCCGCGACCGCATCCGGTATCTCGTGATCGAGCACATGCACATCGGCGCGCAGGTGCGCGGCGTCCACACGGAAGAACTCGGCCATGGCGCCCGGGTCGAGCCCGGTGGACTTGAAGTAGGGATCCTTCGTGTAGCGGCCGCGCACGGCCCAGTGGGAACTCAGCCGACCCACATGGTGGTTGACGAAGACCCGGTCACCGATCTCGAATCCGTCGACGGCGGCGCCTCGAGCGGCTACGCGGCCCACCGGCTCATGCCCGAGCACCTTGCCGCCCGGACGCTTCGAATACCACTCCAACGCCTCGCTGGCGCACAGCCCGCTGGCCAGGGTCTCCACCAGTATCTCATCGCGGCCGAAGTCGGGAACCGGTCGGCGCTCGATCCGGACGTCGCCCGTCCCGTAGTAGACACCGACCTTCATCGTGTCGGGCAGGGCGGCTCTGTCCGTCACGGCGTCTCCTCCCGGGCAGGTCGCCAAGCGGCCATCTCGGACCAGATCGGACGAAGCCTTCGGCCCAACTCCACGAACTGCCGGAACTCGGACTCGTGGTCCTCCGCCGGCTTGTATATCCCGGCGCCATCCGGGAGAGTACCGGTTCTCCCGGTCACGAGCCGGGCGACCCCCTCGCATGCGGACACCGCTCCGGGGGCGGCTACGACGGTCGCTCCGATGACGTCGGCGACGAGTTGGCGCCAAGCGGGGTCGGTCGCTCCACCACCTGACAGGACCACGGAGTCCACACCGTCCGGCAAGGCTTCTTCGAGGCAGTGCCGCAGCGAGAAGGTGATGCCCATGACCACGCTTCGGGCAACTTCGGGACGTCCGGTGGTGGGAGTGAGGCCCAGCAGCGCGCCGGTTGCGTCGGGCGCGAGGAACGGAGCGCGCTCGCCCGCGAGGTAGGGCATCATGAAGGCGCCGCGCTTTGCCGACCGTACATCGTCCCACAATTCCTCCCAGCGGCTCTCGCCCGCATAACCCAGCGTGTCCAGGTACCAGTCGAGCGTGGAGGTGCCCGAGCTGGCGCCCAGCACACGCAGGTAACGCCGCCCGTCGGACAATCTCAGGGTGGCCCCGACGGCCTCTCCCGAACGGTTCACCGCCCCGGTTACGACGAGCGCGGCGGCCGTGGTTCCCAAGACCAGCAGCGCCTGCCCGGGTTCGGCGACTCCGACACCGCGGGTCATGGCGGCCACATCGATGCAGCCCATCAGGACCGGAGTACCCTCCTGCAGACCGGTGGCGAGGGCCGCCTCGCGTGAAACCTTTCCGACCTCGGCGCCGGCGGGACGGATAGGCGGGACCCGCCGGACCAGGTCCAGGCATCCGAGTCGTTCGAAGGCGGCGGGACTGTAATCGCCCGTTTCGAGGTCGAGAAACGGGATGGTGGCGTCGGTTATGTCGGTGGCGACGGCGCCGCACAGGCGGTTGTTGATCCAGTCCTTGGCGCAGAAGACGACAGCTGTCCGGTCGGCCTGGTCTGGTCGATTCCGCGCCAGCCACCGCCATACCGCCGCGCTGGTCCCCGGCCAGAGCACCGTCGCTCCGGCTCGATAGTGGTCGCCGATGACGCCGTCCGCCTCCCAGTCGCCGACTACGTCCGCCGCGACTGTCGTGTTCCATTCGTATGCCGGGCCGAACGCTTCCCCGGCGCCGTCCAACCCCCAGAGCCCGTCGCCTTGGCCGGTAACCGCCACGGCGTCCACAGGGCGCCGGGCGGCGACCGACCGTATGGTCTCGGACACTACGGCCCAGTAGCTGTCCTGGTCGATGCCTGCGCCGGACCTCGGCGGCGCCGCTTTGCGCGCCTCCGCGCGGACAACGCCGTCCGAATCGATCGCGGCGGCCTTCACCGCCGATGTCCCCGCGTCCACGGCCAGCACGTTCATCGAGCTGTGGTGACCGTGGCCAAGAACCGGCGTTGGGTGAACGCCAACGCCAAAGCGCCTACCAGAATGATGCCTTCCAGCGCGTCGCGGAAGTTGAAATCCAAGCCCATGAGGTTGAGACCGTTCGACACCACCCCTAGAAACAGCACCCCCAGGAGGGTTCCGGGCACGTTGGGACGGCGTCGAGGGTGTATCGAAGCTCCGATGAACACCGCGGCGATAGAATCCAGCAGGTATGAGAATCCGGATAGCGGGGTGAATTGGCGGAGCCCGGCGGTGAGGATGATTCCGCTGAGCGCCACCGTCGCCGCCGCGAACACGAATACGAACACGACGTAGCGGCTGACCCGGATACCGGCCACCGCAGCGGCGGAGGATTGCAGACCCAGCGCATGGATCCGCTTCCCGTAGACCGACTTCTCCAGAATTACATAGTAGAGCACGAGCACCGTCGAGGCGATGAGTATCTCTGTCGGCAACCCCAGAACGGCGCCGGTCGAGAGGCTCCGATAGGCCTCGGACATCTCCCTGAACGGCACCTGCCCGCCGCCGCTGGTGTAGATCTGCTGGACGCTGCTGCCGATGAAGAACGTGCCCAAGGTGGCCAGGAACGGGCTGATGCGCAGCCTTACGATCAGCGCCGCGTTGAGAACGCCTACCGCGGCCCCCGCCACCACGCCCAGGAGCAGCGCGGAGGCCCAGGTCAGGTCGTAGTCCCTCATCCCGATGATCGCCAACCACCCGCCGAAGTCGATCGCTATGCCGATGGACAGGTCGATGCCACCCGAAGCGACGACCAAGGTCATGGCCAGTGCGGCGATGAGCAGGACCGAGTTGCCTTCGAGGATGTTGACAAGATTGCTCGGGCTGAGGAAGGCCTCCGTGCGTACCGCGAAGAAGACCACGAAAGCCGCGAAGACAGCCAGGAAACCGTAGCGAGAGACGAAGCCGGCAAGCCGTTCCCGCCACGCCGACGGCGCGGCGGGAACGCTGTCGGGGCCCACCGCATCGGAAGCGCCCCGTGCGTTCATCGCCGCTGCCGGACGTCGAGCGCGGCGCTGGCCACGACGATGAGGATCAGGATGCCCTTGACCATCCCGACCTTGAAGATGTCGACGTTGAGCAGCTGGAAGCCACTTCCAAGCGCCTTGACCAGTAGAGCGCCTAGCATCGCTCCCGCCACCGTCACAACACGCCGGGGCGAGAAGGCTGCGCCGACGAATGTAGCCAGTACCATGTCCAGCAGCAGACGGTCTTCGATGCCGGGCGACAGTCCCGATCCGCGCGCCGTAAGCACCACGGCGGCGACCACGGCGGCGAGGCTGGCGATCACGAACGCCCAGGCGAGGTAGTAGTCCGGTTTCAGGCCTGCGATCTCCGCCGCTGTCCGGCTCCCCCCGGATGCCTGGAGCTTCATGCCGAAGCGGGTACGGTGGACCAGGAAGGTGAAGACGACCAGTACGCCGAGCGCGAACACCGCCGGGATCGGAACCGCAGCCACCGTACCGTCACGCACTTCATTGACAAACGGATGGTCGACCGTGATCCGGCGATTGTTGATCGCCCACTTGGTGATGCCGACCACCGCCACCCAGGAGGCGAGTGTCGCCAAGAGCGGCGTCAGCCCTACCCTTACGACGAGCAGGGCGTTGGCGGCCCCGACCGCTACGACAGCCAAGGCCGCCAGCAACAACGCCGCGGCCAATGGGCGGCCCGACACGAGTTGATCGGAGAGGATCGCCACGCCGAGGGTGGCGGCCGCCGGGATGCTGATGTCGATTCCACCGGATACGATGTCGTCGCCGCCCGCGGCGACGACCACGGCCAGCCCCGCCGCCAGAATCGCGTCCGGAGCGCTCTGGCGAAGGATGCTGGAGATGTTACGCCATTCCAGGAAGAATTCGCTACTCACCGACAGATAGACGAGGAGAAGCGCGAATACGATCAGAGGAAACCGGGCGACCGTGATCCGGAGAACGCGGCGGGTATCGAGGTGTCGAACCCCGATGAGGGTGGAGATCACGCCGCGGCCGTGCTGCCGGTGACGACCGCCAGCAGCCCCTCGAGGTCCAGATCGTCGGCGGCCAGGTCGGCGACGATGCCGCCTCGGACCATGACAAGGATTCGATCGCACATGCCGAGTAGCTCGGACAGGTCGTTGGAGCACAGCAGAATCCCTGCACCCGCTTCGGCGAGCTCCGCGACGAGTCTGTATATCTCGGACCTCGCACCCACATCTACGCCTACAGTGGGATCATCGAGGACGAACACGCGCGCCTTTGACGCGAGCCAGCGGGCGAGAACGACTTTCTGCTGGTTGCCTCCGCTCAAGAACCTGACGACCGCACTCGAGTCCCGGGGCCTGATATCAAGTCGCTCGGCCTGCTCATCGCTGCGGGCGACAGCGGCCGCCCTGTTGAGCCAGCCCAGCGTGCTGACCTCTTCCAGCGTCGCCATGTTGACGTTGTCGGCGACGCTCATATCCATCACCAGGCCGTCGTTGCGACGGTCCCTGGGCACGAGGACCAATCCGGCCCCGACCGCGCTCGCCGGGGATGTCACGGACAGGGGCGCCCCTTCGAGCATTACCCGACCATCCCTTGCCTTGCGCATCCCGTAGAGGGTGTCCACCAACTCGGCCCGGCCCGAGCCGACTATGCCGGCGAGACCCACGATCTCACCGGCGCCGACCGATAGTGACACATCTCGGAACCGATGGCCGTCGCCGAGTCCTTCGATCCTGAGTTGATCGGCGCCCCGGAAGCGGGGACGTTCCGGGTAGAGATCCTCGATCTCCCGGCCGACCATGAGCCGTATGATCTCGACAGTGTCCACAGTCTCGTCCAGTTGCATCACGGCGACGTCGGCGCCGTTGCGGAAAACCGTGACCCGGTCACATATCTCCCGGATCTCGTTGAGATAGTGCGAGACGTAGACCATTGCGATGCCTCTGTCTCTCAGCGCGCGGATCGCGGAGAACAACGTTTCGATCTCTCCGGCGGCCAGCACCGCGGTCGGTTCGTCGAAGACGACTAGTTTTCCCCGGCCATCGATGAGCGCTCGCGCTATCTGAACGAGTTTGCGCTCAGCCACTGTCAGGTCCCTTATCAAGGTCCTCCCGTCGATCTCGACACCGAAGGTGTCGGCCAGGAACGCCTCCGCACGAATCCGCATCGACCGCTTGGCGACACCGAAACCTTCCAAGGGCTCCTGACCCAGGAAAACCGATTCTGAGACGCTTGAATGCGGAACCAGGCTGATCTCCTGGTGGATGAACCGGACGCCGAGGCGATGCACCGATCGAGGACTGATCGTCTCTAGCGGCTCGCCGTCTATGGCTACCCTGCCGGCGTCCGCGACGTACACCCCGGCGAGAATCTTGATGATGGTTGACTTGCCGGCGCCGTTTTCCCCGACCAGGCCGTGTACTTCTCCGTGCTTCACAGCCAGATTCGAACGATCAAGTGCTTGAACGCCCGGGAAGGACTTCGAGATATCTGTCATCTTGAGCGCATGAACTGACTTTGCAACCATGGATTCCCGCCTGTCGATGCTTCCGGTGGGACCGGGAGGAGCAGCCTACGCCGCCGCCTCCCGGTCTCCGGAAGAGGAGGACCTATCAGTAGCCGAGTTGCTCGAAGACTTCGGCTGCTTGTTGCGGGCCGCTCACCGGCAACACCTCTACATAACTCTGCGGAAGCACCTGCTCACCGGCAAGGTGGCGGGCCGCGTTCCGAACCGCGATCGTGGCGATCTGACGAGGCTGCTGAGCCACGTTGACCACGAACGGGCTGTCGGGCTCCATCATCAACGCCAAAGTATCCGGCCCCGCGTCGATAGCGGAAACCACGATCTCGGTACGACCGGACTCCGTAAGAGCCTCATACACACCGATAGCGGGCTGATCCCAACAAGCCACATGAATCGCATGCAGATCACCCTCGGGATAACGCTCCAACAAGTCCAACGTCTGCTGACGGGCGTCCTCAGGCGCGTTCGCGAACTCCTCAGCAAGCTCCTCCGCGATCATCACACCCGGATACGCGCTCTCCAACACATACTTCCAAGTCTGGTAACGGTCATTACAGAAACCCAGCACCTCACTGAAAGCGTTGAACACCACCACGGTCCCCTCACCGCCGATAGCGTCAGCCATATTACGACCAGCCGAAGAACCCGCATAGAAATTATCCGAACCCGTGTTGTTCACAATATGAGGCGAAGCGTGATCCACCCCGAACACCGGAATACCGGCCTCCTTAAGCGCCTGCAACTTCGGTTCCACCGCCGCGTCACCCAGAATCGTCACCACCGCGTCCACCTGCTGAGTCAAGAACGTGTCATGGTTCTCCGCATGCACCGCATTATCACGGCCCCCGTCAACCGCGACCACATCACCGCCCAACCGCTCGATCTCCGCCTTGGCGCCCTCAAAAGCCTCACGATCCCAGAAATGCTGCGTACCAACCACAGCCACACCAACCGTGAAACCCTCCAACGACAACTCACCCACAGACATACCCGAACCCTCATCAACCATGATCTCCGGCGCGTCGCCGTAGCCGAGTTGCTCGAAGACTTCGGCTGCTTGTTGCGGGCCGCTCACCGGCAACACCTCTACATAACTCTGCGGAAGCACCTGCTCACCGGCAAGGTGGCGGGCCGCGTTCCGAACCGCGATCGTGGCGATCTGACGAGGCTGCTGAGCCACGTTGACCACGAACGGGCTGTCGGGCTCCATCATCAACGCCAAAGTATCCGGCCCCGCGTCGATAGCGGAAACCACGATCTCGGTACGACCGGACTCCGTAAGAGCCTCATACACACCGATAGCGGGCTGATCCCAACAAGCCACATGAATCGCATGCAGATCACCCTCGGGATAACGCTCCAACAAGTCCAACGTCTGCTGACGGGCGTCCTCAGGCGCGTTCGCGAACTCCTCAGCAAGCTCCTCCGCGATCATCACACCCGGATACGCGCTCTCCAACACATACTTCCAAGTCTGGTAACGGTCATTACAGAAACCCAGCACCTCACTGAAAGCGTTGAACACCACCACGGT
Organism: uncultured Acidimicrobiia bacterium; assembly: GCA_964516495.1. GTDB lineage: Bacteria > Actinomycetota > Acidimicrobiia > Spongiisociales > Spongiisociaceae > JAPPFW01. Next base: position 17,575 of record CAZEZF010000038.1, on the reverse strand, counting down.
CCCCTCACCGCCGATAGCGTCAGCCATATTACGACCAGCCGAAGAACCCGCATAGAAATTATCCGAACCCGTGTTGTTCACAATATGAGGCGAAGCGTGATCCACCCCGAACACCGGAATACCGGCCTCCTTAAGCGCCTGCAACTTCGGTTCCACCGCCGCGTCACCCAGAATCGTCACCACCGCGTCCACCTGCTGAGTCAAGAACGTGTCATGGTTCTCCGCATGCACCGCATTATCACGGCCCCCGTCAACCGCGACCACATCACCGCCCAACCGCTCGATCTCCGCCTTGGCGCCCTCAAAAGCCTCACGATCCCAGAAATGCTGCGTACCAACCACAGCCACACCAACCGTGAAACCCTCCAACGACAACTCACCCACAGACATACCCGAACCCTCATCAACCATGCCATCGGGCTCATCGGCATCCGGCTCCACTTCCGGCTCCTCCATAGCCGTGTCCGAGTCGGAGTCCATCGCCGTTCCGGTTCCGGCGTCGACGGCCTCCTCGGTCGCTCCGTCACTCTCGACGGCGTCCCCGTCGTCGCTGTCGGTGCAGGCGGCCACCGCCAAGCAGAGGACTGCGGCTAGGACCAAGCGGCCTATCCAGGATCTCATGGGGTCACTCCTCCGTACATTCGTACATGGCTTATGTACATTAGTGCAGCACCTAATATAAGGTCGTCCAGGGACCCCGTCAAGTCACATCCGGGATATGTTTGTTCTGTCCGGAGGCCTCCGGTGACCCACGCGAGGCGCTCGGCGTCTGTTCGCGCCAATCACGCGCCCGAGCGCGAATCGGACTCGGTAAACAGTAGGCGACCATATGTCAGGCTTGACGCTCCGACCGCCGCCGCCATCCGATCACAGAAGCGGTGGAATCGTGATCCTTCGCCCTTTGGCCGGGCCATCGCGCACAGCGGTATCGATGCTCTCGAGGACCGCGTTGCTATGCAGGCTAAATGTCCAAAATAGGGGCAAGTCCATTGTGTGATCTCTGTGGATAGAGTTGGTTCACCATACGGTGGCTCCAAAGTTACCTGTACCGCGCCGGGGAGGAAAGTGGCTGCACTCCGTCGTGAAAGACCCAGCCATTTGGCGGGCTATGGCTCAGTACCCAGGGAGTTCATCGATCACGAGGCACACCATTTCCTCCCGTTCGGAACCTACGATCTCAGGTATGCTGAACTGAAAGTTCAAAGGAACCGGGACATATCAAAAGCCGATTCCCTGGAAACAAGGACTCTATGCAGGAGCGGAACAGGATGATCAAGCAACGTATTGCTGTGTTTGTGCTGGGGTTGGTGGTCGTAGTCGGCTTGGCGGCGTGCGGGGAGGAAACGAGCGCGGTGGGCCAAACGGCCGTAGCGTCCATGTCCGGGCCCGACGGCAACCCGATGGGTCGAGTCGTCCTGACGCAAGGACCCAACGGTGTTCTGATCTCCGCCGAGATCACCGGCCTGGCCCCCGGACCTCACGGATTCCATATACATGGTATCGGCGCCTGCACTCCGGACTTCTCAGCGGCCGGAGGCCATTTCGATCCCAACGACGAGGGCCACGGCTTCATGCACGAAGAAAGCTGGCATCCAGGGGACCTGCCGAACATCCACGCCGGGGACGACGGTATCGCACGTACCGACTACTTCGCCGACCGAGTTTCCCTCGCTGCTGATGCCGACGGATCACTCTTCGATGCCGACGGCTCCGCGATCATCGTCCACGCCGGACCGGATAGCTACGGCGCGGAACCCGGGGCCGGCGACCGCGTGGCCTGCGGTGTCATCGAACGAAGCTAATCCCTGATTAACTCATACTAGACGGCGCCCCGTTTGAGAGGGTTGCTGTGATGATGTGGTGGTCCTCTCGGGAACCCGGGGGTGGGCCTGACTTCGCCGCTGAGCCGACAACACATAGGTACCCAGCGATGATCGCCACCACGCCTCGAACTTGTCGCCCGGTTCCGCCTACCCACATATAGAGCGATCACTGCTTCGGTGGCGGTCGCGAAAGCGGGAACGCCCCTCTTCGCGCGGGGCGGTGGGATCGATTGCCTTCACGGGCGGTTTGCGGTACTCGAAGGCCTGCCGGCGTGCTTGGGCCAGACCGACATAGAGGTAGCGACCCAGACGGAGGTCGCATCGACGACCCTTGCCTGTCCCTGCCATATCCAACGCCTTGGAACAAGGGGCTGTACTCGGAGGACTAGGCCGTACCGGTAACGTATCGGCCGAGATCTGCTCACTGAACTGAACAGGACTCGGCCCGGCTTTCGCGATTCCTTCTCATCTGAAACGGTATGTAACTGTGAGAAACGCCGTAAAATTACTTGGCTTCGGGGTGTGGGACTCGAACCCACAACCAACGGAGTAACAGACCGCGTAACAGCCCGGGTCAGCACGTACTTCGGGGCTGCTTTCCCACCATAAAGCCCACAAACGACAACGGGATGAAAGACTCGGCTCTCCTGCCGAGTTCTTCGATGTCTGTTGGTTACAGCCCTCCGGTCCCGCAGGAGCTCTTCGGAGTCTGGCTACTCGTTGAGTGTGGCAACAAGTTCGTTGAGTATCGATAACCAGAGCCCCGCAACAACAGGTTCCAGTTCTGTTCGCAGTCTCCGATGACGGGTGAGGATAGAAACCGTCCGCTGGACCTGGCGCTGTTCAGCGAGTGGAGGTTTCCAGATCTCGAAGTCCAGCAAGGAGTCGACGCTCAGTCGTTGGCGGCGCTGGCCGAGCACTTTGCGGCCAGCGCCAAGTTCCGTCCGGTTCGACTTCGATTGCATATAGGTCGCCAGCCAGCGCGTGTCCAGTTCATCAGCATGAGTCTGGAACGTCGGAAGCTCACCGGAAACGAAGAAGCCGTCGAACTCCATCGGAACGTGAGCGTAGGCGCCCTCGAAGGCGAGGTTCTTAGAGTAGATGAACTGGCCGGCGCCGACGCGGTTCAGCGTTGTGACCGAGGTTTGGGAACCGACGATCGGTTCCTTACGAAAGACGCCTCGGCCAGAGGGGTGAAGACCGAGGTTTGGATACGTCTCCGTCGGATCAACCGATACGGGGTGAGCAACTCGCTCCATAAGAAGGCGTAGCGGGGCCTTCCTCCAACCTCTTGCTTTCTTCTCCGATTCGGAGAGGTCGGGTCTGCGCGCAAGAGCGGCGGCGGCAGCCTCGCTCAGGTTTTGAGCCCGCATCGTGCTCGCGTCCAGAGCCTCGACTTTCTGTTTATAGCGGGTCAGTGCGTGGCTTGAGTTCCGTTGGCTGTCGATATCAGGAATCGGAAGCCGAATCTCAAGAAACCGCCGGGGGTGGACCCGCTCGCGAAAAGTGCCGGGCCTTCCATGTACGGACACGATCCGCTGCCAGAAGCCGGGCCAGGCGCACAGGTACGAGAGGTACTGCGGGTCGAGTTCCCCCTCTCGATGGGAGAACGTCAGAAACTCGGGAGACAGGTGGAATCCGTCGAACCCAGGGGGCACAACAGCGATCCCTCCCTTGAAGGCTCGGCGTCTACTCACTACCAGATGGCCTGTTCGGAGGCGATGCAGCTTCTTGTAGCTTGTGCCGAACCCTGCTAGGTCGTTTCTCTTGAACAGCCCGCGCCCGGAGTTGTATAGACCCGCCAGCAGGTAGCAAGCGGTCGCATCGACTTGGACCATATCAAGGTCGAGGGTGAGAACTTCGCGAAGCCGGCGTTCTCCAACGCTCACGCCTTGATCCCCTGTTCGAGATCCTTCAGGAGCCGAAGTATCTCTGACTCCACTTCTATGAGCTCTCCAAGCAGCTCCGCCGGCGGACGAAGCGTGAGATCACGCGGCTGGTTCGCATTCCTCAGATCTAGATTGAAGTTCGTGGATTTGATCGCCTTGATCGGCACTCGCCACGCAAACTCATCCTCGACCCTACTTTTCCACCAAGCACGGCACCTGTCGAACTCCTCGAACCTGATCGGCAGGGTCTTGGTGTACTTCTTTCGTCCCTCGGGTGGACGAATCTCGTAGAACCAGGTCTCCTTCGTTCGTCCGATCTTCTCAAAGAAGAGCAGGTTGACCGGTATCGCCGTGTACGGCTCGAGCACGCCCGCGGGCAACCTGACAACGGTGTGCAGATTGCTCTCCCTCAGGAGCCGCCCCTTGATACCGGCCCCGATGCCGCTCCCGGCCAGCACTCCATCCGATACGACCATCGCGCACCGGCCACCCTCCTTCAGGAGCCGGACCACGAGCTGGATGAAGAGCCACTCTGTCTTCGCTGTCCGCCTGTCGGCCGGGAAGTTGTTCTGAATCCTCTTCTCCTCCATCCCACCGAACGGGGGATTAGTGATGATCACGCCAACCTGATCAGCGCGGCTGATCTCCGCAAGCGGCTCCGCCAACGCATCGCCTCTGACCAGCCTCGGATTACCCACCTCGTGGAGGAGCATGTTCATCGTCCCGAGGAGATAGGGGAGTGAATGCTTCTCGATACCGCGCAGGTTCTCGTGGAGTCTGTGAAGCTCCTCTGCCGTTCCGACGCCGGGGCGGATGTATTCGAGGGCTTCGACTAGAAAACCTCCCGTACCGCAAGCCGGATCGAGTATCACCTCACCGAGTTGGGGGGCGATCTGCTCAACCATGAAGCGGATGATCGGCCGGGGCGTGTAGAAACCCCCTGAACCCCCGGCGGCATCGTGTGCTTCCCGCAGCACTGTTTCGTATAGATGGGCCATCGTGTTGACATCGTCGGACGAGCCGAAATCGATCTCGTTGATGTTGTCGATGACTATCCGAAGCAGATGGCCGGAGAACATCCGGTTATTGATGTCCTTGAAGACCGGACTCAGGGCGGTGCGGCAATCGTCGCTCCCCTTTCCTGCGAGATCACGGAGGTACGGCAGTAGTCCCGGCCGGCGCCTTCCCCGATCATCAATGAACTCTCGCTCTACGAAGGAGATGAGCGAGTCTCCGGTCCGGCCGTGCGGGTCAGCCGCCCAGTCACGCCAGCGATACGGCGGATCGACAAGTGGTCGGCATCCTGCATCGCTGGTCTCCCGGTTCTGCTCGAGGCTGTCGAAGGCCTTGAGGAACAGCAACCACGCAAGTTGTGGAATTCTGTCGAGTTCCCCGTTGAGGCCGGCATCCTTACGCATGGCATCGCGGGCGGTCCGGACGGCTGCTGCGACTTTCACAGGACGTGTGGTCTTGGCGATTGCCTTCTTCCGGGCCATGTCAGTTCCCCCGCACGTCGAGTCTGATCCACCAGGACCGGATGAGGTTGAAGGCGTTGGGTAGTGACTCGGCCTCGATATCGAGGTCGGCGACGAGCGACGCATATTCGTCTGTCCAGGCAGATGGCGGATTACTCAGGTCACCCGGGAGTTCGTGCGTGCCGCGTTGTTCGAATGTGGTCCGGATGGCGGCGCGGCAGTGATCGTCGTCCAAGTATTCGTTCTCAAGTAGTAGAACCAGGTCAACGAGATCTCGTACCCGAGTGTTAGGCCTGTCTCCGTAGGTGCGGGTGAGGGCATGAAGCTTCTCTGCCGCGTGTCGGTTGATATCGATCAACTCTACGGTCCGAGACCGAACCTCGGCGAAGGCAAGCGTGTTGTGCAGCGGCACCCGTTCTGTCAGCTCCAATTCCTCGGCTCTTGGCGCAACGTCCATCTTGAGGGAACCGAACTGCCTGCCTGCCAGGGTGGACTCGATGCTGTACCTCCATGCCGCCCGGCCGGCCTCGTCGGCTTGGAGTTGTTGCGTAGGTCCGACGGTGAAGGTAAACCGATCATCGTCAGGATCGGTTCCGAGTGCTTCGATGATCCGGTCGCGGAGAAGATCACCTTCGATTGCGTCTTCGCGGAGGCCAAGATCGAGGTCCTTGGACACTCGTGTTCGATCGCCCAGCCTGACGTCGAGGGCAAGGCCCCCTTTCACCACCCACTTATCCGGTTCGGCCAAATCCAGGCGGACGACGATTCGCTCATACATCACCCGTCGGCGAAGCCGATCAACGCTGATTACCGTACTCCTGGGACTCGTTACCAAGGCGCTGCTCAAGCGCCATTCGCAGTGCTGCCGAGCTTCGGTAGCGCATCAGAGGCCGAGCCTTCCGAGAGCCTGCTCGATACGCAGGGCGGCCTTGAGGCCCACGGCCTCGGCTCGTTCGCGGAGTTGACGTGGCGTAAGCACACCGTCTTCCCGAGCCTGATTGATCGCGCGGTCAAGCTGGTCGCCATCGGCGCCGGCGCCCGCGACATCGACCAGTGTTCTGACCGGTGTCGTAACTCGAAACCCTTCGCGTTCCTCGATGTCCGCTTGATCCAGCATGGCCGTATGGATCACCACCCCGATCAAGCGCTTCGAGAAGCCCCTCGGAACGGTCAGGTGGACGCGAGCCGGGTTGAACTCGCCGATACCGTGAACGTCCAGGGCGGACTCGTGGGAAACGACCGCCCGGCCTCCAGCCCAAAGTGTCCAGCGAATCAGGTCGTCGTGTGCGCCAACCGGCCATCCGAAGAGCCGGTATAGACCTCGATCGACGCGGACCCAGTTGCCGCGTTGCGCGTGGTAATGCTGCGCCTGGTAGGAGAAGCCGATCTCGCGGGCCTGTGCGGCGGTGAAGTAGCCCCCCTGCGTTACGGCAAGCCGAAACAATCCTCTATGGACATCCTGGCGCGTGGTCGGCACTCATCCTCAACGATAACTTGATTTCAGAAGAAAGCATACTATAAAACCTAAAGCAAATATAGAGGATCTGGACCTCAAGACCATCGGTTGCTTCAGTTCAGTGGAGTCCATTCTTGTTATATACCGGAGGTGAAGTCCTTTGATTTTGACTGTCCCCTGCCATATCCAACGCCTCGGAACCGGGGGATGCACTCGGAGGACCAAGCCGCACCGGAACCGTATTGACGATTCCTTCTCATCTGAAACGGTATGTAACTGTGAGAAACGCTGTAGGAGGGCTTGGCTCCGGGGGTGGGACTCGAACCCACAACCAACGGATTAACAGTCCGCTGCTCTGCCGATTGAGCTACCCCGGACAGATCGGCCTAGGCCTGAATAGTAGTCCCTCGTTCAGGACTTCAAGTCAACCTCAGCCATCCCGTAGGTAATCCCTGAGTTTGAGCCTTTCGCTGTTGTGGCGAAGCTTCCACAGGGCTCGGGCTTCCACCTGTCTGATCCGCTCGCGAGTCACCTTGAAATGTGCGCTCAAGTGTTTCAAGGTACGGACCTTGCCGTCCTCCAGCCCGAACCTCATGAGGATCACCTGTCGCTCCCTGTCGGTGAGTCCCTCCAAGACCAAGGCCACATACTCTTGGAGAAGGCTGGAAGTGGCATTGTCCGTGGCGGCGTCCAAATCGGAATCCGGGAGGAAATCGCCCAGGGTCATATCACTTCTCTCGGTCACCGGCATCTCGAGCGACAATGTCCCTTTGGAGATCATCGAGAGTTCCGACACCCGGCCCGGAGAAACCTCGATCTCCTCGGCCAGTTCGTCAATGGTCGGTTCCCTGCCGAACTGCTGGAAGAGACGACTTTGCGCCTTCGACAGCTTGTAGATGGTCTCCAACATGTGAATCGGGATCCTGATGGTTCGTGACTGGTCAGCCACGGCCCGACTTACCGCTTGTCGAATCCACCACGACGCGTAGGTAGAGAACTTGAACCCCTTCCGGTAGTCGAACCTCTCCACTCCCTTCATCAAACCCAAATTGCCTTCCTGGATCAGGTCGAGGAGGGGCAGCCCGTTTCCCAGATAGCGTTTGGCGACGGCGACGACCAGACGCAGGTTTCCCTCCACCAACCGCTCGTGTGCCTGGAGCCCCCTCTTCCATCTTCGTTCGAGCTCGGCGCGCTCCGTGGAGACGGTGACCGACGAGGGCTCTCGCATGCTATCCAGTTGAAGTCTTGCCTCACGGCCGATCTCCACAGCCATGGCCAACTCGACTTCCTGCTGGACGGTGAGGAGGGGCACGCGACCGATCTGGCCGAAGTACATCCGGACGGGATCGTTAACCGGCAAATCTTCCTCGTCGAGGAGAGGCAGGTCCAGGAAATCGTCGGTATCCTCCATCACGATCAGACCTGCGCCACGGATGGTGTCGATCGCCAGATCAAAGGCGGTCTCAGGAGGGTCGATCCACTCCAGTTCCCGCTGGACCTCCATCATCGTCACAAAGCCCCGCCGCCCGGCTCTCGTCAACAAGTCCTGGATTACTCCATCCAAACGCCGGTCCATTGCTACTCCTTGGCAAACTAGGTTCCCTGTTCCAGGCTCCTTAATTCTTCAAGAATAGCTAGGTATTCTTTATGTTGCTTTTCAGGATGGAGTGAATCGAGCCGTCGGCGCAATTCATCCTTATGCATGCTGGTGTAGCGACTTTCGAGATGAGCCAGCACATCATCAACCGGTATGAGTGGATCCTCCGCCATCGCCAGTTCTCGCGCAAACACCGCCATTCGACGATCTTCGATCTCGGAAATGGGAATAGCGGCGCCCGGCGCCGCGTTGCGAGCGGCTTCCCGCAGCCATCCGGCCAGGCGAAGCGCCCCTTCATCCTCGAACAAACGGTCGCTGACCTGCTCACCGGACGCGGTCCCTGCAATCATATGGCGTAGAAGGTCACGCTCGGAGCGGGCCAGCTGCGCGCTCTGGGAAGGAAAATCGGAAACGGGCCGGGCCTGTTTCGATGAGCGACCGCGTCCTGAGCGCAATCTGTTGATCTCCTGGAGAACCAGATCCTCGTTCGTTCTCGTGCGTTTAGCCACGTCACTGGCGTGCTGCAGACGAGATACCTCGTCGGGATGCCCCGCCAGAAGCTGAGCCGCCTCCCGCATGGCCCTGCGGCGGGCTGCCAACTCCCGCAGGTCGAAACCCTCCATCAGCCGGTCGATGCGGAACTCCATCATCGGTTTCGAACCGTCCACGGCCTCCTTCAGAGCATCCGCCTTGCCTTCCTTGACCAGATCGGCCGGATCACGACCCTCGGGCATCGGCGCCACCCGGAGTTCTATGGCCAGGTCGGAGGTGATACGGAGTTCGTCGCCTCTGATAGCGGCGCCCGCCCCGGCGGCGTCGGCGTCGAAGGCCAGAACGATCCTCGGAGCGAAGCGACGCAGTAGGTCGAAATGACCCTCTCCCAGGGCTGTCCCGCAAGTGGCGACCGCCACAGGCATCTCCGCAATATGAAAGGCGATCACGTCGGTATAGCCCTCGACGACCACCGCGGTTCCCTGGCGGCTGATCGCCGAGCGAGCCCGATCCAGCCCGTACAGCAGTTCGCTCTTCTGATAGAGGGGCGTTTCCGCAGTGTTCAGGTACTTGGGTCCATCGCCTTTCAGGAGTCGCCCGCCGAACCCGACCATCTCGCCGCGTACGTTGCGGATAGGAAACATCAAGCGACCTCGCATGAAATCGAAGATGCGGCCTGCCCAGTTCCGCCGGGCCAGCCCGGCCTCGACGATATCCCTGTCCTTGAAGTTCATCTCACGGAGATGGCCGCACAACTCATCGAAGGAGTCGGGTGCGTAGCCGATCTCGAACTCTTCGACGATCTCCACCCCGTAGTCACGACCCCTTACATATGAACGGGCGTGACCGGCGTCAGGCGCCTTCTTCAGGCGGGCATGATAGAAGCTACCCGCCGCTTCCACCGCCTCGATCAGCCGTCGGCGACGCTCACTGCGTTTGGCTGCGCCCGGACTGCGCCGGACCACGATACCGGCCCGGTCTGCAAGCAGGTCAACCGCCTCCGCGAAGTCGAGGCCCTGTGTCTCCCGGACGAAGGTGAACACATCCCCACCTACTCCGCAACCGAAGCAGTGGTAGAGACCGCGAGCCGGGTCGATGGACAGCGACGGGGTCTTCTCGGCGTGAAAAGGGCATAGTGCCTTGATAGCGCCCCTTCGCTTACTTACCGTGGTAACGCCCTCGAACAACTCGACCAGGTTTATGGACTGGCGAATCCGTTCCAGGTCATGTCGATCAGCCATACCATCATGAGTGTAACCCCAATTCTTCATGCCCCGTCACGCCGACCTCGAAAAGACCACGTCAAGCGCACTTTCACGGCGCGTCAGGCGATCACCCTATAGGTAAAGGGCGCCTCCGGCCAGGCGAGGCCGCCGAGCAGCTATTTTCCCAGGTCAGAGAGTTCATTGTGTCTCTCTCGGTTACCCATTCAAACCCCTGCATGAAAATCGGGGTTAAGCCCTGAAACGGCCCGAGGGGCCGCGGGGCTGGAAGGATGGACGGGTTTGTCAGCCGACGGCCATAGCCCTCAAGTCAACCGTCAGCAGTATTTCGTCATCGACGTCGCTCACGCTGGGCACGCTCGGAATCTGCAAGCCGAAGTCCGATCGGCGCACGGTTGCGGTACCGCTGACCTCGATCCGTTCCTCCGAAACCAGCCCCACCTCGATGTCGAACACGACCGGCATGGTAGTTCCGCTCAGCGTGAAGTCACCGGTCACCACCAGGTTCACGGTGTCGCCGACAGCGGCTTCCTCCGGGAGGCCCTCTATCGATATCGGCTCGAAGACCGCAAACTCGTTCTCATCGCGGGACGAGCCGAGGATAGGTCCCCGCATAGCTCGATCCCTGAAACCGGAATCGGTCTCCAGGGTACGAACGTTGATGACCGTCGGACCTAGGACCGACGCGGTCGGATCAGAGAAGTCGATCAACGCCTCTCCGGCTACCTCGCTCGTCACCCCGACCACCCGCTTGGGACTACCGTTGAGAATCTCGTCGATCTCGAAGGCCACCGACGAGGACGCCGGGTCGATCCGATAGACAACCGCAGTAACTGTGGACGGAGATGCGACATTTTCCTCCGAAACATCCGACACGGTGGATTCCGGGGAGGTAGCGCCGGTAGCGGTCGCGGCTTCGGTAGTCGAAACTTCCGCCACAGGCTCGGTATCCGATGTCGTCGTCGGACCGGTCGTGAGGGATGGGGCCGTGACATCGGTAGAGGGTTCTCCACGACCTCCCGAGAACCACACATAGGCGACGACAACTACCAGGACCAAGAGCGCCACTCCGACCAGGTTCCTGATAACTCTCATTCGGTCGCTCTTCCTTCCGGCGGGCGTGAAAGGCGACCGGACAGGTACTCCACCAGGAAGTCGATACCGACCCTGTCCTGAGCCATCGTGTCCCGGTCTCTCACCGTAACCGCATCGTCATCGAGAGTGTCGAAATCGACCGTTACGCAATAGGGGGTTCCTATCTCGTCCTGGCGACGGTAACGCCTGCCGATAGCCTGGGTTACATCCACCTCGATTTCCCACACCGGACGGAGCAACGACGCCACCCGCTCGGTTGCCTGCACCAGAGCCGGTTTGCGGGACAGCGGGAGAACAGCCACCTTGTTAGGAGCGAGTCGCGGATCGAGGCGAAGCACCGTTCTCACCCTCCCTCTGACCTCTTCCTCATGGTAGGAGTCGATCAGAAAGGCGAACGCCGCCCGGGTGGCCCCTGCCGCCGGCTCGATCACGTACGGAAAAAAGCGCCGCCCGGCTACCTGATCGAAGTATCGAAGGTCCCGGCCTGAACACTCCGAGTGACGACGTAGGTCGAAATCGGTCCGGTTGGCGATCCCCTCCAACTCATCCCAACCCCAAGGGAAACGGAACTCCACGTCAAAGGTAGCGGCCGCATAATGGGCCAATTCTCCTGATCCATGCTCACGAAGACGCAGGTTGGCGCCCCGCATTCCCAGATCCAGATACCAGGCGCGCCGTTCACCCACCCAGTAGTCGAACCACCTGTCCGCATCCTCAGGGTGGGTAAAGAACTCCATCTCCATCTGTTCGAACTCCCGGGTTCGGAACACGAACTGGCCCGGGGTGATCTCGTTGCGGAACGACTTGCCCAGTTGCGCGATGCCGAAAGGCAGTTTGCGCCGAGAAACCCGGCGAACGTTCTCGAAATTGGTGAAGATACCTTGGGCGGTTTCGGGCCTCAGATAAACCCGGTTGTCATCGGTGGGGACCGGACCCATATGGGTTTGGAACATGAGGTTGAAGTCCTGGGCCTCGGTCAGGCGATCACGGGCGCCGCAGGACGGGCAACGTCCTTCCACTTCCAGCTTATCGAGACGGTGGCGGGTGTGGCAGATAGTGCATTCGACCAGCGGGTCGTGGAACTGGGACAGGTGTCCTGACGCCTCCCACACCCGGGGAGACTGGATTATCGCCGAGTCGATACCCACCACATCATCCCGTAGCCGCACCATTGAACGCCACCACGCGGCCTTGACGTTGTTCAGCAGAGCCACCCCCAAAGGCCCGTAGTCATAGGCGGACCGCAATCCACCGTAGATCTCAGACGCCTGGAAGACGAACCCACGTTTCTTGGCAAGGTTGACGATCGTGTCAAATGTGGGTGCGGTCATCGGAGAAATCCTGTTCGGGACACTGGGTGCCTATAGTACCCGACCAGCCGAGCAACCCCTATCGTGCTGACCTGCCCGAGGATAGGAACAGCCGAGATGGGTTCCCTTGTTGTCCCGCTCTGCAAGGAACCGGCGATTGGAACCGGGTAGCATTCTGCGGCTATGGGCAACATTCTGAGTAGGGTCCACGAACACTTTCCGGCCATCGTCGAGTTGCGGCGGAGGCTCCATCGACGCCCGGAACAGGGTTTGCACCTTCCGTTGACCCGGAAGATGGTGCTGGAGGCGTTGGAAGGACTACCCCTCGACATCAAACTCCATGAATCCTCCAGCGGCGTCGTCGCCGTCCTGCGAGGCGCCCGACCGGGACCGGCGGTCCTGCTCCGCGGCGATATGGATGCTCTTCCGGTGCTGGAGGAAACCGGGTTGCCATTCGCCAGCGAGCATCCGGGCTTCATGCACGCATGCGGTCACGACCTACATACCGCCATGCTGGTCGGAGCGGCCAGGGTCCTCTCGTCACTACGGGACAGGCTGGCGGGAACGGTCATCTTCATGTTCCAACCCGGCGAGGAGGGCTTCTTCGGGGCTCGTCGGATGATCGAGGAAGGGGTCTTGGAAACCGCAGGGGATCGACCTACCGGCGCCTTCGCCATGCATGTGACCAACCTGTTCGCCTCCGGTGAGATCCGCCACCTCCCCGGACCTCAGATGGCGGCGTCCGACGAGGTTCATATCCTCATCAAAGGTAAGGGTGGCCATGCCTCCGCCCCCTACCTGTCATTGGATCCGATTCCCGCGGCGGCCGAAATCGTAATGGCGGCGGAAACAGCCCTTACCCGCAGGATCAACGTATTCCAGCCCGGCGTCATAACGTTCGGGGTTATCAAAGGCGGGACCGCCCACAACGTGATCCCCGCCACGGCCCGGTTGGAAGGGACCATCCGCGCCCTATCCGAAGAAACCAGGAAAGCACTTCACTCCATCATCCACCGGGTCGCCACCCGCGTCGCGGCTGCCCACGGACTGGAGGCCGACGTGGACATACGGCTCGGGTATCCGGTAACGGTTAATCACCCCGATTACACCGCGTTCGTGGACCGGGTAGCCCGCCGCACGCTGGGTGACGAATCGGTTGCGTCATTGCGGCATCCCTCGATGGGCGGGGAGGACTGGTCATACGTTCTGAGGCGGATACCCGGAATGATGTCCTACCTGGGCGCTTGCCCACCCGGGGAAACCCCGGGGAAGGTTCCGGGCAACCATTCCAACCGGGCTGTTTTCGATGAGAACGCCATGATCCACGGAATCGCCATGCACACGGCGGTGGCCGTCGCCCATGGACGAGGCGAGTTCACAGCGGAGTGATCGCCATCCGTCGCAGCTACCACAGCTACGCGGAGTCGGTTGCTTCACATCCTCCCGGTTCAGATAAACCGGCCGAAAGACCTACCCTGAATAGTTCGTGACCGTCAACAGCACCCCCCACCAGGCCGACCAACCGGCTCGAAGCCTCCTCGGCCGCGGTAGCCGACTCATCTTGCGGCAGCTGCGCCGCGCTCCCCGGGAGTTCGCCCTGGGTATCGGCTTCACAACCCTCCACTCCGTGGCGACGATCGTCTCCTCGTATATAATCGGCTGGGCTGTCGACTCCGTCGTGGTACCGGCGGTACAGCGTGGCGATCTACCCACCGCGTCCCTCGTTTCGGTATCTCTCGCCCTATTGGGCGTGGGAGTGGCCAAAGCGATAGGTATCAGCCTGCGCCGTTACGGCGCCTACCGGGCTCAGTATCGTTTGGAACAGCGGGACCGGATCGAGGTGACCGATCGTTATCTTGATCTGCCCATCGAATGGCACCGCCGCTACCCCACCGGCCAGCTGATATCCAACGTCAACGCCGATGTGGAGGCGGCCGCTCTAATCGCCGCCCCGCTTCCGATGGCCTTCGGCGTGGTCGTGTTGCTGGTCATTACGGCCATCCTCCTGGTAGTCACCGACCCGTTCCTTGCAGTGATCGGGTTCCTGATCCTCCCGGCCATCATGCTCAACAACATCATCTTCCAACGTAAGATGCATGCCGCGGCCGCCGCCGCCCAGCGGATCAGGGCCGGAGTGGCGGAGGTAGCCCACGAGTCGTTCGACGCTGCGCTGGTCGTCAAGACCCTCGGTCGGGAAGAAGACGAAGCCAACCGCTTCCGGACCCTTTCCGACGAATTGAAGGACAGCCTGGTAAAGCTCGGTAGGCTGCGAGCAATATTCGATCCTGTTATGGAGGCCCTTCCCAGCATCGGAGTGCTGGCGGTAGCCGGAGTGGGAGCCTGGCGGGTCGACCAAGGTCTGATGACCGCCGGAACGCTGGTGACCTTCGCTTACCTGTTCCGCCTCATCTCGCTCCCGATGCGAGTCTTCGCCTGGCTGCTCGGCCAACTCCCCACCGCCGTGGTGGGCCTGAACCGGATCGAAGCCGTCTTGGACGAGGAAGACCGCTTCAAATACGGCACGCGCACCTCACCGGGTTGGCGCCCGATGCAGGTCGAAGCCGACCGCGCCTCCTACCTGTATCCGGAGACCGTGCAAGCCGACCTAGGCGAGACGACCGGCTCGGCGAGCGCCCATCCGACTGTCGGCGACGGATCCCGAGACGAGGATCGCAGAGGTGTTGAACGGGTCTCTTTCCGAGTCCTACCCGGCCAGACGATCGCCCTGGTAGGCCCGACCGGCGCCGGGAAGTCTACGGTGGCGCAGTTGATGGCCCGCCTGTTCGACCCCGACTCCGGCTCGATCAACCTGGACCGGATCCCCGTAGCCGACCTCTCCCGACCCGTCTTGGCGGACTCGGTTGCATTGGTGTTCCAGGAACCTTTCCTGTTCAGTACTTCTATCAGGGAGAACATCACGCTGGGAGGTTCGTATTCGGATGCCGAGGTCGTCAATGCGGCCCGGGTTGCCCAAGCCCACGGGTTTATCAGCGAACTGCCGGACGGCTACTCCACGTTGATAGGCGAACGGGGCGCCAACCTCTCCGGGGGCCAACGCCAGCGGATCGCTCTGGCCAGAGCGCTGGTACGTCATCCTCGGCTGCTCATCCTGGACGACGCCACCTCGGCCGTGGACCCGGCGGTGGAGTTGGCCATCTTCAACCGCCTGGCCAGTTTGGACACCACGGTAATCCTGGTCGCCTATCGCCGGGCGTCGATCCTGCCTGCGCACGAGGTCATCTTTATCGAAGACGGCCGGATAACCGGGCGGGGAACCCACGACGAACTGTATGCCTCGACACCCGCCTACGGGCAACTCATCGACGCCTACCGGGAGGACCGTAGATGACGCCCATGCAGAGCCGCCACGGAGACCCGGACCGGGGAAACCTCAAAGCCTGGGAAACCATCAGGCGAGGATTGGCCCTTTCGCCCGACCTCCGTAAAGGCATGGCGATCACCCTGCTGATCGCCGCCGGCGCCACTGCCGGGCGGGTAATCATCCCGGTGGCTATCCAGCAGATTCTCGATGGGGGCTTCACCGAAACCGGAGTCGAGATGGGCTTCGTGGCGAGGATGATGGGCCTGTCATTGCTGGCGGTGTTGGTCACCGCCGGGGCCGCCGGTGTGATGCACCTTCGATTAACACAGGTGTCGGAAACCGCCCTGTCGGGTCTCCGGACGATGGCCTTCCGTCATATCCACAACCTTTCCATGCTCCATCAGGCCTCCGAACAAAGAGGGGCGCTCGTGGCGCGGGTTACCTCGGATGTGGACCAGATCAGCCGTTTCATGATGTGGGGCGGCCCGATGATCATCGTGAACGGGGGACAAGCGCTCATGGCTGTCGTGGTGATGGGCATCTACTCGTGGCAACTCTTCTTCACCGTGCTGGTCGGGATGCCCTTCATTGTCTTCGCCATGCGATGGTTCCAGGTGAGGCTGACGAACGCCTACCCGGTGGTTCGGGAGAAGGTGGGAAAGATGCTGGGTTTGCTGGCCGAGGTGGTGGTGGGGGCCTCGGTGATCCGCGCCTATGGAATCGAGAATCGGATGCGATCCCAGTTGAGTGAAGCGATCGAGGATCACCGATCGGCCGCCTCACGAGCCGGCGGAATCACATCCGGCTTCACGGGGGTGAGCGACTTCCTTACCTCCGCTATCACCGCCGCCATCGTGGTGGTCGGCGCGTTGCTAGCGGTGGAGGAGGACGTGTCGGTCGGGACCGTGGTCGCCTTCCTGTTCCTGGTCCAGCTCTTCATCTTCCCTATCCAGTTACTGGGCGAGGCGGTGAACGAAGCCCAGACCGCGGTCGCCGGCTGGCGGAGGGTGCTGGACGTGCTGGACATTCCACCGGATGTAGCCGATCCGGGTCCGGAAGGTCTTGATATCCCTGAAGGGTCGATAGGGATCGGTTTCGAGAACGTAACCTTCCGTTACCCCATGCCGGGCGAGAGAGCGCGCGACGCAACCGGCACGCAGGCTCTCGACAATGTTTCCCTCTATCTGGAACCGAATACATCGGTGGCGGTGGTGGGGGAGACCGGATCGGGCAAGACCACCTTTGCCAAACTGGCAACCAGGCTCATGGATCCCACATCGGGTCAAGTCCTGCTCGGAGGAGTGGATGTTTCCAGGCTGCGGTTCTCATCACTTCGCAAGCGGGTCGTTATGGTGCCCCAGGACGGCATGTTGTTTCGGGGATCGATCGTTCAGAACGTACGAATGGGTATGCCCGACGCTTCCGAGGAGGAGGTGCGCAAAGTTTTTATTCGGCTCGGGCTGGACAACTGGCTGGCTGAACTGGCTCGAGGTCTGCATACCCAGGTGGGGGAACGGGGCGCCGCTCTTTCGGTGGGTGAACGCCAGTTGGTCACCCTGGCGCGGGCCGCTATCGCCGACCCCGACCTTCTGGTGCTGGATGAGGCTACCTCCGCGGTGGACCCGGCCACCGAGGTTCGAATATCGCGTACGTTGGCCCAGTTGACCACCGGACGTACCGTAATCACCATCGCCCACCGATTGTCCACCGCGGAGTCCGCCGACCGGGTTCTTGTATTCGACGAGGGTCGGATCGTACAAGACGGCATCCATGAGGAACTGGTAGCCGAAGGCGGCGTCTACGGTCGGCTTCATGAGGCATGGACGCAGGGGGACTCCCCGCAACCGTCACGTCAGCCGGCGTAGGATCCGAGGGCGCCTGCGGATGCCGGAT
>CAZEZF010000037.1:0-28200 GCA_964516495.1 uncultured Acidimicrobiia bacterium | reverse complement strand
GCTAAGCTGACGGCCGACGACACAGACTATCTCCACGGGCTCCCTGCGACGGTCCGCGGCGGCGAGTACCTTCTCAGCGGCGGTGTAGTACTTTGATACCTGCTCGGTCAATTGAGCGGTAGTAATATATCTCTGCGCTCGTTTGAGTTCGATGATGACGTGTTTGTTCCCTGTAGTGCTGTATTTTACGTCCAGCCGTGCACGCTTCTGTTCGTCGGTCAGCGTCTCGCACACCTCGTTGAGTGCGGTGGTGATCTTTCGCTCCATAAACTCGGTGTGTGTCGCTCTTTCCCAAGAAGGGTCCAAAAGCCAGAGATGCTTGTACAGATGTTCCTGCATCGCCCGCTCTTTGGCGTTTTCGTCGACGAGGTCGGTCAGCTTGTTGATGATCCGTAAGCGTTCCTTCGCTATCTGGTAGTAGGCGCTGGCTTCGAGATCGTCCAGTTGAATGAACACCTGCTGTAGAACGTCGAGGTTCTCCGTCGAGATCTGGTCAAGCCTATGAAGCATGTTGCGCAGCCTGAGGCTCTCAAAAGCAAGCACACCACTCACGACAAGTTGTCGCTTGTTGGACTCATCTTCAATAGGTAACTCGTTTATGCGACCGAACAGCCGTCGAGCTGCGACCTTCTGGTCAGGGTCCAACTCTTCGAACCACTCCCCTATCCCCGGGTAAACAGTGGCCTCTTTCGTCCCCTGGTTCCGCCGTAGTTTGGCCCATCGACCCTGGATGTGTTTCAACTCTTCCCGGAGCTTGACCTTGAGGGCCTGATATCTGGGGTCTTCTTCGATGAGTTTCTGCCGGCTTGTGGTGGCGATATCCTCCTCGTTATCCAAGTCAAGGAAATCGGCGTGGAGCTCACCGAGCAGGTACTTGGTGTACAAACCACCTTCACCGAACTCTTCGAGGATGTCCTCTTGGGCCAGCTTGCCACGTACGAGAACGACGAGTTTGTTGATACTCTCGGATGTTTCGGTGTCCTTGAGTTGCCCCGCCTTGGAAGCAGTTCCGATCCAACCGTCGATAACCCAATCCGGATGACCTTCCAACCCCCCGGGACGTTCCTCATGTTTCTCAAGGTTCTCTACCTTGCCGGCGACTTCCCTGCCTAGCTCCCCGAAGGTCCAGATGTACTGGACTTTGTCCTGATACTCACGGTCGGCTGCTGTTATCGGTTGTTCGTCCAGCGTAATCGTGAAGTTATGCTCCGGCCCGATGATGCTGAACCTTCGGGCGAGACGCCTCCTCAATGCTCTACCCGTCCATTGAAGTTTACGTTTCATGTTCGTAAGGGTGATACGAGTGCCCTTGACAAGGTCTATCTCCGCGCTACCAACCGGATCAGGTTCGTAGCGTGGTTCGCCACCGTCTCGAATCTTGGTTTCTATTTCATGGGCGTCCATGACGAAGCCGTGCTTTCCCCGCCGGCAACGCTCTCGACACGGACCGTTCGGGCTATTGAGAAAAGGGATAACTTCCCTATCCCCTTACGCCCCATCACCGGCCGTCCAAACCGTGGAGTTGTGGGCGCCTCCTCGCGCCGCGCATACCCGACGTGCAAATACTTTCGGTTAGCGTCCTCAACTGTCATGCCGTGCCCGTCGTCCTCGATGACCACCCGGCCCTCAGAAGGATCGATAGCAACCCCAACATGCTCCGCGTCGGCGTCCCAAGAATTGGCTACAACCTCTGATAGCACAGCAGCTACATTCGAAATAGAGACCAAGACCCAGATGCCGGAGCACATTGAGGCTCACGGTCATCTCATACTTGGGACCGTCGCTCACGACTGTTCTTCCAGGTGATCCATGATTGACTTACCTATCGCCTCCCCCAGCCGGACCGGCACAGCGTTACCGACGAGGCGAGCGATCGGACCGATTCTCACGTTGACGTCTTCGGGAACAAAGGAGTAGTCCGCCGGGAAGGTCTGGAGTAAAGCCCCCTCTCGCAGTGAGATGGCACGATCCTGCTCGGGATGGCCGAATCGTCCGTTCCCAAAGCCATGAAACTGCGTGGTGATGGTAGGACCGGGACGGTCCCACTCCATCCGCCCGTAAACCCCCGAGTAGGTACGGCCGCTTGGCCTGGTGTGACAGGGCGCCCGTAAGGTCTCGTCCCAGTCCCTCCAAGTCCCACCGGCCTTCGCCGCGCGTATCCGACGGCGGTTTCGTTCGGAGAGTCCGCTCGCTTTGTGTAGAGGGTCAGACCTATCTATTCCTCCTGCCGGTATCGCCCTTAAATGACCGATAGCATCCCGCACGGTCACCCATCCGCCCTTTCGGTGAGTCGGAGCAACCATATCAATACTCCCCAACTGCGAAGCCAGGACCACTAGACGAGCCCTTGTTTGCGGAACACCATACGCCGCGCATCGGACAACGCTGTAGGTGTACCGGTAACCCGCTTTCCGGAGAATGGCCAGGAACTCCTCGAATATCGACCGGCCGGTGAGGCGGGGGACATTCTCCATCGTAACCACTTCCGGTTTGAGTTCGGCAACAAGCGCTCCGAATCTGCCTACCAAACCCCATTGCGCGTTTCGGGCCCTTCTGCCGTTGGAATAGCTCGAGAAAGGTTGACACGGCGCGCATCCGGCAAGCACCCGTGGGCCTGTATCGGGAAACAGTGACGCAACAAAACCTGCCGATACGTCAGCAATATCCTTCTTAAGGAACGGCGCGGAGACGTTCGTCTCGAAAGGATGGCGACAGGCCGGATCGATGTCTATTCCGGCAACGACATTCACGCCGGCCGCCCGCATGCCGTACGAGAGCCCTCCCGCACCGCAGAACAGATCAACCATGGCCGGACTACTGTACCCGGAGGCAACCACCATAACGCGTACACTAGTCGACACCCCCGGCCTAGCCGACCTCTTGCCGAGGGAACCCCTCAACTCAACTACGGAGTAACAAGGTATGTATGTGGATCCGACTCGAACGCCCGTTGGCATCCGGCTGCGCAGAAGTATATCTCGGCCCCGTCGTGGCGGCTGACGAATCGGGCCGCGGATACGTCCACCGCCATCCCACACACCGGATCGGTTTCGTGGAGCGGTAGGTCCACCTCCACCACTTGGGCGCCTGCGCCGGCCGTCTTGAAGGCAACCAGTTCGGCCATCACCGAAACCGCGATCTCCTCATGGGTGGTGGGACCGAGATCGATCCCGGCCGGGGCGTGTACCCTGGCCAGAGACCTTTCACAAACCCCCCGCTCTCGTAACCAGGCGATCACCGACGAGGCCCGTTTGCCGGAAGCCACCAGACCCACATAGACGGCCGGTGTCGCCAGAGCGGCCTCCAGCGCAGGTTCGTCGAAGTGACCCTGGGTCGCCACCACGATGTAGGAACGGTCGCCCGCTCCTGAGAGGAGCTCAACATCGGTTACCGACTCGGCTCTCCAGCCCATGAGCGCCGCCATCCCCTGTAGGAGTTCCGTCATGGGCGAAGCTCCCACCACCATCAGATGGGGTGAAGGAAGGACGGGTTCCACAAACACCTCCATCGCTCCATCGCTATCGCAAGCCATCGCCACATCCGTCACCCCCGGCCTACGATCACCTGCCCCCAACATGAGCAACCGGGCGGACCCGTCTCCGAGAGCCTCCAACGCGTGACGAACCACGGTAGGCGAGGCGCAGGCGCCTCCCAACCAGCCCTCCACCTCCCCGTCGGGATGGATGATCGCTCGGGCACCTTCCTTGCCTGACGACAAACCCCGCGACCATGTCACGGTGGCCATCGCAAAGGACTGCCCCTCCTCCTGGAGAAGGGCCGCCTTCCGGAGGATGCTCAATTCACCCCGCCGTGTTCAGGGACCCGCCTCTACGCCGTTCAGGGCGCCCCACACCCGGTGCGGGAGCACCGGCATGTCGATGTTGTCCACACCCCGTGACCACAGAGCGTCGATCACCGCGTTGGCAAAGGCGGCGGGGGAACCGACCGTAGCCGACTCGCCCACCCCTTTGGCTCCGATCGGGTGATGAGGGGAGGGGGTCACGGTCTGGCCCAGTTTGTAGCGAGGGGTCTCCCAGGCTGTCGGGACCAGGTAGTCCATGAAGTTGGATCCGATGCAGTTGCCGTCGTCGTCGAAGGTGATCCACTGCATGTTGGCCTTGGCGAATCCCTCGGTGAGGCCACCGGTTATCTGACCGTCCACGATCATCGGGTTGATACGAACCCCGCAATCGTCCACCGCGGCCATGTCCAGAACCTTCCAGGTCCCGTCGCCGGTGTCCACCTCCACAACCACGATGTAGGTACCGAAGGGGTAGGTCATGTTGGGAGGATCGTAATAGGTGACCCCTTCCAGACCGGCCTCCATACCCTCCGGGTGGTTGGTGTAGGCCGCGAACGCCACATCCTGGATAGAGACGCTCTGGTCAGTACCCCGGACGGTGAACTTGCCCGGCGCCCACTCAAGATCCTCCTCGGACGCTTCGAGTAGGTGCGCAGCCAGTTTGGCGGCCTTGGCCCGCAGCTTGCGGGAGACCATTGCGGTGGCGGCCCCACCCACCGGGGTAGACCGGGAAGCGTAGGTACCGAGACCGTAGGGTGTGTTGTCGGTGTCTCCATACTGGACCTTGATGTCCGTATACGGGATACCGAGTTCCTCGGCCACGATCTGGGCGAAAGTGGTCTCATGACCTTGGCCCTGGGTCTGAACCCCCAACTTGAGGATGGCCTTGCCGGTGGGATGAACCCGCAACTCCGCCGAGTCGAACATCTTGAGTCCGAGAATGTCGAACTCCCGCGAGTTCCCGGCGCCGACCACCTCGGTAAACGAGGCCACCCCGATCCCGATCAACTTGTCGGCGTCGGGATCGGCGTTCTGTTCCGCCTGTCGAGCCCGCCATCCGTCGTAATCGATTATCTCCTTGGCCACATCCATCGCCCCGTGGTAATCACCCGAGTCGTACACGAACCCGGTGGGCGACAGGTAGGGGAATTGGTCGGCCTTGATGAAGTTGAGCGCCCTGAAGTCGGCCGAATCCATACCTACTTCGTGAGCGGCGTTATCCACCAACCGTTCGATCAGGTAGGAGGCCTCGGTAACCCGGAAGGAGCACCGGTACGCTACCCCGCCAGGCGCCTTGTTGGTGTAGGCCCCCTTGGCGGTTACATGGGCCGCCGGAAAGTCGTAGCTGCCCGTACAGATGTGAAACAGCCCGGCCCGGAACTTGGTGGGCTGCGCGTCCGAGTAGAAGGCGCCCTGATCGGAGAGGATGTCGGCCCGCATGGCGGTGATCCGGTTGTTACTATCCAACGCCAGCTCGGCATGCATGTGGAAGTCCCGTGCGAACCCGGTGGAGATCAGGTTCTCGGTACGGCTTTCGACCCACTTGACCGGCTTGCCTATCAGCAGCGACGCGGCGGTGGCCACCACGTATCCCGGATACACCGGCACCTTGTTACCGAAGCCCCCGCCCATGTCGCGGGTGACGATGCGGATCTTCTCCTCCGGTAACCCGGCTACGAGAGCAAACACCGTTCTGATGGCATGGGGCGCCTGGCTCGTCATGTAGATGGTGCACTGTCCGGTGATCGAGTTCACATCCGCCACCACCCCGCAGGTCTCCAGCGGCGCCGGGTGAGAACGCGGGTAGTGCGTGTCCAGGCTGACCACCCGAGCCGCCTTGGCGAAAGCGGCGTCGGTCGAATCCTGGTCTCCCGCCGCCCAGGTGTACGCGACGTTGTCGGCTTGATCCTCCTTGTCATCGCGAATCAGGGTGTCGGTCTCCAGGGACTGCTGCGGGGTGGTTATCGCCTCCAACAACTCGTAGTCGACGTCTATCAACTGCAAGGCGTCACGGGCGATGTAGGGGTCGGTGGCGATGACAGCCGCTACCTCCTGTCCCTGGAAACGGACCTTGTCGGTAGCCAGAACGGCCTGGGTATCACCCGATAGGGTCGGCATCCAGGCCAAACCATGAGCGGCCAGGGCTTCGCCGGTAACTACCGCCAGGACCCCTTCGAGTTCCATCGCCGCCGAGGAGTCGATGGAGTTTATGCGGGCATGCGCCACCGGCGACCGCAGGATGGACATATGGAGCATTCCGGGAAGGGTCAGATCATCCAGGTAATTGCCGGCGCCCCGGATGAAGCGGTCGTCTTCCTTACGCAGAACCGAGTGGCCGACACCGCCGACCTCCGGGCTGGTCTGTGGTTCGTGAACAACAGTCATTTCAACTCTCCTCTCCGCCGGCGGCCTGGATGGCGGTAACGATGTTCATGTAACCCGTGCATCGACAAAGATTCCCGGAGATGGCCCAGCGCACCTCATCATTGGAAGGAGTCGGGTTGTCCTCCAGAAGCGAGGCGCCCACCAACATCATTCCCGGTGTGCAGAACCCGCATTGGAGGCCATGATGTTGCTTGAACGACTCCTGGATCGGGTGCAAGCCCCCATTACCGAGACCCTCCACGGTGGTGATCGCCTTGCCGTCGGCCTGGACCGCGAACATGGTGCAGGACTTGACCGGCTTGCCGTCGTACAGCACCGTGCAGGCGCCGCACGAGGTGGTGTCGCATCCGATATGGGTCCCGGTCAGGCCCAGGTCGGTACGAATGAAATCGACCAGCAGACGGCGGGGTTCGACATCCCTTGTCTCGTTGGTCCCGTTGACAGTGGTGGTGATCTGCATCAGCCCTCCCCTCGTGCCTGTGCCAGGGCTTGGGCAAAACCCCTCTGGGTGTATTCGGCTACCACAGCCCGCTTGTACCCCGCCGAACCCCGCACGTTGCTGTCGGGATCGCAGGTGCGGGAGGCTATCTCCGCCGCCTCGGCGAACAGTTCCTCTCCCGGTTCCTGCCCGACCATGATCGCCTCGGCTTCGGTTACTTTCAGATTATGGCCGTGGACCGCGGTGAGTCCCAGACCGGCTTCGGCGATGTTTCCGCCCTCGTCGAGGACCAGGTGGGTGGCGACACCGACGGTGGCGTAGTCACCGATCTTTCGTTCCAGCTTGAGGTATACCCCGCCAGCCGGACCTCCGTACTTCGGCACCCTGACCTCGGTGACCATCTCCCCCTCCTGCAAGGTGGTGGTGAAGAAGTCCACCACGAATTCGGCGATGGGGATAACCCGACGCTCCGAGGCTGAGCGGGCGACCACCGAGGCGCCGACAGCCAGCATTACCGAGTTCCAGTCGCCTTCCGGATCACAATGGGCGACCGAGCCGCACAGGGTGCCTCGATTGCGTACCAGGGGATCCGAAATCCACGGAGCGGCGGATGCCATCGTGTGGTTGTTGCGGGCGACCAGGTCCGAACCTGCAATGTCGGCATGTCTGGCAAGGGCGCCTATCGCCAGATGACCGTTCTCCTCACGTATGTATGACAGTTCCGACACGCCGTTGATATCGACCAGATGGCCGGGCGCCGCGAGCCGAAGCTTCATCATCGGGATCAGGCTCTGACCTCCGGCAAGAACCCTACCCTCGTCCCCCAACTCCGCGAGGGTCGCCAAGCCCTCTTCGAGCGTCCGGGGCGCCGAGTAGTCGAATGCAGATGGGTACACCGAACTGACCTCCTCGTTTCTTACCTTCTTATACCACCCAGAGAGGGGATGTCGGCGGAACCAGGGGTTTTTTTGCTTATTCGAGTACAGAAGGACGTGTTTCGGGTCGTAAGTTGACCCTTTGCCCGGCTTCCGGTGTTTCGATCATTCAATCAGTCATGACCCATGCGTTGGCGCCGAAATCCAGAAACCAGAGTCAGAGGCTGCGCAACTCGGGCAGAACCTCCGCGCCTATCATCTCGATGGTTCTCTCAGGGTGCATGCTTGCCACCTGGATTGACACGTAGTCAGCCCCGATGTCCTCGACGAGCGGACGGTAGGTGTCGATAAGCCCCCCCACCCCATCAACGATGGTGTACTTTCCGAGAACCTCCTGGCGGTCCAGTTCGTCGGCCCGCATCCGTAAGGTCATCGGGTCAACAGCCTGAAGCCGTCCCGGTGCCCGGAGGCCTCTCATTGAAGCTATGGCGCCCCAGGCCTCATCCTCGTCGGCGGCTAGAATGCACCACCGGGTCGCCAGCACTGTGAGCGGAGCATCGGCGCGTTCCGTCGAAGCCGCCCGGAAGGGACCGATGATCCGTTCGAGAGTGTCTGCCGGATCCTTCACCGACGTTATAAGCCCGTCGGCGTGCTTCCCGGCGAAGGCTGCCGACTTCGGACCTCCTGCCGCCATCCAGATGGGCACGGTAGAAAGCGGAGGACTGTAGAGCCTAGCCTTATCCGTCACGTAGTGATCGCCTCCGAAATCGAGTTTCTCGCCGTCGAGCAGCCGGTGCATGATCTCGAGAGCCTCGGTCATTCGGGCGATTCTCTCCTTGTAGCCGGGGAAACTGAACCCCATCGGGCCCTCGTTGATGTTCTCCCCGGTCCCCACACCGAGAGCAAACCGACCGTTGCTCAGACGGTCGACTGTGGCAGCCATCTGGGCAACCAAGGCCGGGTGATAGTGAAAGAGCGGGCAGGTGACGCTGGTTGCCAACTCGACCGCCTCGGTCCGGGCAGCCACCGCGCCCAACCAGGCCCAGACAAACGCCGCCGCCGACTCGTCATCGACCCACGGATGGAAGTGATCTGAACCGAACACTGCATCGAATCCTGACTGCTCGGCCAGTACCGCCTGATCGGCTAGCCGTTCCGGCTGGTATGACTCGTGACTGCACAACCATCCGAACTTCATCAATATATCCTCTCCGAGCGTTGTTAAGCGGCGGCGCATCGTTGCAAGGGTGCTCAACGATGCGACCAGTCGGATACTAGTAGAGCAGGAAACCGGGACTTGAACCCGTTTCCCTTACAGATGCTGACAGGACCAGGACGATTCGGCCCGTACCCGCTGGCATTCAGTTCTATGGCCATCAGGCGACCAACGGGGCGTTTGAGTACCCCTAGCCGAGTATCCTGGGTCAGGAAAAGATCGCGAAAATCACCGCTCCAGACCCCTTCCCGGGCGGGCCCTCCCCCACCGGCGCCACTGACGCCACTGACGCGCCGCGATAGTGGACTTGACGCGGTCCTTTTCGAGGTCGGCGTGACGGGGGCATGAAGAATTGCGGTTATCAACATACAGAAGGGGTAGGACAGAAACGGTCTGCAAGATCCGCCGACAGCAACGTCGGCTGATAAACGAAGACGGATCCCCGGCCACGCAATACGACTTTTTTGGGTTTACAAACCAACCGAACCAAAGATTCAGGACACGAGCCGTCCGGGGACGAATTCAGTTTCCCTCGGATGACCTGGTTCCATGGCGGATCGCCGCCTGGGCGGCTGCGAGGCGGGCGCCTGGTATTCGCGGCGGGCTCATCGAAACATAATCAAGCCCTACCCGGTGACAGAAGTCGATGCTGTCCGGGTCGCCTCCGTGCTCGCCGCACAGTCCGAGGGTCAAGTCTGGTCGAGTTGTCCTCCCATTCTCGGTGGCCAACCTGATCAGTTGTCCAACCCCAGTCTCATCCAATGATTGGAAAGGATTGCTCGTGAGGACGCCATCCGCCAGATAGGTGTTCAGAAAGCGCGCCTCCGCATCATCTCTGCTCAGGCCGAAGGTGGTCTGAGTCAGGTCGTTGGTTCCGAACGAGAAGAACTCCGAAATCCGAGCGAGTTCACCCGCAAGCAGGGCAGCCCGGGGAAGCTCCACCATGTTGCCCAATTTCACCTCCCGGTCGATACCGAACGCCTCCTGCTCTTCGGCAAGCATCGCCGCCACCCGTTCCATTTCTTCCGGATCAACCACCAGCGGCACCATGATCTCGAGCATCGGGTCCGCCCCCGCCTCCAATCGGCGGCGGATTGCGGTAAGGGCCGCTCGTATCTGAACCCGGTACAGGGAGGGACGGATCAACCCGAGCCGGACTCCACGGAGACCTAGCATGGGGTTGGCCTCCTCCCAACTTCCCACCACTTCCATCATCCGTTCCACCTCGGTCGTGGATTCGCCTTTCTCCCGCAGTTCGTCATACTGGTCACGGAGACCCCACCGATCGGGAAGAAACTCGTGGAGGGGAGGATCCAGCAACCGGACCACCACCGGCTTGCCGTCCATGGCTTCCAGAAGAGCGGTGTAGTCGTCGGCCTGCAAGTCCTGTAGTTCACTAAGCGCGGCTCGGCCTCCTTCGTCCATTATGATGCGCCGCACCACCGGAAGCCGATCCCCCATAAACATGTGTTCGGTCCTGGCCAGGCCGATCCCCTCGGCGCCTAGCTCAGCCGCCCGGGCGGCATCCTTACCGGTGTCCGCATTGGCCCATATCCCCAGGTGACGAGTGTCGTCAGCCCACTCCAGCAACGTCATCATCTCCGGAGGCGGGGAGGGCGCTACCAACTCGACTTCACCGATGAATACCCGGCCGTTGGCGCCGTCGATGGCTATCGTGTCCCCTTCCATTACCCGCACGCCCTGCGGCGCGGTGAAGAAACCCTCCTCGGCGTTGATAACCATCCCGACCGCGCCGGTTACCGCCGGGGTTCCCATCGCCCGGGCCACCACCGCTGCGTGACTGGTCTTGCCGCCGTGGCTGGTCAGAATCCCCTCGGATGCGAACATCCCGTCGATATCGTCAGGGGTGGTCTCCCACCTCACCAGAATCACCGGAATACCCTGACTAGCCCATTCCACAGCCTTGGGGACATCGAAAACGGCTCTTCCCATGGCTGCTCCGGGAGACGCCTCCAGGCCGAAGAAGGCCGGAGGGGGGGATCGGTCCTCGTTAACACCAGGCACCAGTAGTTGTTCCAGTTGAGTGGGCCCCACCCTCATCAGGGCGGTGGCCCGATCGATCAAGCCCTCCTCCACCATTTCTACCGCCACCCTTATGGCCGCCGCGGCGGAACGCTTTCCGACCCGTGTCTGGAGAATCCAGAGCTTTCCCTTCTCGACGGTGAACTCGATATCGCACATATCGGAGTACGCCGACTCCAACAACTCGCCAACGCTTCTCAGCTCCTCGTGCACCTCAGGGTGGGTGTCGGCAAGAGTGGAGATGGGTAGGGTCCGACGGATACCCGCCACCACATCTTCACCCTGGGCGTTTGCCAGGTAGTCCCCGAACATCTCCTTGGTTCCCGTCGCCGGGTCGCGAGTGAAGAACACCCCGGTACCGGAATCAGCGCCCAGATTCCCGAAAACCATCATCTGGATGTTGCAGGCCGTACCCAGGTCGTGAGAGATATTGTTGAGCCGTCGATAACTGTGTGCTCGAGGTGAGTTCCATGACTGGAACACCGCTTGTATGGAGGTTCGTAGTTGTTCGAGGGGATCGGACGGTATCTCGAGACGCTGCGCTTCCAAGACCATCCTGAAGCGCCGGACCGCCTCCACCAGATCGGATATAGGGAGCCTGGAGTCCTCGGTTACGTTCCGCCCGTCGCGCAGGTCGGTCATTATCCGTTCAAAGTCATCTCGTTCCATCCCCAAGACAACTCCTCCGTACGTTTGGATCAACCGCCGGTAGGCATCCCAGGCGAAACGGGCATCGGTCGACCACATCGTCAGTTCGGACACCACCGAATGGTTGGCCCCTAGGTTCAACACGGTGTCCATCATGCCGGGCATGGAGAACTTGGCGCCTGAGCGGGCCGACAGAAGGAGCGGAGAACCTCCGATCCCTCCGAAGTGACGGCCGGTCCGGGCCTCGATTCGCTCCAGGGCGGCGTCCACCTGTGACCAGAGTTCGGGAGGCACCCGGTCGTTCTTGAGGAAGTAACGACAGGCGGCGGTAGTGATCGTAAATCCCGGCGGAACAGACAGACCCATGTCCACCATTCGCGCCAACCCGGCGCCTTTACCTCCCAGGAGATCGACATCTTTGGGATCGGCCTCGTCGAACCCGAAAACGTACTTCTTGCTGCTCATTGATCCTTCACCGTTTGAAACGAATACGACCCTCTGGTCGCATGGCGCCGGCGCACCCGCGCTATCCGGGATTACCCGAAACGTGATCCGATGCCGCTTTCAGGCCGTCGGAGCGCCGCCGACAGAAGTCTATCCTTCCGATCAGATGGTCGACTACCAAACATTGCAGGATGACCCCACCATCAACCTACCCGGCCCGCGCCGGGTCCTTGCCGTGGGAGCTCACCCCGACGACGTGGAATTCGGCGCGGGCGCCACCCTCGCCAAGTGGGCGTCCGGCGGCGCCAGGGTGACGGTGCTGGTCCTAACGGATGGCTCCAAAGGTTCATGGGATGCTTCCGTATCCCCCGATGACCTAGCCCTGATCAGAGCCGAGGAACAGCAGCGCGCTATCAGAGCCCTCGGCGCGACCGAAACCTTCAACCTCGGCCACATCGACGGTGAACTGGAGTACACCATGGAATTGCGAGCCGAGCTATGCGCGTGGATACGTCGACTCCGGCCCGACGTGTTGCTCTCCCATGATCCGTGGCGCCGCTACATGTTGCATCCCGACCATCGAGCCACCGGTTGGGCCGTAGTCGATGGGGTGGTAGCGGCCCGTGACCACTTGTTCTTCCCCGAACAGTTGAGAGATGGCTTGAGCCGTCATCGACCGGACACCCTGCTGCTGTGGGCCGCCGACAGCCCGGATCACCACGAAGATGTGGACGGGTTCGTAAATAATAAGGTGTCGGCGCTGCTGGAGCACTCCAGCCAGGCCACAACCACCATGGAGGGCGCCGGACAAACCGGGCAGGCCACCGAGGCCTTCCGGACGGAGATTCACGCCCGAGCTCAAGCAGCGGGACGAGTTGTCGGCCTCACCGCCGCCGAGGCGTTCAAGAGGATCACTCCCTGAATGGGTACCGCCACATCCGGGATGACGGAGCTGAGAACAGCTAACCCCACCGCAACACGCCGCCTCCTGAAAGCCTTCGACGCCGCCCTTGACGCAGTCGAACCACGACGACTGGTCCGGGAATCGCTGGCCGGGGAAGGCGAATCCGTCCGGATCGGAAACCATCGGTTGACACCTCGAAGGATTCGGGTGCTGGCGTTCGGAAAGGCCGCCCCGGCAATGGCCCGCGGAGCGGATGACGCCCTGGGTCCCCTTATCCGGCGCGGGCTGGTGATTACCGATGCGTCGGCCGGAGTTCCCTCCTGGGCGGACCTGGTAGAAGCCGGTCATCCGATCCCGAATCAGGGCAGCGTGAGAGGCGCCTCCGACGCTCTTGCTCTGGCCGAGTCGATGGACCCACGCGATCTACTGCTGGTGCTGGTGTCGGGTGGCGGATCAGCCATCCTCGAAGCCCCGGCTGCCGGACTAACCCTGGAGGATCTCAAAGAACTCAACGAACAGTTGATCCGCTCGGGCGCTCCGATCGAAGCCATCAACAAAGTGCGCGGTGCGGTGTCCCTGGTGAAAGGAGGTCGTCTGGCCGCCCGCTGCCGGGGACGGATCGCCACCCTCATCATATCCGATGTGGGCCCGGACCCGTCGGTGGTGGCCTCCGGCCCGACCGTAACCACACCCATCGATGACGTGAAACCGCTCCCGACGATCCTGGATGAGTTCGGCATAGAGGGTCCGGCCGCCCGACGGGCAAGAACGCTAGCCGAGTCGGCTACCCGAACATCACAGCGCCCCGCCGGCCCGAACCCGGTCATGATTCTCGCCGATTGGTTCACCGCCGGTAAGGCAGCCACCCGCTATCTCAACCGGGTCGGCATTCCGGCAAACCTCGAAGCGGATCCTCTGGTGGGGGAAACCGACGATGCTATTCGTTACAACCTCGCCTCGACCTCGGCCGGAACCGCGCGGGTCCTGGTAGGAGAAACCACGCTTGAGGTGAGTGGGGCAGGACGCGGGGGCCGCAACCAGCACGCCGCCTTGATGGCCGGAATCGAGTTGGCCGGAACGTCCCACCGGGTGTTGGCGGTCGGGACGGATGGAATCGACGGCCCTACGGACGCGGCGGGCGGGTGTGTGGACGGAGGGTCCGTCGTCGATCCCCACCTAGCCCGTATGCACCTGGCTCGCTACGACTCCTATCCGTATCTCAAAGCGGCGGGCGCCTTGCTGCGTACCGGCAAAACCGGTACAAACGTGGCGGATCTATGGATCGTTGACAAGTCCTACCCGGATTCCTAACCACGGCGCCGGATCTCTATCCTTAGGACCATGAACGATCCAGTAGCGGTGATCACGGGCGCCACCGGTTGGCTGGGCACTGCCGTGGTCGGCCGGATCCTCGCCCAGGGTTATCGCATCGGCGCCACCTACTTAACCCCGTCCGAAGCAGAGGAGTTGGAGGAACGATTCCCCTACGCCGGGGACCAGTTGATGCTGCGACGGGTTAACGCGGTGGAGCGCCATCAGATCGACGGATTCATGAGCTCTGTGGCCGCCCGCTTCGGCAGGATCGACGCGGTGGCGGCGCTGGTCGGCGGCTGGGCCGGGGGACGGGACGTAGCAACCACCGACGATATTCGCTTCGACCGGATGATCGACCTGAACCTGCGTTCGGCGTTCTACACCGTCCGTGCGGCTATTCCCCACCTTGAAAGGGCGGGTGGAGGTCGTATTCTGCTCATAGGTAGCAGGGCGGCCATCGACACCCCGCCGGGCCAAGCCGCCTTCAACATCGCCAAGGCGGGGGTGATCGCGCTCGCCAAGACCGCAGCCTTGGAAGTCGAGGAAGCGGGTATCACCGTGAACGTGATACTCCCATCGGTGATAGATACTCCGACTACCAGGGCGGCGCTTCCATACTCCGACTATGTCGGATGGCCGACACCCGATGAGATAGCGGCCGTCGCCGAGTACGTTCTGACGGGAGAGTCAGCAGTCATATCGGGAGCGACAATACCCGTGTACGGACGAACCTGAGGATACCCGAAGCCCGGACATAGAGGTGTTCGCCCGGCATAGCTCGCCAGTCTCTGAACAGGTAGTTTGCCGGGCTAACGATCTTCCTGGAGACTATTCGAGCAGCTATCTAGACCGACAACTATACGAACGGCCCGGAGCTTGTAAGCCGACCCGGGCCGTTCACTCGCAGCCCCGACCAGATTTGAACTGGCGTTTCCGCCTTGAGAGGGCGGCGTCCTAGGCCCCTAGACGACGGGGCCACTGCGATCCCTGATTCTATCAGACTGCTCGGGAGAGAGGACTCGAACCCCTACTAACAGGGCCAGAACCTGTCGTGCTGCCGATTACACCACTCCCGACCGTCACCCAAAGATAACACGAAGCCGGTCATTGCGCGAAAGCGCCGTAGGAATTGTTGATCTCCGGCAACCTGTCACGACTAGCCCCGATTTTTCATGCATGGGGTTTGCGTGGGCGACGGAGAAGCCTTGGTGAACTCCCTGACCTGGGAGAATGGTTGCTCGGTGGCCTTGCATGGCTGGGGCGTGACCTTCACCCGGCGGGTGAAGGTCACGCTCTCAAAGTGGGTTTTGAACTGGCTTTTTGCAGGTTGGTATGTCTGGGGCATGAAGAATCAGGCCTAACGAACCAAGAAGAATCGATCTATTCTGAACGGCAGCATTCTCGTGGGCCATTCATTCTTGGATTCACATCATTGTGAAACCATTGATCTGCTATCCATCCATAATTCAGGCACAAGCCGGTCGGTCTGCTAGGGAGGACCGGAACCGAAGGCGGTCGCCTTTCGCAAGCGTTGATCCTGCGCACCGACGACACAAGGATGCCAGGTGATCAGCCCCACGAAGCAGATAACCCTGCTGGACACCGACCCTCAGCGGAGAGGACGAACCCCCCTGACACCGGGCGTCCTGACGCTGTCCGACGTCCGGCTCCCGCGTGAAACACACATCCTGCCCAGGCAGACGGTTCCGCCAACCTCCCTAAGCTAAGAAAGCATGGACCTATGCTCGCTCTCGGCGGTCGAAATGGCCGCTCTATTGTCGAGAGGAACGATCAGCGCTCGTGAGCTACTTCAGGCACACCTGGAACGTATCGACTCGATCAACCCCACTGTCAACGCGCTGGTAACCCTTACACCCGAACGGGCCATGGAACGGGCAACAGTCGCCGACCAGGCCCACTCCAAAGGACAGTCGTTGGGCATTCTCCATGGTCTTCCGGTAGCCCACAAGGACCTCGCCGCTACCGCAGGAGTCCGGACCACCTTCGGTTCGCTGGTCTACGCCGACTTCGTACCCGACACGGACTCGCTGGTCGTCGAACGACAGCGGCGTGCGGGCGCGGTAATGGTCGGGAAGACCAACACCCCCGAGTTCGGCGCCGGGTCACACACCTTCAACCAGGTTTTCGGAACCACCCTCAACCCTTATGACCTGGAACGTACCTGCGGGGGGAGCAGCGGCGGCGCCGCGGTAGCGCTGGCGACCCGTATGCTCCCACTGTGCGACGGTTCCGACCTAGGGAGCTCATTACGCAATCCGGCCGCCTTCTGCAACGTCGTCGGGTTCCGTCCCTCCCCCGGACGGGTTCCTTCTACCACGGCGCCCGATGCCTGGTTCCCGTTATCGGTTGAAGGCCCGATGGCCCGCACCGTGGCTGATATCGCCCTTTACCTGCAGGCCATGGCCGGGCCGGACCACCGCGCTCCGCTCTCGATCACCGAGTCCCCGAGCGGATTCGGCGGCTCGCTGGAACGGGATCTTGCCGGAGTACGGGTGGCCTGGTCGCCGGATGCAGGCGGCCTGCCTATCGAACCGGACATCAAGGCAGCCTTGGCCTGCGTCCCGGATATCCTCTCCGACCTGGGGTGCGAAGTAGTTGAAGCCTGGCCCGACCTTTCCGACGCCGGGCATATCTTTCAAGCCCACCGGGCGTGGCACTTCGCCCTCAGCCACGGGGCGTTGCTCCCCGAACATCGGCGTCGGATCAAAGAAACGGTGGTGTGGAACATCGAGAAAGGCCTGGCAATGACCACCTCCGACTATATGGAGGCTTGCCGTCTTCACACCGACCTGTTCCGGAGAATCGGCAAGTTCATGTCAGAGAGGGAGCGTGGATTCGAGTTTCTTGCGTGTCCGGTCACCCAAGTCAGCCCGTTCCCGATCGAAGTCGAATACCCCACCGAGATCGAAGGGGTTCGTCTCGAAACCTACGTCGACTGGATGCGGTCCTGTAGCGACATCACCGTAACAACCCATCCCGCTATCTCCGTTCCGGCCGGGTTCACTCAATCCGGTCTCCCGGTCGGCTTGCAGATAGTCGGACGTTATCGGGCCGACCGGTCAGTCCTGGAAATGGCGAACGCATGGGAAGAAGCCACCGGATGGGGATCCACCGCCCCGCCCATCCGGGACTCCTCGTAGAGGATACGGGAAAGCCCTTGCAAGGGGCTTAACGGCGGCGGGTCGACCCGAAGTCAGCCGACCCGTCGGCAGTACCAAGGTCACCAGACCAACGGATCCGATGAATACATCGGGCCTTCACCTCTGACGAGGTATTCGATAAGGGCGACAATCTCGGCGACGGTGAGAACCCGGCCTGGAACCTGTTGCGCTTCGTAAGCGGCTCGGGCCCGCGCCGGATTCGCTTCCGACTCGAACATCGCCCGATAAAGACGAGTATCTACTGCGGGAGGGGTGATGGCGTGAATCCGGATACCGCTTCTGGCGTAGTCGAAAGCGAGAGCTCGGGAAAGGGCTACCACCCCGCCCTTGGTAGCGGAATAGGCCGGGCTGCCGGCTATGCCGCGGATACCGGAAACAGACCCGATGTTGACGATCACGCCCTCCAACTCCTCGCTCAACATCCGGGTGATAACTGTTCGACACGTCCAGAACACCGATGATAGGTTCACCGCCACCAGACGCTCCCACATGACGGGGGTGAACTCGTGGATTAGGGCCCGGTGGGTGACCGCGGCCGCGTTAATCAGAGTTTCGATAGGCCCGATAGTGTCCCAAACATCGTTGACCAGACCGGCGCAGGCGTCGGCGGATGACAGGTCCACGATCCGCCGATCACAGCTACCTCCCGAGGCCTGGACCGCCGCCGCCGCCGAGTCCAGCCGTTCCTCGGAAATGTCGGCCAGCACGGGCCGCATCCCGGCCGCCCCAAGCCTGACGGCGGTACCGAGGGCGATGTCACCGGCCCCTCCCGTAATCAGAACAACCGGGCGCTCGTTCAATCGTCGAGACCTAAGAGGCGAACGGCGTTGATCGAGAGCAGGTGCTCTTGCGCCGACTCGGTCAAATCGAGCGCCCGGAAATGCTCCAACGCCCTGGAGAGACTGTTGCTCGGATAGCAAGACGAGTAGAGCATCCGGTGCTTGAGGAAACCGTTGGCGGCATCCACATAGTCCCGGCTGCCCGGCATTCCCGGAAGGTACATGTAGAACTCCGGCATTAGGTACACGTTGGCACACCGCATGGCCAAGGAGCAGGCGGCAGTGGTCCAAGGCCACGAGCCGTGGCCCACGATAAGGGTGAGTTCGGGAAACTGCAGGGCCACTTTCTGGAGGTATACGGGGTGGGCGTGAAGCATGTCGGGGCCGATGAAGTGGGAACTCGTAACCATCACGGGAACCCCGTTGTCCGAACACCACTGGTAGAGGGGAAGCAGAGTTCGGTCATCATCGTGAACCGGAGGATCAGCCCATCCCGGGGTCAGGGCGATCCCGACCAGCCCGAGGCCTCGCACAGCCCGTTCCGCTTCCCCCGGTAGATCCCGGGCATGAGGTTGGAGTCCGGCAAAGCCGGAAAACCGTCCTGGCGCCGAACGCACCAGTTCAGCCACATCGTCATTGTTGGAACTACCCCAACGAGCCGCCACATGCTGACCCATGACCACTCCGTGGTCTACACCCGCCGCTTCCATTTCGCCCACGAACGTCTCCATCGAACGGTCGTGGAAAGAGGGGGGAGTCTCCCTATCGTGGGCAAACGGACTGCCGCTGACCGGATCCTCCACCTCTGGTCGAGAACGGAAGAAGTGGACGTCGTTCAGCGACTTGAACGGAGGATTTACACGAAAGTCGACTACCACAGCACGAAAACCGCTACGGCGTGCTGTACATCAGGTCGCCGCCGCCGCCGACGTAGATGTGCTGACCGGTGATGTAGGAGGAGTGCTCATCCGCGAAGAACTGTACCGCCTGGGCGATGTCTCGCGCGGTGCCCGGTCGGGCGATCGGTTGGCGAGCGACCCGCGCCAGCACGTTGGCCTGATCCGACTCGGGCGTATTGAGAAACAGAGGAGTCACCACCAGGGTCGGGGACACGCAATTAACAGTGATCCCGACCGGTCCGAGTTCGATGGCGAGGCTGCGCGTGAACCCGACCACCGCCGCCTTGGAGGCTGAATAGTTGGCCAGTCCTGTCCCACCGAGCCAACTCCGTGAGGCGATGTTGATGATCCTGCCGAACCCCGCCTTCTTCATATAGGGCACTGTAACGCTACACAGCAGGTATTGGGACTTGATATTAGTGTTCATTACCCAATCCCAATCCTGCTCGGACAACTTGTCGATATCGGTGGGTGGGGTGATGACTCCGGCGTTGTTGACCACAATGTCTATCGACCCCAGCCTGTCGGCGACATCCTGGACCGTCCGCTCCACCTCGCTGCGGTTGGTCAGATCGACGACCGCGGATGCGGCTGCGTCTCGCCCGTACGTATCGGACAACTTCTCGGCGGCTTCGGCGCCGGCCGGATCGATGTCGAAGATCGCTACCCGCGCCCCCAACTCGGCCAGGTGATCGGCCACTCCGAACCCGATCCCGCTCGCCGCGCCGGTAACGATGGCGACTCTACCTCGAATTCCCATGTCACACCTCTCCGCTCAGAGAACGCCGATCTTGCCCCCGAAACCACCGGGCTTGATCGCCCGGGCAACGATCACATCCAGAACCGTTCCGGCTTCGGGCGCCCGAACCTCCTCTATCACCTCGCCCGAGTAGGACCGAACCCGGGCGAACACTGCGCCTGCTTCGATCCACTGGCCTATCTCGACCGCAGGTTCGTAGATCCCGCCCTCGGTGGTTTTCATGAGGATTCCATGATCCAGAAGAATAGGTTCACCATCCCACATGATCGGATCCCCCTCCAGGATGTCCATATGGCGGAGAGCATTGCGGAGGGCGTACTTGTGGGCGTCGATAAAGCGACGCTCGCGCCTAGCTACCCCGCCGGCTTCGAGGGTCAAAGCGGGACGGCCGCCTTTCATCGCCTCACCCGACCCGGTCCCGACACCGAGTATCGGGCCGTGCGCATCGGTCACCTCCACGAAAGTGAATCCCAGCGCCATCGACAACTCGAGGGTTCGCCGGTCGAGGTCTTCATCCCCGACCCGATGGGTAATGATGAAGCAGTCGATGTCCTCGTCCCATTCGCCGCCATGAACATCGATCACTGCATCGGAGTAAGAAATTACCTGGGTCGTTATCGCATGAGCGATCCGCTCGGTGATAGTGCCGTCCGGGTCGCCCGGCCAGACCCGATTCAGGTTATTCCCGTCCACAGGATTCACGTACGCGCTGTGGCCCTCCAGAGCCAGCGTGTCGGCGCACAAGACGACCCGCACCGAACCGCTTAGCTCAGACGCATCGATCTCGTTCCAGAACTCGACCGTTCCGTCCTGGGCCGCATATTCGGTCCCGTGCACTCCCCCGATGACCGCCAGACAGGGACCTTCGGTGTCTCCGATCGCCGTTCCGACCGGAATCGTCGCCACGACACCGTCCGCGTCGGCAACCTCGATGATTGTGATGTTCTTGCTAACCATTAACTGCCTTTCTGTGGTCGGGGAACCGGGGACTCCTTGGCTGCCTACACTACGACGCCCTGGTATTGCATCACCCGCTCTCCGTCCTGCCGGACAACCCGGTACCAGCTGACGGGAGCGTCCACTCGTTCACCTGTCTCGTCGAAAGACACCGTACCGGTGATCCCCTCATAGGGGGCCAGGGCCTTGAAGGCGTCGAGCATCGCGGAACGCGAAACGGCGCCGGCCTGCTTGAGGGCTTCGCCGATCATCATCACGCTGTCATAGGCCTCAGGACTGTAGGTGCTGTCCTCGGGATAGGACGCCACGTAGCGATCGCGGAAGGATCTAGCCGACTCGAGGCGACGAAAGTCAGCCCCGGTGTGGGTGTGCACAACCTCTTCCCCGGGTTCACCGCCGCCGAGAAAGAAGGAGGTCTTCAAGGCGTCGGTACCGAGAAAAGGCGCCGAGCAACCCGCTTCACGGATCGCCGCCGAGACGAGGAGCCCTTCGGTTGCGTGCACCCCGAAGAAAACCACCTCCGGATCCGACGCGGCCACCACCCTGGCCAAGTCCCCGAACTCGCTGTCGGTCTTGCTGATCGATACCCGTGTCGAGATGGACCCTCCTACGGACTCGAGAGCCGCGGAGAAGTTGTCGGCCACGGAGCGGCCGAACGCGTCTGCGTCGTGTACCACGGCCACTTTGGTAGCTTCGAGTTGGTCGGTGGCCAGCCGCGCCAACGCTCCTCCCTGCGTCTCTTCGTTGGCTACCAGCCGATGGAAGGTTCCATAGCCTTTATTGCACAGGTCAGGGTGGGAAGCGCATGGACTGACCTGAAGAATCCCGGCTGCGTCAAAAACCGGGGCGTTGGCAAAAGCCTCCGACGAACCCATAGGGCCTACCACCCCGATGAACCTGGGGTCGGCGGCTACCGTTTCGGCAAGGAGCGCCGACTGATACGGGTCACCATGGTCATCCAGGAGTACCCAATCCACCGGCATTGCAATGTCGCTGCGCTTGGAGAGGTCCTCGAACCCGAGGACAAAACCGCGATAGGTCGGCAGGGTAGGGGCGGTCCCGTTAGACCTGGTGGAAATGGATAGAGCGATGCGGGCCCGGTCAGGCATTAAGTCAAACCTCCGTCTTGCGGGTTCCGGACGCCACTCCGTTGGCGCCGCCACCAGTACCCTAGCCCTGTTTGTCCTTGCTCCCGTCATGCAGAGGTCGGCTCATGGCCAATGGATCCGATATGAACATCCGTCCCGGATACGCACAAACCGTCCTCGGGCCGGTCCCCCGATCCGCCCTCGGATTCACGTTGCCTCACGAACATCTGATCATCGACTTCGAGTGTCGTTACCGACCCGGCTCGGAGAAGGAGGTAGCGTTGCCCTTCGATCCCGGAGATAGGTGGCGATTGGTCGCTTCGCCGGCTAGTCACAAAGTCAACCTGCGGCGCACCTCACCCGAGGACGCGGTCTTTGAACTCCGGCCGTTCGTCGAAGCGGGCGGGGGCACGGTGGTTGATCTCACCACGGTCGGCCTGGGGCCTGACCGCCGATCCTTGGCCACGGTAGCCACCGCGAGCGGGGTGAACATAATCGGTTCAACCGGGGTGTACGTCCACCTGTCACACCCTGACTGGGTACACGCCGCGTCCCTGGATGATCTCGTTTCCATGATGGTCGCCGACCTGACCCCGCACGAGGATCGGGATCCTCCGGCCGGGGTCATCGGGGAGATCGGCATCGAGGGACTGGAAACGTGCGAACTCAAGGTTCTAGAGGCCGCGGCAGTCGCCGCCTCGCTAACCGGCGCCTCGGTCTGGGTCCATGTGGTTTCCGGCGCCCTCCCGGAAACCAGACCGTCCACCATCGCGGTTGTAGACCGGTTCATCGCCGCCGGCGGGGATCCCTACCGGTTGGTGTTATGCCACCAGGACGGATCCGGCGACGATCCCGGGTACCAGGACGAACTCCTGGCCAGAGGAGTGGTTCTCGAGTATGACACTTTCGGTTTCGAAACCGGGTTCACCCGTGACGGCTTCTTTGTCCCGCTGCCTTCGGACACCCGCCGAATCCGTGAAGTAGCCGACCTGTGGCGGCGAGGCCACGGGCGCCGGATCCTGTTGTCACACGATCTCTGCTACCGGATGATGACCCGTCAATGGGGCGGCTGGGGATTGGGGCACCTGCCGACCACCCTCCGTCGACGATTTGCCGAGGTGGGGATCGACGACGCTCGCTGGCGAACCATGACCGTCGAAACGCCGGCCCGGCTGCTCACCGGTCCGCTGCCACACGTGGGTTAGGAGGGTGCTGAAGAAGCGGGGGGGGCGGGTTGGCCCTACACCCGCTGACCAGGGCGTTTACCATCGGTCGTCGGGTCGGGCCGGAGGGTTTTCAGGACGCTCCTAGCGTCTCCCGGAGCGCTTCACACACCCAGTCGGTTGCGGAGTCGGGGTTTTCGGGTGCGTTCGGCAAGCCGAGAATCGTAGCATCCAGTTGGTCGGTGGCGGGCAGACTGATCGGACCGCGGCCTGCAAAAACCTGCTGGCGGTGGAGTGCAGGAACGTAGTTGTATGACGTGGCGATTCCTCGATCCGCCAGTGTCTTCGCCAACCGGTCTCTTTCCCTGGCCAGGATCACATAGCTACGCGGGGCCGGGCGGGCGCCTGAAGGACTAGCTACCGGCGCCGCGTGGCCCGGTCCGGCTTGGGCAAAGAAGTCGTCGTAACGAGCGGCTATCCGGCGGCGCCGCTCCGCCCAACCGTCTATCAGGGGAAGTTTCAACCGGACGATGCCGGCCTGCAGCTCATCGGGAAGGCCGTTGATCCCAACAGTCACGTAATCGAACCACGGCCCGATCCATCCACTATGGAGCGCTTCAAGACTTGACAGCTTGAACCCGTAGGATGCATAGCGGCGGGCCCTACGGATCAGATCGACGTCATCGGACGAGACCAGACCCAGACTCCCTATGGCGCCCAGCGGCTTGGTCGGTGCGCAACTCATGATCGCCATCCGACCGAATGTACCCGCGCGACGACCGTCTAACCACACCCCCGGCGAATGGGTGATGTCCTCTATCAGGGGGACTCCTCGCTCACACGCTATCGCGGCGATCGCAGCCGCGTCGGCCGGATAACCATGGGTATGCACCAGCAGCACCGCCCTGATCCGGTCATGCCACCGGGCCTCCAGGTCATCGACACTCATTCCGGTTGTTCCCGGCGCCACATCCACCCAGGTGGGTTCCGCTCCCAGACGGATCACCGGAGTCACCGCTGAGATATCCAGGTTGGCGGTTACGGCCACCGCATCCCCGCCGCTGACGCCGAAGGCGTGCAATACCGACTCCAGAGCGGCGGTTCCCGACGATACGCACAAGCCCGAATCGTGACCCAACCACGCAGCAAACTCGCTTTCGAGGGCTAAACTCTCCGGCCCGGCGATAAAGACCCCGGACTCCAACACCCGCTCGAACATTGCGGAAACCCGATCACCCAGCATCGCTAGTTGTCTACAAGGATCGCTCAGCGGCGCCGCGACAG
Organism: uncultured Acidimicrobiia bacterium; assembly: GCA_964516495.1. Lineage (GTDB taxonomy): Bacteria > Actinomycetota > Acidimicrobiia > Spongiisociales > Spongiisociaceae > JAPPFW01. The sequence continues at coordinate 4,018 of CAZEZF010000037.1, read as the reverse complement.
CGGGACCGGTCATCGCCGTCGGCGTTGTTTCGGGTCGATCACGGCGTTAAGTCCGTCACCGAGCCAGTTCGTGGCGGCGGCGGTGAGGACGAGGATTATCCCGGGGAAGAAGGTGATCCACCAGGCCGATTCCAGAAAGTCTCGTCCCCCCGCCATCATGTTGCCCCAGGTGGGGGTCGGCAACTGGACACCGAGTCCCAGGAAGCTCAACGAAGACTCGAAGATCAGAACCTTGGCCAACTCGAAGCTGGCTACCACCGTAAGCGGCCCGAGAGCGTTCGGAAGAATGTGGCGCCTCAACACGGTGCTTGTCCTCGATCCCATCCCCACCGCCGCGTCAACGAAGTCCCGAGACCTGAGTACGAGAGTCGAAGCCCTGGTGGTTCTGGCAAAGATCGGCCATCCCGTCAGGGTGAAGACCAGCACCACGTTGCCGGCGCTTGGTCCGACAATCGCCACCAAGGCAAGCGCCAGCAACACTACGGGGAAGCTCAATTGGACATCGACAATCCTCATGATCAGGTCGTCCAGGAAACCACCGGCGAATCCGGCCACCAGCCCGGCAATCCCGCCGATTACTATGGCGCCCAACACGGCCGAGACGCTGATCGCCAGGGAGTAACGGGCGCCTACAAGCACCCGGATCAGGACATCACGCCCTAGTTCGTCAGTACCGAGGAGATGGCGGACCCCCTCACCGTCCACCCAACCCGGTCCGTTCAATCGGCCCAGCAGGTCCTGGTGCAGGGGGTCGATCGACGTGATCATCGGCCCGAAGATCGCCGACAGCAGGACTACGAGGATGATGCATCCACCCACTAGGGCAAGCCGGCCATCCCGCCACAGAACTCTCCGGATTCTGGACATGCGGCCGGCGGGCCCGGCCTGAGAAAGAGTAGCCGTAGCGTCTCCGCTCATCCGAACCGGACCCTCTTATCAAGGTGCGCGTATATCAGGTCGACGATTATGTTGATGAACACCAGCCCCACCGCCACGAGAAGGACGATGGTCCTGACAACCGGCCAGTCGCGCGCTGTCAACGCGTTCACCGCCAAGCGGCCGAATCCGGGCCAGGCGAACACGGTCTCGGTAACGATCGCTCCACCAAGCAGAGCGCCTAGCTGAAGACCCACGATGGTCACGACAGGTATAGCGGCATTCTTGAAGGCATGCCTGATATAAACCCGCCCGGATCGGGCGCCCTTGGCCCGGGCTGTGAGTATGTAGTCCTCGCTCAGGGACTCGATCATGCCGATGCGGGTCACCCTCAGCAGCATTCCCATCGCGGTAGGCGCTAACGCGATAGCCGGAAGGATGAGGTGCTTCGGGGTTCCGTATCCCGAAGTCGGCAGGAGGCCCATTCGGAAGGCCACCACCGATATCAGGATGAGCCCCAACCAGAAGGCGGGTATCGACTGGCCGGCCAGCGCAACCATCAGAGCCCCCCTGTCAACCACTGTGCCACGCTTTATCCCGGCGAAGATTCCCAGCGGAATGCCGATCACAATCGCTAGGCCCACCGCGGAACCGATCAGGATGATCGTGGGAACCACCGTCGGCTTGATCACCTCCAACACCGGAAGTCGGGCGGCTATCGAAGTTCCGAAATCCGCTCGGATGACCCCACCCATGTACTGGAGGTACTGCGCCCAGAGCGGTTCGTCCAAGCCCATCTGGGCTCGGAGGGCCGCCACGGCCTCGGGCGTCGCCCCGTCACCCAGAATCAGGAAGGCCGGGTCACCGGGTACCACGTTTACGAGAGCGAAAACAACGATCGTGACAAGCACGACGATGATCAGAGCATGAAACAGCCTTCGTAGCAGGTAGCGAAGGGTCAAATCGGGCTCCGATCAGAAAGGGACATGTAAGAACGGGAGGGGGCGTCGCCACCCCCTCCCGTTTCTATTTTATACGGTCTGTGTCAACCGAGGGACGTTCCCGAGAAGTAGAAGAACTCGTCGAATCGGGCCGAGAAACCCTGCAACGAGTCAACCGTAGCCAGATTCTCCACCGGGAAGTACAGGAAGACTCCACCGGCATCCTCCCAGGCGATCCGCTCGGCGGTCCTTGCGGGCTCCACCATCTCATCGAGGGAAGGAGCGGCGATAGCCGCCTCGATGGCCGTCTGGTAGTCGGCGTTGCTGTAGAACAGCGGCAACGCCCCGTCAGCGCCACCGAAGAAAGCCTCGAGCTCGTAGGTAGGCGACAGGTAGAACGAACCCCATCCCTGGAGCCAACCGTCGTACGCGGCGGTCTCCCTATTGGACAACTCGGCTTGCATAGTCGAGTATTCGATAGCCTCGAGCTGAATGTTGAGACCGACTTCCTGCATCTGGGCGACCGCCGCCTGACCGACCAGGTCATCACTCGGATACCTTCCCGCGCCGACAGCGATGGTGATCGGTTCTCCGGCGTAGCCCGCCTCGTCGAGCAGTTCACGCGCCCGATCCGGATCGTAGGGCCACGGCCCCAACGGATCAACCGCGGCGTTGGCGCCCGGGATGTTCGACGTGAGTATCCCGTTGGCCGGCACCGCGATGCCGGGAAGAATCGCCTCAACAATGGTCTCCTTGTCGACGGCGTAGTTCATTGCCTGACGAACGAGCGGGTTGTCGAGCGGAGCGCGGTCACCCCGGAGGGCGATCATGATCAGACGGGTGGTCGGCGAACCGGCGATCGTGAATCCGCCGGCGCCGCTGATCTGGTTGATGTTCTCGGTCGAAATGGCGTTGATCGCCGACACCTCGCCACTGAGGAGCGCCTGTACCCGGGTCGTCTGCTCGGGAATGATCCGCCAGGTGAGGCGGGAGTAATGCTCGGCGCCGCCCCAGTAGCCGTCATTGCGATCCATTACATAGTGGGAGAGCGGAACGAACTCGTTGAACACGTACGGCCCGGTACCAACAGGAGCGATGTTCTGCTGCTCACCGACATCGTATGCCGGGTCGACCATATCAACTACCGCCAGCATGTTGGGCAATAGTGGAGTGGGATCGTTGGTGACGACATCGATCGTGTAATCGTCCACTTTCTCGACACCGGCGATCACCGGATTGATTACGAACCCGTACCAGGTCGTAAAGTCGGGATCAAGTGACTTCTCAAAGCTATAGAGAGCCGTATCGGCGTTGAAGTCATTTCCGTTGTGGAACTTGACACCCTCTCTCAGACTGAACCGCCAGCGGGTAGGCTCTACCTGGTCCCAGCTCGTGGCGAGCACGGGCATAAGTTCCGAACCGTCCGCATTGAAGAAGGTTAGGCTTTCGGTGATGTGGCGGTTCGCGGAGAATGCCGCAGCAGAGTTCCCCGGAAGCCGCTGATCACGGACCGCTATATCCTGGCCGATCGCAACCACTAACTCGACATCTTCCTCCATCATGGCTTCCGTCGTAGCGGTCTCCTCCGCCATAGCCTCTGTTGTAGCGGTGGTCTCCTCCGCCATAGCCTCTGTCGTAGCGGTCTCCTCCGCCATGGCCTCTGTTGTAGCGGTCTCCTCCGCCATAGCCTCTGTCGTGGTTACCTGCTCCACCGTCGCCGCCGTCGTGGTGACTTCCTCCGCGTCGTCGGACCCGCACGCCACCGCGATGAGCGCCAAAATGGCTGTCAACGCGACCAGCTTGTACAGTCGCCTACCGTCATTATTCCCGCGCATAATTGCACCTACCTCCGCCTTGGATTCCAGGCGAATAGTGTCACCATAGACCACGAAGTTGTCAAATTGCCCCTTATTGACCCTGACTATTCATACCTTCCGTTACACCTGGCGCATGCGAAACCGCTTCGTTCCGGATCGAACCGCAGCACTGTAGAATCGACCGGACCCGATTAACCCTGATTCTTCATGCCCCGGACACACCGAACCTTTAAAAGGCCACGTCAAGCCCACTCTCACGACGCGCCCCGGCGTTCACCTTCGGGTGAAGGGTCACACCCCGGCCTGGCGAGGCCGTCAAGCGGCTATCCTCCCAGGTCAGAGAGTTCATTGCATCTCTCTCGGTTACCCATTCAAACCCCTGCA
>CAZEZF010000036.1:0-28637 GCA_964516495.1 uncultured Acidimicrobiia bacterium | reverse complement strand
CCGGTTTCGCTATCCTCGCGAACTGCGTAGCCCTCAGGAGAACCAGGGACCATTACCATCCATCTCTTGTGATGCGGAGCGCGAACCGGCGTCGGAGGAGAATCTTCGCCACGGACTCGCCTCGAACAGAGGAGATTGCTAGCGGATCCAGGCCGGATCCGGATGATCGGGAGGTGACGGATGACTAATCCGGCGGTGGTGTTCGGGGGTCCGTCCCCGGAACACGACATCAGCGTTCTTACCGGGCTGCAAGCTGCCCGTCTGCTCGCCGAGGCGGGGCGCCGACCGATCGCCATCTACTGGTCGAGGGTAGGGCGCTGGTATCGGGTTGATCCGAAGCATGAAGCCTCCGACTTCGTGGCCGGGCCGCCGTCCAAGTCGAAGGAACTGCGGTTCGTGGCCGAGCCACAGGCAGGGTGGATGGCCAAGCGCCGCCGGTTGGATGTGGGCGCGGTCCTATTGTGCTGCCACGGCGGGCCCGGCGAGGACGGAACCCTGCAAGGGGCTCTCGACATCGCGGGGATCCGGTACTCGGGTCCCGGCGCCGCCTCCTCGGCGCTGGCCATGGACAAGTTGGCTTTCGGCGCCCTGATGCTGTCGTCAGGGCTGCCAACCCTGCCTCGACAGTTAGGTACCGCCGAATCGGAACCGGACTTTCCGCCCCCCTACATCGTCAAGCCTCGTTTCGGCGGATCCTCTATCGGTATCCAGGTAGTCGAGGACTACCGGACGGCGCTCGATTTGCTGCGTTCTTCACCACATATGGATCGTGGCGGGGTGATCGAGCCGTATCTTTCGGGGGGGCGCGATCTCAATATCGCAATTCGCACCCATCCCGAGTTCCAGTTGTCGGCCATCGAGTCGCCGGTCAGCGGACAATTTTACGGTTACGAAGAAAAATACCTATCAGGGGGCGGCATCGAAGGTTCTGCCCGAGAACTTCCGGCGAGTATTCCCGAAGAGGTGGAGGCGCGTATCAGGTCGATGGCCGCCGCAGTAACCCGACTGGTCGGAATCAGGTCGATTGCCAGGTTGGATTTCCTGGAGCGTGACGGTGACCTGTGGGTTAACGAGATCAATACGATCCCGGGCAGCCTTTCGCTGTATCTGTGGGTGGATCCACCGTTGGGCCGCCGCCGGATCGTTCTCGATCTGGTGAAGGAGATCGAGAACGCTAAACCCAGGGTGTTCTCTACCTCCGGCGCTGACGGAGTGGCCCTGCAAAGCGCCGCCTCCATCTCGGCGAAGCTGGGTTGAGATAGTTATCCGTGCACCGACCCTATATGTCGACGCTATCCCCGATAGCGGACGGTCGTTAACCGGTCGATATCGGCGCCGCTTCAGGCGACGGGTAGGACGGCGCTGGAAGAAGTTCCATCGAACGCCGGACCGGCCCCGGGCTTTTGACGCCCTCCCGCCCGCATCGATGCCTTCCGGTTGGGTGATTCGGGCTACAGGTTGACGACCGGGCAGGTAAGGGTTCGAGTGATCCCGTCGATGGATTGGATCCCCGTGACGACCAGTCTACCCAACTGATCGACATCGGCCGCTTCGGCCTTGACTATGACATCGTAAGGACCGGTCACATCGTGCGCCGATGCGATTCCGGCGATGTTCCGAACCTGGTCGGCGACAACCTTTGCCTTGCCGACCTCCGTCTGGATGAGCACGTATGCTTCAACCACTATGCTCCTCTCGGTCTGTAGCAGTCGATGGTAACGAGTACAAGGAGTTAGCCGACCCCCGTGGTCTACCTGCCATCTGATCCCATGCGGACCGAGTAGGCGAAGGGCTGACCGCCATCCTGTTCGACTTCGAAATTGATTCGCTGACCCTGACGTAGGAGACGGAACACGCTGCCCGCCAGGGACCCGGCCCTCAGGTAGACCTCGCTCCGGTCCTCATCGACCACGACAATCCCGGCGCCGGTGCTCGGATCGTAAATCTTGACCACTCCTTGCATGCAGGTGAGTCTAGTCCCTCTCGGCGCCCGCGTCCTTCCCGGCCTTCCAACCTGCTGTTCGATTGTCGTATTCTGGCGTGGATGGATCCAATGGTCAGCCCACCTCCGACATCCCGACGTTCCGAACGAAGCCTTGCCTATCTGCACGGTATCGGCGTCGAAAGGGTCAAGTGGTTAGGGGGTAAGAGCACCGCCTCACTCCGAAAGAAGGGAATACGCTCGGTTACCGATCTGCTGTTGATTCCTCCCCGCCGGTATATAGACCGGTCCCAGGTCATGGGGGCGGACGAGGTTGAGGTGGGGGCGGAAGCAACGGTGATCGGACGGGTGGAGCGGGTGAATGTGCGACGGCCGAGGCGGCGCATGGTGATAGTAGAAGCAGTCATCCGAAGTGATCGGGGTTCGATCTCCGCCGTCTGGTTCAACCAGGAGTATCAGGCGCGCCGACTTCCCCGTGGTTCCGAGGTGGCGATCTCGGGCAAGATAGAACGTTACCGAGGGCGGTTGCAGATCAACTCACCGGCGGTGGACATCCTTGCGTCCGGAAGGGAGAATCTGGCGGTCGGGCGGGTGGCGCCGGTCTACCGGGCCGTGGGGGAGGCCGCCCCCAACTATCTTCGGATGGGTGTTCATAACGCGCTGAAGCGGGCGCGGCCGATCGCTGATCCACTCCCGCCGGACATGAGAGAGCGGCTCGGTTTGATGGGCCGGGATAATGCAATCGGGTCGGTCCACTTTCCCGGCGCCATGCAGGAGATCGGTCCGGCTCGTCGAAGACTGGTCTTCGACGAGTTCTTCCGCCTCGAAGTGGCTCTGGCGATGGCCAAGCACCGCAAGACGCAGACATCGCGGGGCATTGTGCATTCCCTTGATTCCCGTCCGGAGTTGGTCGAGCATTTCGTCAGGCGTCTTCCCTACCGGTTGACCGGCGCCCAAAGAAGAGTTATAGACGAGATCAAGCAGAATCTTGCGTCCGCGCATCCTATGCACCGGCTCGTACAGGGTGAGGTCGGTTCCGGGAAGACGGTGGTGGCGGTCGCCACCGTTCTCGTAGGAGTGCAGGGCGGTTATCAGGCGGCGGTGATGGCGCCCACCGAGATCCTCGCCGAACAGCATTATGAAGGCATCGTGGGCTTGCTCGCCGAGGCGGGCATGGCGTCCTCCGTTACCGCTACCGGATCACTGTTCGACGGTTTGGTTCCCGAGCCGGATGATCCTCAAGTCGAAGTGGCGCTCCTCACCGGCCATCGGGCCGAGGTGAGCGGGAACCCGATCGGTAGGCACAAGCGGGATGAACTCCTGCGGCGGATTGCGGATGGTGGGATCGATATAGTGATCGGTACCCATGCCTTGATTCAGGAAGATGTCAGGTTCGGTCGTCTCGGGGTGGCGGTGGTGGATGAACAACATCGGTTTGGCGTACATCAGAGGGTGAAGCTCAAGGACAAGGCGGCCGGCGTGGACCCCGATCTGCTGATCATGACCGCCACGCCCATCCCCCGTACCCTGTCCATGACCCTATACGGGGACCTCGATGTGTCGGAGATCGATGAGATGCCCCCCGGACGGACCCCTGTTCGCACCTGGGCGGCCAACCTGGATGCCGGGGGGACCGATCGGGTGCAGCAGGCCATACGGGATGAGATCGAAAAGGGCAGGCAAGCCTTTGTGGTATGTCCCCTGGTGGAGGGATCCGATCAGGTGGAGGCCGCCTCGGCGGTGGCGGAGAGCCGCCGGCTGACCAGGGAGTTTCCCGAAATGAGCATCGGTCTCCTGCACGGCCAGATGGCGTCGGGCCACAAGGAACTGGTCATGAACGCCTTCCGGTCGGGGGAGGTGGATGTGCTGGTCTCCACCACCGTGATCGAGGTCGGTATCGATGTCCCCAACGCCACCGTCATGGTCATTCGAGACGCCGACCGATTCGGTCTCAGCCAGCTTCATCAGTTGCGCGGCAGGGTGGGGCGAGGTTCCCACCCGGGCCAGTGCATCCTCATGGCCGATCCTGTTACCAAAGAGGGAAGGCAGCGCATAGACGCCATGGTCAGGATCTCCGACGGGTTCCGCCTGGCGGAGGAGGATCTGCGTATTCGAGGCCATGGAACGGTGTTCGGGGCCAGGCAATCGGGATTCTCGGATCTGCGGATCGCCGACATTCTGCGAGACCGAAAGGAACTCTCCTCCGCTCGCCGGGAAGCATTCGCGCTGGTGGCGGGGGATCCCACCCTGGCTCAGCACTCTGACATTCGAGATGAGGTGAGGGCGCTGCTCGGGGACGAAGTCGAATGGCTATTCCGCTCATGAGGAACCGGAACTTCCGGTGAGGATAATCGGCGGGCTTGCCAAGGGCCGCAGGTTGAAGGCGCCTCCCGGTCTCGTTACCAGACCGATGACCGACCGGGTTCGGGAAGCACTCTTCTCGTCGATCGCCGAGATCGTGTCGGAGGCCGATGTGTTGGATCTCTACGCCGGGACCGGATCGTTGGGGCTCGAAGCGCTGAGCCGGGGCGCCTCGTCGGCCGTGTTCGTGGAACGCCACCCTGCAGCAGTCCGCTCGCTGCGTGAGAACGTGGCGGCTGTGGGGCTGGACGGGTGTATTGCACCCATGGATGTCATCCGGTTCCTGTCTCGGCGGAAGGCTCGGGTCGCGAGGGCTGATCAGGGACTATATGATCTGGCCTTCCTTGATCCTCCCTACCCGGATACGACGGCCTCGGTGGAAAGGGTCATGGGGTTGCTCGGGCCCGTGATCCGCAACCAGGCAACCGTTATCGTTCATCGGCGAACCGGTGACGAAATGCCGTCCGCGCCGGGATTCCGCCCGGACGGCGCCCGAGTCTACGGGACAACATGTCTCTGGCGCTTCTTGAGGACACCGATATTCGATGATTAGGCGGGATCACCGGTTAGATTTTGTGCGAACCGACTCAGGGAGGGCATAACGTGTCGACAGCGGTCTGTCCGGGAAGCTTTGATCCTCCGACCAACGGACATATGGATGTGATCAGGAGGAGCATCTTCCTGTTTGACCGGGTGGTGGTGGCGGTGATCAGAAACCTCTCGAAAGAGCCGATGTTCAGGACGGAAGAGCGGGTCGCCATACTGGAACAGTTGTTCAGGGACGAACCGAAGGTCGAGATTGCCTCATTCGAGGGTTTGCTGGTTGACTTTGCCGGGTACAGGAAAGTGAATGTAATCGTGAAGGGGCTGCGGGCGGTTTCCGATTTCGATTACGAACTACAGATGGCGCAGATGAACCATCGCCTGGCCGGGATCGATACTGTATTCATACCGACCAGCCCGGAACATGCCTACCTTTCCTCATCGTTGGTCAAGGAGGTCGGGAGCCTTGGAGGTACGGTGGATGGCTTGGTGCCCGATGACGTAGCCCTATTGATGAAAGAACGGTGGAGCAATGAGCCCTGAACGAGGTGGAGGCCGCATCGAGGATCGTCCTACGGTCGTCCCCGTAGTCGGGGAGGTCCAGGACTTGATTTCGGAGATGATCATCGCCATATCGGAGGCAAAGACCATCCCGGCCTCCGGCAAGGTGATCCTCGACCGTGAGCAGATGTTGCAGACGTTGGACATAATCCAGGCGCGCCTACCCGATGAGCTTCGAGCCGCCCGGTGGATGGTCAGGGAGCGGGACAGTTTCGTGGCGAGGACCAACGAACGGGTCAGAAAACTGGTGGAGAGGGCTCGCCGGAAGGCCGATGAGATGGTGGCCGACACCAACATCATCGCCGAAGCGACCGAACAGGCGAACATCCTCGTCCGCCGGGCCGAGGACCAGGCGAACCGTATCCGCCTGGAAGCCGAGGACTACGCGGATGATCGGCTCCAACGGTTGGAAGGACTCCTGTCGAGGGTCCGTGATCAGGTGCGCGAAGTGAGGGATGAACTCCGCCAACCGCGAACGGTCGGCAATTAGGTGCGTTGTCTTCGTTGATCCGGCGATGCCAGAATCCTCGAACTCCGGCGGCCATCCCTTCGTAGTTCATGTGGCCGACCTCCTGAACCGACCCGGCGCCCGACGCCGGGTGGTCCTCACGGGGCTGATGGCTATCGACCTCGACCAGATTGACGATTGTGGTCCGGTGCGCGCCGACCTCGACCTTCAGGAGACGGGTGGAGCGCTGCTCGTACGGGGGGAGGTAAGTACTTCTTTCCGGTTACGCTGCAATCGGTGCTTGGGCGAGGTAAGGTCCGACATAAGCGCGCCGATAGTTCAACTCTGCGGCGAAGTTCCCAACGATGACGTCCTCGGGATCGCTCCAGACGGTTCTATTGACCTCCACGGTGTCTTTCACGACGAACTGTGCTTGTCGGCGCCGTTGGTCCCGCTATGCTCCAAGACTTGCCGGGGTCTTTGCCCGATCTGTGGAACCGACTTGAATATAGAGCCGTGCGCCGGGCACACCACGGAGCTTGGTTCTCCGTTTGCCGTGTTGAAAGGCTGGCTAGAAGAATCCGGGGACCGCTCCGGTCGATAGGCGGATCCGGCTAGTTCACAATCGAAGAAGGGGTACGCCATGGCAGTACCGAAAAAGAAAATGTCGCGCTCCCGAACGAGGCGTCGGAAGGCGGAAGCGATGAAGCTCCGTCCCGTGCGTACCGTCGCCTGTCCGCGTTGTGGTAGCCCCAAGCTACCGCATCGAGCCTGTACCGGGCCCGAAGGTTGTGGCGCCTACCGGGGCCGGGTTGTTGTAGAGGTTTGGTAGAAGGACAGACAGTTCACCACCGGCGATCCCGACCCTATCAGGGTTTCCCGGTTGTGGTCTTGCCCGTCTACCCGGTCTGCTCGCGGATCGGCTCGCCTCGTACGGGGTTAACCCCGATTCTTCGTGCCCCAGACACACCGAAACCCGAAAGGCCATGTCAAGCACACTTTCGTGGGGCGTCCCGGCGTTCACCCTGCGGTGAAGAGTCACACTTCGGCCAGGCGAGGCCGCCAAACGGCTATCCTCCCAGGATAGAGAGTTCATCGCATCTCTCTCGGCTACCCATTCAAACCCCAAGCATGAAAAATCGGGGTTACAGAAAAGCTACATGAGAGGATTTCCGTGGCGCGGATAGTACTGGATGTGATGGGAACCGACCGGGGTCCGGCGGAAATCGTGGCGGGGGCGCTCATGGCTACCGACCAGGGCCACGAGGTGGTCCTGGTCGGGCGGAGCGAGGTAGTTGCGCCGATCCTGCTTGCCTCCGGATCCGACCTGGAAGTGGTAGAGGCGCCCGAAGTTGTTGAGATGGGTGACAATCCGGCCCGAGCCCTCCGCGACAAACCGGGTTCCTCGATCCTCGTCGCCGCCCGCCTCGTCGCCTCCGGTAAGGCGGACGCTTTGGTATCGGCGGGGTCTACCGGGGCTGCGATAGCGGCATCCTCCATAGTCATCGGGCGGCTCAAAGGGGTTCTTCGGCCCGCCATCGTCACTTCCATTCCCCGGTCGGATAGGCCCTCACTGTTGCTCGACTCAGGCGCCAACCTGGAGATCAGACCTGTTCACCTGCTCCAGTTCGGGGTTATGGGGTCACTCCTTGCCGAGATCGTCTACGGAATGCGACAGCCCAGGGTCGGGTTGTTGAACATCGGTTCAGAATCGAGGAAGGGGCGGGATCTGGAGCGCTCGGCTTTCAGCCTGTTGAAGGAAGCGCCCATCAACTTCGTGGGCAATGTCGAGGGGAGCGACATCACCGGCGATACCGCTGACGTATTCGTTACCGACGGGTTCACGGGAAATGTGGCGTTGAAGACCATCGAGGCGGCTGCCGGACTTGTGGTTCGGTTGGTCAAAACCGGTTTCGCCGCCCTACCTGACGAGGTTCTTTCCCAAATTGCCGGGCCGATGGGTGAACTGCATGAGGTAACCAACCCGGAAAGGTATGGAGGCGCTCATCTGGTAGGGACGTCGGCCGGAGTGGTCATCTGCCACGGTTCTTCGTCACGCTACGCGATCTTCAACGCCATTAAGATGGCCACCGAGGGTGTGAAGGGTGGACTGGTGGAACGACTCGAGAAGGGTTTGGTGGGCTCATGACCGGGTTTACGCTTCCCGAGGAGTCCTTCAGTCCGGGGCTGAGAAGTTTCCGACCGGGGGACCGCGGAATTGTCGGCGCTCGATTCGAGGAAGCATCCCCAGTCGTCGGAAACGACGATCATCGCTGGTAATCGCATCGGTATGTCCGGAGTCGGAGCGGATGTGTTTAACCCCGATTTTTATGCAGGGGTTTGGATGGGTAACCGAGAGAGATGAAATGAACCACATGACCCGGGAAGATAACTGAGTGGCGGCCTCGCCTAGCCGGGGCGCCCCCATCACCCGAAAAGGTGAACGCCGGGACGCCCCACGAAAGTGGGCTTGACATGGCTTTTTTGGATTCTGAGTGTCTGAGGCGTGAAGAAGCAGGGTTAAAGGACCTCGAACAGTCCCTCGGCTACAGATTCAATAGGTCCGAACCGTTGAACGAGGCCCTCCGTCATCGTTCCTGGGTCAAGGAATCCGGCCGCGGCCCTTCGAATGAGCGCCTCGAGTTTCTGGGGGACACCATTCTGCAGTTTGTCGTAACTGATTTCATCTACCAGAGGTATCCGGAATATTCCGAGGGAGAGCTGGCCAAGCTGCGATCTTCTACCGTGAGGAAAGAAGTTCTGCATGATGTCGGTCGGGAACTGGAAATCGGCGCCTACCTGATGCTCGGCAAAGGGGAGGAAGCCAGCGGCGGACGCAGCAAGGCGTCAATCGTCGCCGACGCCATGGAGGCGGTTCTCGGCGCGGTATACCTGGACGGAGGTTTGGAGAGGTCCCGAAGTCTGATTCTCGGTCTTTGGAAGCCGATAATCCTGGCGAGAGCCGCGGCGCCCGGTTGGGGTGATTTCAAGAGTCGGCTCCAGGAACATCTCGCCCAGGACGGGGAACGTCCTGCGTATCACATCAGTGAGGAAGGGCCCGACCACGACAAGTCATTCACCGCTACTGTCGAGATAAGGGCCCGTGTATGGGGAACCGGCACAGGTAGCTCCAAGCGAGAGGCGGAGCAGGCGGCCGCCGGTGAGGCCTTACGAGCCTTAACCCCAATTCTTGATGCAGGGGTTTGAATGGGTAAACGAGAGATATCCAATGAACCCCCTGACCTGGGATAATGGCTGCGCGTTAAGCTCAGACGGGTGAGCGTGACATTTTATCCGCAGGGTGATCGCCGGACATGCGATGAAATTGGTCTTAAACCGGCCTTTGGCAGGTCGGTGTGTCTGGGGCGTCAAGAATCAGGGTCGGATCAACCGATGAACAACGGTTAGCTCCATTTCCGATGGCTTCGGGTTACGGGTGTTCCAGCAAGAGATCACGGCGATGCCCGTATCGTCGTCATTGTCGTCATTGTCGCGACGACCGTATGTAGGCGCCCGGATGGAGCGTTGCATCATTCGGCGCCGGGTGGATACCGGCGAGATGAGGGTCAGAGCTGGTGCCGGAACTTCCTGAGGTGGAGACAACCCGCCGGAACCTGAATCCGGCGCTGGTGGGCGCCCGGCTGATCTCGGTCCGGGTGCATCATGACCGGATGCTACGGAGGCAACCCGATCCGGGTGACTTCGTCCCGCGCCTCGAAGGTCGGATCGTGCGTTCGCTGGACCGCACCGGTAAGTTCCTGTTGTTCGAGGTGGGAGAGGGCCTTACATGGGTGACACACCTCGGGATGTCGGGCAGGTTCTCCATCCGGCCGTCCGGGTATCCGCGGCATGTGCATACCCGCGTGACGGTGGTCACGGACCGGGCGGAGTCGATCAGAATGATCGATCCGCGTACATTCGGATTCGCGGCGGCGTACACGCGGCGGGAACTCGCCGAGTCCACGGTGGCGTCGTTGGGACCGGACGCGTTGAACGCCCTTCCGGATCCGGAGGAATTGGCGAGCCGAGCGGAGGGCCGCAAGGTTGCTATCAAGACCCTGCTGCTCAATCAACGTTACCTGGCCGGACTAGGCAACATATACGCGACGGAAGCCCTGTTCGAAGCGGGCGTCAAGGGTGGGAGACGGGCGGGGTCGTTGTCGTTGTGTGAGATGACGGCTATGAGGCGAGGAATCAGAAGGGTCCTCGATGCGGGGATCGAGCACGGCGGTACCTCGCTGGACGATATGGCGTATCTGCTGCCGGACGGACGGGCCGGGCGCCATCTGCAGTATCTCGGCGTCTACGGACGGGAGGGTAAACCATGTCGGGCCTGCCGTACCCCGATCATCAGAACGGTGCTGGGCGGCCGTTCGACCTTCGAGTGCCCGTCCTGCCAATCCTGACCTACGGGAAATCAGCAGCACAAGGGCCGCGGGGCGCCGGCCGCGTCGGCGAGGAACTCGGTGGATCGACCGGGCGGAACGGGCGCCACCCTCACCGTGGTTGCGGGTCTCAGGCTGTGTAGGGTTGCGAAGGCGGTGAGCATGTCATGAACCGGAGCGGCAAATCCATTATCGTCCGGAAGGACGGAATCACACGGGTGTAAGTTGCATCTCAAGTACATGAACCTTGCCGGCTTCAAGTCGTTCGCGGATCGGACCCGCCTGGAGTTCGAGCCCGGCGTGTCGGTGGTCGTAGGTCCGAACGGGGTGGGAAAGTCCAACCTCGTGGACGCGGTGGCCTGGGTGCTGGGGAGCCGGTTCACCAAAGCGTTGCGCACCGACCGCATGGATGATGTGATCTTTGCCGGGACCGCCGCCCGCCCGCCCCACGGGCGAGCCGAGGTGACCATCGTTTTCGATAACGCGCGTCGTCTGCTCCCGGTCGAGCTCGATGAGGTGTCCCTCACGAGACGGTTGTTCAGGGGAGGGCTGTCCCAGTATGAGATAAACGGGGTGCAGTGTCGGTTGCTGGATGTTCAGGAGCTGTTGGCGGACGGTGGAATAGGGCGTCACCAGCACCTGATCGTCGGTCAGGGACGGTTGGACTCCATTCTGACTGCGGATCGAGAACACCGCCGACGCATTATCGAGGAAGCCGCCGGCATTCTCAAACATCGCCTCCGCAAGGAACGGGCCATCCGCCGCCTCGAGGAGACCGACCAAGACGTTACCCGCCTCCATGATGTGCTCAGGGAGATCAAGCGACACCGGCGTCCGCTGCAGCGCCAGTTGGCGGCGGCGAGAAGGTATGAGCTGGTGCGTGACGAGTTACGCGCCCTGCGACTATGGCTCGGTGGGGAAGGGCTGCGCGCTTCGAGACGCCGCCTGCAGGAGATCGAACTCGAAGCGAACGGATTGCACCGGGAAATCGAGGAGAAGAAGGCGCATCTCGACAGGTGCAAGGAGAACCTCGACTCGCTGGGCGATGGGCGGCGCCTCGTCGGGGAGTCGCTGGAAAGGGCGACGTCGTCGAAGGCGCGCCTCGAGTCGGTGACGACTCGCCTGCATGGAATAGCCCAGGTGGCCCGGGAACGGGTGAACGGTCTTTCGTTCCGGATCGAAGGCGCCAGGGAGCGCCGGACGAATCTGGAAGAAGAAGCCGCACGGTTGGCGGACCAGGTAGCGGATGCGCAGGAACAGGAGCAGGAGGTTCGAAAGGCGGTTGAGGATGCGCAAGCTGCTCTGGATCTACATTCAGAACGGTTGCGTTCGTTGACACCTGATGATCATGATGCCGTCGAGTCGGAGTTGTCGTCGTTGGAAGCTGAGATTCTCAGGCTCGAGGCCGATGCGCAGCGGGATAGAGGCGTAAGGGTGAACCTCTTGGCGTCGGTCGATGAATCACGGGTACGGATTGCCGAGGAGTCCGTGTCATTAGGCATGTTGGAGGACGAACTGGACACTACAACGGCGCGCCTGGAAGCTTCCCGCCGGGCATCCGCCACCTGCAACGCGAGCCGATCCGAGCTCGAGGCGGTCCACCAGGCAGCGGAACTACGACTACGCGGAGCGACTACCCGACGGATCGAATCTCAGGCAAGGATGGAGGCTCTCGAGGGGAAGGTGGCGCCTCCTGACGGCGACCCGACGAATGGCTACCGGGATTGGGACGGGGTAGAGGGGAGGTTGGTGGGTCTTCTAGACCTCCCTGATCATCTGGTAGCGGCGGCCGAAGCCGCGCTGGGGGCATGGAGCGACGGGGTGGTACTACCGGATCCGGAAGCGATGCGGGAGGCGCTGGGACGGCCGGACGTGAAGGGGCAGGTGGAGATTCCCCTCCTCCATGGCGAGGCGCCGCCCGGCCCGGTTGATTCCCGGTCGGTTGCGCAGGCCGCCGGGGTGGAGTCCCTGGTAGATATACTCGGTAGTTCCACCCACCGTGACCTGGCGGGTCGGTTGCTGGGGGATGTGGTGTTGGTCACGGACTGGCGAGCAGGCTTGGATATCGTTCGCGCCAACCCCGAAATCAGAGCTGTGACCGCGGACGGCAGGCTGATCACGTCCTTCGGCATCTGCCCGGCCCGTCCGAACGGCGTTTCTCGTAGCGACCTCGAAGCCGCTCGCCGGGAGTTGGATACCGCCTGTTCGATCGAGGCCGACGCCGAGCGAGCCGCGTCGTCATCCGCCGAAAGACTCGAGGAAGCCCGCCGGGCGGAGGACAAGGCACAGAGAGAGTGCGCCTTCCTGCGAGGGGAACGTTCGCGGATCACGGGCGAGATGGAAAGGGTTCGCCGCTCGATCGCAGCCGCCAAACGCAACATGGCTCGACTCGATGCAAGACTTGATACGGTTGCCGGCGCGATAACGGAGACGGAGCGTCGGTCCGCCGAGTTGTTGCGGAGGTCTGCTTCCCTCAAGCAGGCCGCTGGAGACAGCCGGGAGGCTCGTCGGCGGTTGCTCGCTCAACGTTCCGAGATCGATGCAGAACGACAGTCCGCGGAGAGGGCCCGAGATGAAGCCATCGGACGTCTGGGTGCGGCGAGCGAGCGACAAAGGTTTCTTTCCGCGAGGGTCGAGGGTGTCAGACGTGAACTGGATCAGTTGGGCGACCCGGCGGCTGTCATCGAGGAACTCGAAGCGACCACACGCGTGCAGCGTCATGCCCGCAGAGCCGGCGGCGTTATCGATGACAAGGTGAGGGGGTTGGAAGGACGAATAGCGAGGTTGCGGGATGAGGTGGCTTCGTCGGATTCCGAAATAGCGGAGGCTCGCCGTGTAAGGCTTGACCTGGAGAGGTCTGTCGAGGATTACCGGACACGCTCGGCCGCCTTGGCGGTCGAAGGCGCGGAGCTTCGCGTCAGGGAGGAGTCGCTGTTGGAGAGCTTGCGGAGGGATGCCGATGCAACCGGGGAACAAGCCCTGGGGGCGGCGCCTCCACCAAACGCGTCCGAGGATCACCGAGAGCGCGAAGATCGTCTCGCCGCCGAACTCTCGCGGCTAGGGCCGGTCAACCTTCTCGCCGCTGAGGAATTCCGCGAACTCGATGAGCGCTTCCGGTTGATCAAGGAACAGCTCGAGGATATCGAGCGGTCGAGAGTCGCGCTGGGGAAGGTCATCAAGAATCTCGATAACGAGATGTCCAGACGGTTCTCCGCCACCTTCGAACAGGTGGCGCGCCATTACGCGGGTTTCTTCTCCGAACTGTTTCCCGGAGGGACCGGGCGCCTAACCCTCACCGATACCGAGAATCCGCTCGGGGCAGGGGTGGAGATGACCGCACGACCGCTCGGTAAAAAGGTCGGCAAGCTCGCCCTACTATCGGGCGGGGAGCGATCCCTGGCGGCGCTAGCCTTCCTGTTTGCCGTGTTCAAGGCTCGTCCCGGTCCGTTCTATATTCTCGACGAGGTGGATGCAGCGCTTGACGACGCCAACCTGCAACGGTTTCTCAGGTTGGTGGACGGCTTCCGGAATCAGGCACAGCTGATCGTGATAACCCACCAGCAGGCCACGGTGAGGGCGGCTGACGTTCTGTACGGTATAACCATGGCGCCGGGTGGGTCATCCCAGGCCCTGGTCCACCGGTTGGAGGAGGCGTCTGCGAGTGCGTGACCGATCCTCACCCATATCTCTGTTCAACCCATTAGCCCCGATTTTTAATGCAGGGGTTTGGATGGGTAACCGGGAGAGATGAAATGAGCCACTTGACCTGGGAAGATAGCTGCGTGGCGGCCTCGCCTGGCCGAGGCGCCCCCATCACCCGAAAGTTGAACGCCGGGACGCCCCGGAAAGTGGGCTTGACGTGGCCTTTTTGAGTTCGGTGTGTCCGGGGCGTGAAGAATCAGGGTTCATGGGGTTTGCGTCGGCGACGGAGAAGACTTGGTGAACTTCCTGACCAGGGAAGATGGTTACTCGGTGGCCTTGCCTGGCTGGGGTGTGACCTTCACCCGTAGGATGATTCCCGGACGCGCTCTCAAAGTGGGCTTGAACCGGCCTTTTGTGGGTAGGTGTGTCTGGGGCATGAATAATCTGGGCTAGTATCCATCGCCGTGTTCCATTTCACACATAGGTCAATCCTCTTATTCTCGTCATGAACGCTGTCCTATGGGCACTGATCGGGTTACTGGTGGTCGGGATCGTCCTCTATGTGGTTCTCGGTAGGCGCCGCCGACCTCACGGGAGCGACCGTGAGGACGATCCCGGTCACCATCTGGCGGGGGTAAGGAAGATGTTCGGCGCCGGACTCGAGTCCGTGCTAGGACGTTCAGGGGTATCGGAGCAAGCGCTTCAGGAACTGGAGGAGGGGTTGATCGCCGCCGACCTCGGTTTGGAGGCTGTTGAGCGTATCGTCGACGAGGTCAGACGGGTGCGACCGGCCGACGCCGATGCGGCGCGCGAGGTGATCAGGGCCGAGATGCTCCGTCTATTGGAGGGTGCAGAGCGCAGTCTTCACCTGGAAGAAAGGCCTTCCATAGTGGT
Source organism: uncultured Acidimicrobiia bacterium (assembly GCA_964516495.1). Lineage (GTDB taxonomy): Bacteria > Actinomycetota > Acidimicrobiia > Spongiisociales > Spongiisociaceae > JAPPFW01. The sequence goes on along the minus strand of CAZEZF010000036.1, from coordinate 13,861 downwards.
TCTGGTGGGGGTTAACGGAGTAGGCAAGACGACCACCGTGGCCAAACTGGCGGCGCGGTTGCAGGCTGGTGGACGGAAGCCGATCATCGGCGCGGCCGACACCTTCCGGCCCGCGGCGGATACCCAACTTGCTGTGTGGGCGGAACGGGTCGGCGTGCAGGTGGTTGCCGGTCAGGCCGGAGGGGATCCGGCGGCAGTGGCGTTCGATACCGTGCAGGCGGCCAAGGCCCGAGGGGCGGACGTGGTTCTGATAGACACCGCCGGCAGGTTCCAGACCAGGCATAACCTCATGGAGGAGTTGTCCAAGATCCTCCGGGTGCTCCGACAGGATGGTGACCGGCTATCCGAGGTTCTTCTGGTGATGGACGCAACCACCGGACAAGGTGGGTTGTCCCAGGCTTGCAGGTTCGCAGAGTTGGGGGTTACCGGCATCATCCTCACCAAGCTGGACGGAACCGCGAAGGGGGGAATGGTGATCGGTGTGGAACGTGAGTTGTCGATTCCGATCAAGTTCATCGGTGTGGGGGAGGACCTGGATGACCTGGCGCCGTTCGACCCCGAGTCGTTTGTGAACGCCCTATTGTTAGACGAGTGAAACCGGAAAACCCGACCGAATTGGCCGATCTCGCTCGTAACGCCGCTCTCGGGTCGTATTCGCCTTACTCGCGGTTCCGGGTGGGAGCGGTGGTCGTCGATCCGGAAGGTGGGATACAGTCGGGCTGCAACGTCGAGAACGCCGCCTACGGTTCCTCCATTTGCGCCGAGGCCACGGCTATCGCCGGGGCGGCGGCAAGGGGTCTACGCAAGATCGCAGGTGTGGCGGTGGCCTGCATCGATGCCGCGACGGTGGATGGCGCCTACCCGTGCGGTAACTGTCGCCAGCTGATGAACGAGTTCGACACTGAATGGGTGATAGTGACCGCGGGCGAGGGCAGCGAGGTGAGATGCCACGATTTCGCCGGCTTACATCCCTACGGTTTCGTCCTCTCCTAGGAGAGACCGACTCAACCGCGATACCCTATCCTGACGATCATGACCTGGCCGCTGACACCTCCGATCAAACCCATGAAGGCCCGAGTGGCCGTCAAGCCGCCACGAGGCGAAGGATGGATGTACGAGCCTAAGTGGGACGGGTTTCGGATGATCGCCTACGGGGGAGAGCAGCTGCGGTTGGATTCCCGCAACGGAAAGACCCTGCTTCGCTACTTCCCCGAGTTGCGGCCATCCCTTGAGAAGCTGCCTCCGGGTACCGTCGTGGACGGGGAGGTCCTGGTGGTGGTGAACGACGTCACCGAGTTCGACCTTCTTCAGATGCGCATCCATCCGGCCCGCTCCCGGATAGAAAGATTGGCCGAGGAGATGCCGGCATGCCTGGTTGCGTTCGACTTGTTGGCGGACAGGGGGGAGATCCTGGTTGACACCCCGTACAACGTCCGGAGAGCGCGCTTGGAACAACTTCATGAGCAACTCGGAGGTCTATGGCGTCTGACCCCGGTAACCGCCGACTTCGAGACGGCGGCCGAGTGGTTTCGTGACTACGAGTCGGCCGGGTGTGATGGGATAGTCTGCAAGCAGGCGAACGGGGTATACCGCCAGGACAAGCGACAATGGGTCAAGTGGAAGCATCGTCGCTCGGTCGACTGCGTGATCGGTGGTTACAGGGTCCATAAGCAGGGGGACCGGATCGGATCGATCCTACTCGGACTGTACAACGATGAAGGAGATCTGCACTTCATCGGGCACTGTTCGGGTTTCTCGAACCAGGATCGGGTTGAAATCCTCAACCTGCTTCAGGAGATAAGGACCGATGAGAGCTTCGGCGGCGGGTCGAACACCCGCGCTCCGGGGGCCCGGAGCAGGTGGTCGACCGAGCGTTCCAAGCAATGGATCCCGGTCAAGCCCGGCGTGGTGGTCCAGGTGAGTTACGACCAGATTCAAGGCGGACGCTTCCGTCATGCCACCCGGTTCGAGCGGTGGCGTCTCGACAAGCCGCCGGAGGAGTGCACCATGGATCAGCTGGTAAGGCCGACCGGATCAGGCTTCTCGCAGGTGGTTGCTTGACCGGTCCAAGGAGGGAGGTCTTCCCGCTGCGGATCCGATCGATCCGGCGGGAGACGGCCTCGGCGGTTACGGTCACCTTCGATGATCGTGAAGGAAAGATCGGGGGCGAGGCAGGCCAGTATGTAATCGTCCGGGCGCGTATAGACGGGGAGGAGCATCGACGGGTCTTCTCGCTCAGTTCGACACCCGAACTAGGCGCCGAGCCTTCCATCACTGTCAAGCGGCTTCCCGGCGGGCTGGTATCTACCTATTTGGTGGAGGCGGCCGAGAGCCGCGAGGTGATCGGTGTGCAGGCGGCGTCCGGGGATTTCACGGTCGGTCTGTCCCCCGATAACCGGCGCGTCTACTACGCGTTTGCAGCCGGAAGTGGGATAGCACCCGTAATGAGCATCCTGGTGGGCGCGCTCCATCTAGAGCCCCGTTCGGTCTTCCACCTCGCCTACGGCAATCGCCGGCCGGAGGACGTGATCTTCGCCGACCGGTTGGAGAAGCTCACCCGCGACTACCCGGACCGGCTCAAAGTCCGCCATGTGTTCAGCGAAAACGGTCAGCGGATCGATCATCGTCTTGTCGACAGCATCCTCGTCGAGAATCCCCCGATGACCGCGGATGTCTGGTACCTGGTATGTGGGCCGCCCGGAATGAACCGGATCGTCGAAGCCCGGCTACGCACGCTCGGAGTTATCGAGGATCGCATCAAGGTAGAGCACTACCTACCACCGGAGCGGGATGCCGTCCCTACTCCTTATGAGGGCGCCGCGCTACGCGTTGACGGTTTGGAAGGGTATGTAACGGTGGAAGCGAAGGAGGTGTTGCTCACCGCCCTCGACCGGATGGCGGCGCCGATCCTCTACGCCTGCCGGTCGGGGGTTTGCGGCACCTGCAAGGCGAGGCTGCTGTCCGGAAGTGTGGACCCCGGGGTACCGTTCGCGCTCAGCAAAGCCGAGCAGGAGTCGGGGATCATCCTTACCTGCGTCTCCAGAGCCCTCAGCCCCGAAGTGGTGATCCGTCCGTTCTCTTGAATTGCGGAGCGAGGGTACGATGACTCTCTGACTGCCTCGGTCGCCGGGCTGCGAGGAGGGTGCTGAAGAAGACGGGGTGTGGGTCGACCCTCCGCCCGCTGACCAGGGAGTTTACTATCGGGGCGTTCGGTCCGGCAGGAGGCTTTCGGTAAACCCTCCTACTTCCAGTTGGCTTTGACCATCTTCGACGGCTGAACCCGGGGAGGCTCACCCGGCATCTTCGGGAAGTTGGGTGGCCAGGGGGCGTCGCCTTCCCCCTCCCGTTCGTCCCGCTCCACCCACTCGAGCAACTTCTCGATGCGTCCGTGGGTCGTGTCGATACCGGCGGTGAGATCTCCGACCTCTTGGTAGCGGGCGGCGAAGCGGTCCATCGGAAAGTCCTCGATCTCCACCTCAGGCAGTTCCTCCCAGGTAATCGGCGTCGAAACATATCCGGTGGGGCGAACTCCGTAAGCCGACGAAACGGTCTTGTCGGGGGCGTTCTGGTTATAGTCGATGAACACCCCGCGTCGTTCTTCCTTCCACCATTTGACCGTAATAAGTTCCGGATGCCGCCTGACCAACTCCCTCCCGAAGGCGAGGACCGCTCGCCTCGTCTGGTAGAAGTTCCAAAGGGGTTCGATCCTTACATACACATGGATGCCGCGGCTACCCGATGTCTTGGGCCATCCCACCAAGTCCAGTTCGTCAAGCAGGCGCTTGGCGGCCAGGGCCGCCCTTTTTACATGTGAGAAGTCGAATCCCGGGGTGGGATCGAAGTCGAACCGCAGTTCGTCGGGATGATCCAGATTCTCGACCCGGGCGGGCCAGGGGTGGAGGTCGAGGCACCCTAACTGTACGAACCGGAGAATGTCGGACGGGGTTCGGGGCACGTTCATCCGTCCGCTCCGTTGGGATGGGAAACGGATCACTGCGGTCTCGAACGGAGTCTTGGGGGAGGCCCGCTTGTGATAGATGGGTGGCGTGTCGACATTCTTCATGTATCTTTTCATCATCGTGGGTCGTCCATAGACCCCTCTCAGGCAGCCTTCGGCCACCGTCCTGAAATGAAGCGCGACATCGAGTTTGGTCCAACCCTGTCGGGGGAACACGATCCGATCGGGTGAACTGATCCGAACCTCTTCGTCTCCGACCCGCAACATGGTTGCTGTGGAACCCATGACCGAACGTTACCGGACCGGAAACACCTGTAGCGAAATCATGTCTCCCGGACCACCCGGTAATACCGTTGGAAGCGGCGGTTACGAGGCTACCATTTCATACGCTTGCCGCCGGATCGGGCTTACAGAGAGAGATGCGAACAACCCAAACCATGTATCACCGTCGTCCCGTTTACAGCCTGTGGTTTGCCCTGCTCATCTCGGGTTTCGGATTCCTCCTACTGTTCTCGGCGCCCGCCGGAGCGGGGGAGGTTTGCGACCAGCCGAGTGCGGCGGACGCCGATTGCGTCGATTCCGAGTTTGCGGCGACCGACGTCGACGAGGACGCCTTTGACGGTGATCCGCTCGGCCTCGTAGCCCATGCCGACCGGTACCGGGACCGCACTCTCGGACGGCAGGTATGGGAGCTGTGGTTCTGTGATCTACCTCTGGGTGACACGACCGTAAGGCCTGAGGAGGTGAGCCGGCGGTTGAGCCGCGAGATCACCCCCTACTTCGAATGGCTTTCGGACGGCCGCTACATTCCGGTATTCGAGGTCGAAGGAGATGTGGAGGCCGAAGACCTGGATGGATGCGTATCGGCCGCAAGGGACCGTAGTCCGAAGGCTCTCCTCGCTGTCGTGACGGACGCTTCCGATGGACAGGCTTTCGGCGGCGGCAGGCTCATGCTCCTGTCCGCCGATTCAGTGGTGCAGGCGCCCGGCAGGCCTAAACCGAGGACGTCCACTATCGCTCATGAGATAGGCCACACCCTCGGATGGCCTCATTCCTACGGCGGCAATACCGAGTACTGGCCCCCGACCGACTCGATCTGGAATCCGACCGACAAATGGGTCGGTCTGGTGGACGAGTACGACAACCCCATGGACCTGATGAGTGGACCCAACACGAGTCAGGCCAATATCGCCACCATCGCGTTCAATCGTTACGCAGCCGGATGGATCCATCCCGAAGATGTGCGGATCCACCAGGGGGGTGAAGCTACCTACCATCTGTCGGCGCCGGGAGTGAGCGGTATCCAGATGCTGGTACTCCCGGCCGGTCGCACGGGACGGTTCTACACTATCGGGGCCCGGGTGGGTCTGGGTCACGACATCGCCGTACCGAGGAAAGGGGTTGAGGTATACCGGGTTGACCAGACCACCGAAGAGTCCGGGATCTACGCCTGGGGGCTCGCTACTCGCATCCAGCCTTTCCCGCCTGAACCTCACAACGCCTCTCGCACCAACCTATATATGACCGACCATGTCCATCAGGTGGGCGACAGCTTCAAGCTCGGACGTTACACGGTGCTGGTGGCGGAACAGACAACCGGCGGGTTCGTCGTCGATGTCGAGGGTGGAACGCCGCCACCCGATCCGGAGGTTTCCGATCCATCCCCCACCGATTCGGGGCGTCAGGATGATCCTGGCCAGGCCGGTTCGGGTCGCTTCTCCGACGATGATGAAAACGTTCACCAGGCGAGTATCGAGCAGATCGCCGGCCTAGGCGTTACCGTCGGATGCAATCCTCCCGCCAATGATCGGTACTGCCCGCAGCAGGAGGTCACCCGCGCCCAGATGATGGTCTTTCTAGTGAGAGCGTTGGGAGGGAATCCGGTTAGTAGGGCGGGCCCGAGCCGGTTTTCCGATGTTGATGAGAGCGCTTGGTACCGGTCGAGCCTCGAGTGGCTGGCCGACCGGGGAGTGGTGACGACCTACCCGGACGGTACATTTCGCCCGGATGAACCGCTGACCCGTCTGGACATGGCGCTCTTCCTGGTGCGAGCCTTCGAGGGGATCGACCCGGTTACCGAACCGCTCGGACTTTTCGCGGATGTGGCCGCCGATTCGGAACATGCAGGCGCGGTGGAGGGGTTGCTGGCTGCGGGTGTGACTAGTGGGTGTTCGATCGATCCTTTCCTGTACTGCCCTGATCAGCCGGTGCGTCGTGACCAGATGGCGTCCTTACTCGTCAGATCTTTGGATGCCGGACGAGGCGACCGCCGGGAAGCAGATAATTGATATGAAGTCGGTTCGATGTCGCTCGCGTTGCGGTTCATGTCACGGTTCGTCTCGGGGGGCGATGACGCCCGCCGGTCAAGGAGGGTGGCGTGAAACGCCTTCACAGATCGTTGATCGATGACATGATGTCTGCTCAGAAGAAGACAGACTGTGTTACCGTTCGTCTTGTAACACCCTCCGAGAGGGCCGGCCTCTGTCGGTGGTCGGTAGGCGCCGCGGTGGCGCTGGTCCTACTGCTCGGGCTCGTCCCCGCCGGAGCGACCTCTCCATGTGACTCGGAAACGGTGATTCCGGCCTCCCTGCCCGGCCTCCGGTCCGAGTGTGAAGCTGTCTGGGCTTTCTACACCGGACTAGACGATCCCGGTCCTCTTGATGATGAGTCCAATCCGGCTGCTTGGCTTCCAACCGTACCGTTTAACGAGTGGCAGGGCTTGGTCGTGGAGGACGGGGTAGTCAAGGCGCTGATCCTGCCTGCCTTGGGTCTGGAGGGGGCTATCTCACCTGAACTCGGTAGGCTTACCGATCTGGTCATCCTGGATCTGGCCGCCAACAGCCTATATGGCCGGATTCCCCCTGAACTGGGTGGGTTGACCGGTTTGGAATCCTTGTTCCTGTATAACAATCGGTTCTCAGGATGGATCCCAGGCGAACTAGGTTCCTTGACGAACCTGAGGGTGCTGGAGTTGAGCGGGAACCGGTTTAGCGGGGCCATCCCACGCCTGCTCGGGCGCCTAACCTCTTTGGAAGGCCTGTTCCTTCACGATAACCGCCTTTCCGGGGCGATTCCCACGGAACTCGGGTCCCTGCCCAGGCTGGAGCGGCTCTTCCTGCATCGCAATCGGCTGGTCGGCGCTATACCTGCCGAACTAGGTGGGCTAGCCGAGTTGGTCAGCCTGGACCTGAGCATGAACGGACTTTCCGGGTCTGTGCCGGGGTCGCTGGCGGACCTGACCAACCTGGAGGTTCTAAGGCTGCACGGTAACCGCCTTTCGGTCCCCGAGTTGGTCGGGCCTTTCTCGCCCGGTCCATTGGTCCCGGAACCGACCGTCGGTGCTGGTGATCGGCCGTTGCCCCCTCCGGGCGGGCGATTCTCAGACGACAACGGGAGTTTCCACGAGCCCAATATCGAGACCGTCGCCGCTCTGGGCCTGACGCGGGGATGCAACCCTCCGTACAATGATCGTTTCTGTCCTGGCGAAGTGGTGACCAGAGCGCAGATGGCCTCGCTCCTTTCGCGGGTATTGGGGGGAACGGGTGACGGCGGCGGGGTCACCGGAAGCCGAGCGGTGGATATTCCCGAGGACGCTTCATATCGCCGTGACGTCGATCGTTTGATAGCACTGGGGATTGTCGACCTTCCCGAGGACGGTTCCTTCCGCCCGCAAGACCCGCTTAACCGCTTGGAGATGGCTGTCTTCCTGGCTCGCGCCTTCCCGGCCATCATCGAGCCGAAGCAACCGGCAGGTGTCTTCGCGGATGTTCCCGCCGAATGGCCCGACACAGGTTCAGTCGAAGGAATCATGGACGCCGGCGTAACCACCGGATGCTCGACCGAACCTCTCCTGTACTGTCCCTTCCGGTCTGTGACCCGCGACCAGATGGCTACCTTCCTGGTTCGGGCCCTCCGCGCCGGACCAGACGCCGGGGTTGGACCCATTGTCCCGGGGAGCGGAGTTTCAGTGACGATGGCCCGGGCCCCTTGGCCTTCCGGCGACTTTCAGGCCGCCCTTTATCGCGCCCTTCTGACGGAGCTCGGTTACCAGGTGAGTGATTCACCGGCCCGAGAATCAAATCCGAAAGATGCTTACCTGGGGATGGCCGAAGGTCGGATAGATTTCTGGGCCAATGGTTGGTTCCCGGATCATGACGCTTTCCTGGATTCTCCGTTGGTAGACGGCTCAAGGGTCGGGGAGCATGTTACGCCGGTCGGATCCCAGATGATGGCTGGCGGCTTTCACGGTTTTCTGGTCTCCAGGGTGTTTGCCGAAACACACGGGATCGAAACGCTGGATGACCTCGACCGCAATCCGGCCGCTTTGGCTGAGTTCGACACCAGCGACGCCAACCCCGGGAACGGTTTGGTCGATATATACGGTTGTCCTCTTATCTGGCCTTGTTACGACATTATCGACAGCATGATTGCCTTCTCGGGGTGGACCAACATCGATCAGGTCACCGGTAACCATGAATCCATGCATGCCGAAGCGCTGACCAAACTCGGGGAGGATGAACCGATCCTCGTCTACGCATGGGCGCCCAGCAAGCATCTGGATAGCTTCATGCCAGGGGTGGAGACGGTGTGGTTGGGTGTTGAGCAGGTGCTCGACAGTTCCAACCCGCGCGGGAGGCCCGGTGGGGCAGGCTTCGATCAGCGACCGGGGACAGCTGCGCTCCGACCATCGATGTGTCCCGCGGCGATCAACTCGGGTGAATGTCGGCTGGGTTGGAGAGCGTCCGATATCCGAGTAGTCGCCTCCGCGGACTTTCTTGCATCCAATCCGGCTGCTGCGCGCCTGTTGGAGCTCATCCGTCTGGACCCGGCGGTGGTATCCCGCCGGATTGCGCTCCAGAGCCGCGGGGCGGACGTGAATGACCTGGTGTCCCGATGGATAGCTCAGCACCGCGAACTGGTCGAGATCTGGCTCACCCAGGCTCGGGTGGCAGCCGGGAATGGTTCATTATCCTCAACGGAGGTGAGGTGATCCGCTGTCGTCTCCCGGGATTAGAATTACCGTCATGACAGAACCCCTCACTCTCATAGCCCGTATCCGAGCCCGCAAGGGATACGAGACTACGGTTCGCAAGGCTCTTACTGCGCTTGTGGAACCGACCCTCGAGGAGGAGGGGTGCCTGGAGTATCGCCTCCACATGGTCGACGATGATCCGAGCCTTTTCTATTTCGTTGAGAACTGGCGTACGGTCGAAGACCTTGATAGACACCTGGCCTCCGATCACATCCAGGCGGCCCGGATCGCTCTCGAAGGGCATGTTGAGGATAGCGAGGACAGGCGGATGACCCGAATCGCCTGACCTTCCTTCCCCACGGGATCCGGCGCCGACTCAACACGATACCTGTTCGAGACCCGACGAATGCCGTTTTTGAGTGAGGGGTCGCGAAATATATCCTTCAGTCAGGATAAGGGTAAACCGAGAGAAAGGACCAGTATGCAGAAAGAAAGCATGATGAGGGGGGTCATCCCCGGCGTAATGGCCGGTTACCTGTTCCTCGCATACGCCGGAGGGGGTATGCAGGACATGATCGGCGGGATGATCAACAGCAATGATTTCGTGGGGTTCATCCTCCACATAATCTTCAGCGCGGTGATCGGCGCCCTGTACACGTCCATATTCCTAGGTGTCATGAAACCCGATAACCCATTGATGACGGTCGTCGTCGGTGGTCTGATCTACGGTCTCATCTGGTGGATAGTGGGCGGTAACCTGATCATGCCGCTCATCGCCGGAGGGGATGTCTTTGCTTTCGAGATCGGCCCGAGCTTCTATGGCCACATTATCTTCGGTCACGCCCTCGCCTTCATCGTCAGGGTGCGTGACATGGCGATGGACAACTAAAGGACTCAGGACTCTGAACTGAAACAACTCCGGGAGTTCCCGACGGACTCCCGGAGTTGTCGTTCTCGGACCCCGATTTTTTTGGCAGGGGTTTGATTGGGTAACCGAGCGAGATACAAGAAACTATCTGACCTGGGACAGTTGCTTGGCGCCCTCGCCTGGGCGGGGCGCCCCCATCACCCGAAGGTGAACCCGGGACGTTCCATGATGCTGCGCTTGACGTGACCTTTTTGAATTCGGTGTGTCTGGGGCATGAAGAATTGGGGTTAATAATTGCGGACATGAACGAGACCTGTTATCATTATCAGAACAGGTCACGGACCGGCGGCCGAGGGCTTGTTTTCCATCTCCGGGCTACTCGGTCGCCGTTCCGCACCTGATCAAGGATGTTGACGGGTGGGTCCCCACGAATCCCCTGTTGTCCGACAGTTCCGGCAACACCCGGATCCAAGCATCTCGAGCCCCCCGAACCTCATTGTTTCAACCTTCTCTGACCCCGATTTTTTTGGCAGGGGTTTGATCGGGTGACCGAGCGAGAGGCAAGGAATCTCTGACATGGGGGGATAGCCGCTTGACGGGCTTGACGTGGCCTTTTCGGGTTCGGTGTCCGGGGCGTGAAGAATCAGGGTCAACACCAAGGGGGCGATGGTTTGAGACCCTGCATCCTCCGCTGTTACCGTGCCTTCGGGATAGGCGCACCGAGGGGTCTTCATAATGTATCGAATAGCGATGATTCCGGCGGATGGTGTCGGGCCGGAGGTTTCCGTGGAGGCGGAGCGGGCGCTTCAAGCGGCTGCCCGATGTCACGGCTTCACAGTCGAGACCGAGTGGTTCGACTGGGGTTGTGATCGGTGGCTCGCCGACGGGAAGATGATGCCGGATGACTACCTTGACACGCTGGCGCGCTTTCAGGCGATCTTCCTCGGGTCGGTGGGCGATGTGTCCAAGATGCCCGACCACCTGTCGTTGGAGTTGATTCTCGGCATTCGGCGAGGGTTCGACCAATACGTCAATCTGCGGCCCATACGTCTCTACCCGGGGGTGCGCACACCCATCCGGACCGCCACCCCGGAGACACTCGACATGGTCGTGATCCGGGAAAACACTGAAGGGGAGTACGCCGCCCAGGGCGGGATCTTCAAGACCGGTACATCCGACGCGGTGGCGTTGCAGACCGCGGTATTCACCCACAAGGGATGCGAACGGGTTATGCGATACTCGTTCGATCTGGCGCGCCGCCGTTCCAAACTCGGTTCCGAGGCGCCCGTCGGCAGGGTCACCAACTGTACCAAGTCCAACGCTCTCAACTACTCGATGGTGTTCTGGGATTCGGTATTCGCCGAGGTAGCCGCGCACTACCCGGATGTGGAGACGGACATGGCGTTAGTGGATGCCCTTTCCATGTGGATGGTCAAGAATCCGGAGTGGTTCGACGTGGTGGTGGCTTCTAACCTGTTCGGCGACATCATCACCGACCTCGGCGCAATGCTGCAGGGTGGGATGGGCTTCGCCGCCGGGGGCAACATCGATCCCGAGCATCGCTACCCGTCGATGTTCGAACCGATTCACGGATCCGCTCCCAAGTACACCGGTCAGCGTCGGGTGAACCCCATCGCGTCGATCGAAGCGGTACGGATGATGCTCGATCACCTGGGCGAGCACGACGCCGCCGAGGCGGTGGGGATCGCCATAGCCGAGGTGTTGGCCGAAGGAGAGGTAGGAACCCGCGACATGGGAGGCGCCAATACCACAGATGAGGTAGGCGCGGCGATCGCCGACCGTATACGGTGAGGGTCGCAATCAGCATCGCGGGGCCGTTGGTCCAGGAGTAGGAATGGTCGAGTTTCCGTTCATAAGCGACGAGCGCCGTCGAGAGATGCTGAAGCCGCAGCCCGCCCCGGTCCGGGTGCTGATCGACACCGACGCCGCCAACGAGGTCGATGACCAGTTCGCCATAACCTGGGGCCTGCTATCGCCCGAACGGTTGGAGATCGAAGCGATAGTGGCCGCGCCGTTCTCACGGGCCTACTTCAGGGCGCCTCTCCTGGCGGCGGCGCGGGCAAACGTCGATCACTCCACCGCGGCCGAGGTAGACGATATGGCGGCATGGGTGCAGCGCCTCCATGCCGCCGGTATCGACCCGGAGGATGTCGAGTTCGAGACCCCTGCCGAGGGTATGGAACTGTCCTTCGCCGAGATCGGCGCCATCATGGGCTGGCTCGGCATGTCGTCGGAGGGGGTGGCCTTCCGGGGCGCCGACCGATTCATGGAGTCACCCGAGGACATTGTGGAAAGTGAGGGCGCTGCCCGCATCATAGAAGCCGCCATGGCCGACGATGATCGGATTCTCCATGTGGCGGCGATCGGCGCCGTCACCAATATTGCAGCCGCCCTGATGATGGAACCGGAGATCATCAACAGGATGGTGGTGTCCTGGACGTCTGCATACCCGACCTTCGTGAGGTTCAGCAACGCACCCTCGATGAACCTGGTGCAGGATCCCCACGCCTCCCGCCTGCTGTTCGATTCGGGCGTACCGCTCCTATACCTGCCGGGGTATTACATCGGTGAGCAGTTGGTGATGTCGCTGCCGGAGTCGGAGCGATGGGTGAAGGGCCGCGGTGAGATCGGCAACTACCTCCACTATCTCTATCAGAACAACCGCCTTCGGGCTCAGCGTCTCGTCGAGCCCTTCCCGGGCCAGTCCTGGGTGTGTTGGGACTTCATCAACTTCGCCTGGCTGATCGACTCCACCTGGGTTCCGACCATGTTCGCGCCGACCCCCACCCTCGACGACGATCTCGCGTGGCGGCGCCTTCCGGATCGACCACTAATGAGCGAGGCGTTCGATGTGGACAGGGATGCGGTCTACCGCGACTTCTTCGCAAAGCTCGACCGGCACGGCAAAACGGAAGACGTGCCCCGAGGGATTCAAGGGGTCGGCCCGGCGCCGGCTGTTCCTATCGTGTGCTGTTAGGCGGACTTTATAGCGGCGGCGTTCTCAAGGCCTAACTCCGCTATGGAAACCTTGCGCATCTCCACCTTGCGGATCTTGCCGGTGACGGTCATCGGGAAACTATCGACGAACTTGACATACCTCGGAACCTTGAAGTGGGCGATGCTACCTCGACAGAAGTCCCTGATGTCCTCGCCGGTAGCCTCGGCGTCGTCACGCAGCTTCACCCAGGCCATCACCTGCTCCCCGTACCTGCTGTCCGGCACACCTATAACCTGCACGTCCTCGATGGCGGGATGTCCGTAAAGGTACTCTTCGATCTCCCTCGGGTAGATGTTCTCACCGCCTCGGATAATCATGTCTTTGATCCGCCCGACGATGTTCAGGTAGCCCTCCTCGTCCATGGTGGCCAGATCCCCCGAGTGCATCCATCCCTCGGAGTCGATCGAGTCCTCGGTGCGCTCCTGATCGTTCCAGTAGCCCAACATGATCGAATAGCCGCGCGTGCAGAGTTCTCCATCTTGTCCCCGTTCCAGGGTTTCCCCCGTTTCGGGGTCGATGATCTTGATCTCCACATGGGGGTGGACCTTCCCCACGGTGGAGACCCGCCGTTCGATCGAGTCGGTGGTCATCGTCTGGGTGGACACCGGCGACGTTTCCGTCATGCCGTAGGCGATGGTCACGTCGGTCATGTTCATCTCGTCGATGACCTGTTTCATAACCTCCACCGGGCACGGGGAACCGGCCATTATTCCGGTTCGGAGCGACGACAGGTCGAAAGACCCAAGATCGGGATGGGCGAGTTCGGCGATGAACATGGTCGGCACTCCATACAGGCTGGTGCACTTCTCCTTCTGGACCGCAGCCAACACCTCCTCCGGCTTGAAACCCGGGCCCGGCAGGATTATCGCCGACCCGTGCGTGGTGCAGGCCAGGGTTCCCAGCACCATTCCGAAACAGTGGTAGAGCGGGACCGGGATGCAAACCCGGTCGGCCTCGGTGTAGGCGCAGGCCTCACCGACAAAGAAGGCGTTGTTCAGGATGTTCGAGTGGCTGAGTGTGGCGCCCTTGGGGAAGCCGGTAGTG
>CAZEZF010000035.1:22518-28927 GCA_964516495.1 uncultured Acidimicrobiia bacterium | reverse complement strand
CGAGAGAGGTGAAATTAACCACATGACCCGGGAAGATAGCTGCGTGGTGGCCTCGCCTGGACGGGGCGCCCCCATCACCCTAAGGCCGGGACATCCCGTGAAAGTGGGCTTGACGTGGCCTTTTTGAGTTCGGTGTGTCTGGGGCATGAAGAATCAGGGCTAGCCGTGGCTCGGAGGTTGGGATGACGTTGTACAAGGAGGTCTTGGAGCAACTTGTCGAGTTGGATGTGGACAATCACACTCTTGATCTGGTCATGGCCTCGCTGGACGGGAGGGAAGCGCTTGAAGGGGTATTGGAGGGTGAACCATACGACCATTCGGTGATCGATGGAGACCGAATCGACGAGCCGCCATCTTCCGTTTACTTGCAGACCCTCACCGTGTCGGGGTTCCGAGGTATCGGGCCCGAGGTGAGTCTGGAGATACCGCCTGGTCCGGGCCTCACGGTGGTTGTGGGTCGTAACGGGTCGGGGAAGTCCAGCTTTGCGGAGGCCCTGGAACTGTTGCTGACCGGCGACACCTTGCGGTGGAAGGACCGGACGGAGGTCTGGAAGGAAGGATGGAAAAACCTCCATGACGGTTCCGCCCCTGCGATCTCGGCTCGGTTCCAAGTGGACGGTAAACCTGGGCCGACGACCGTCCGCAGGCACTGGTCGGAACGTGAAGAACTCGGTTCAGGCGCCGCCGCCGTCCAGCACCACGGGGAGAAACGAACCGACCTGGTCGGAATCGGATGGACCGGTCCGCTTGACCTCTACCGTCCCATCCTGTCCTACAACGAACTCGGGATGATTGGCGCCAGGCCGTCGGAACTGTTCGACACCCTTACGGCGGTCCTGGGCCTTGAACCGATAGACGCTGCTCTGAAGGTGCTGGCCGATGCCCGCCTCGAGCGGCAGCGGCTCGACAAGAAGGTCAAGAAGGAGTTGAAGCAGTTGATCCTGCCGACCCTGGTTGACCTTGAGGACAACCGAGCCGAACGCGCCCAGAACCTGCTCAGCAAGCGGAAGTGGGATCTGGACGCCCTGGTGCAGCTCGGAGCGACACCGGATCCAAACCGGGAAACCCTTGCCAAGCTGGTATCGCTGCGGGTGCCTGACGAGGAACGTGTGCTGGAGACCGCCTCACGACTGGAGAACGCGGTGTCAGAGTTGGCGGGTCTCGAAGGTACACGCATCGAGGAGGCCGAGCGGCTGGTTCGGCTCCTCACGATGGCATTGGAACACCATCAGGCGCACGATGGCGATCCGTGCCCGGTCTGCGGGATGGGAGTCCTGGATGCCGAGTGGCGTGCTGCGACGGAGAGAGAGGTTGGGCGGCTACGTGATGAGGCAAGCCGGTACAGGTCTGCGACGCGCCGGTTGGAGCGAGCTATGGCAGAAGCGCGGAACCTGGTCGCCGCGCCTCCGATTCCAGCCGCCGAAGCCGTCGACACAACGTCCGCGCAGGACCTCTGGACTCGATGGGCCAAGCTACCTGACGATCCGGGCGACGTGCCCGATCACCTGTTGGGACTCCATGGAGCTGTGGCCAAGGAGACGGGTCGCGTTGCAGAACTCGCCGAGGACGAGTACTCCCGGCAAGAAGAGCAGTGGGAGGCCATCTTTCCCGTCTTGATGGCTTGGAGAGAGGCAGCTCGCTCGGCAGTGGCATCCCGGGAAGCTGTGAAGCAACTGGTCAAGGCCGAGAAGGCCGTCAAGGAGGCTTCCGTGTCTCTGCGAGCCGCTCGATGGCAGCCCATCGAGTCCAGGGCTCTGCGACTGTGGGAACAACTCAGGCTGGGAAGCAACGTCGATCTGAGGTCGGTCGAACTCGCAGGTACCCGCACGACCCGCCATGTGGATCTCACGGTCGAGGTCGATGGGACGCAGGCACAGGCTCTCGCCGTGGCCAGCCAAGGGGAGATCAGCTGCTTGGCCCTCTCCCTTTTCTTCCCCCGAGCCACCCTTCCGGAGAACCCGTTCCGGTTTCTCGTGATCGACGATCCCGTCCAGTCGATGGACCCGGCCCGGGTTGACGGTCTGGCCAGGGTTTTCGCAGCCATAGCCGCCGATCGCCAATTGATAGTGTTCACGCACGACGATCGGCTACCCGAATCGCTCCGACGGCTTCATATCGAGCACACCTGCCGGCAGGTAACGCGCCGTCCGGGTTCCATTGTGGAGGTCCGTAAGAAACAGGATCCGATCATCCAGTATTTCACTGATGCACGGTCGGTCGCGCTGGACTCCGACCTGCCGGATCAAGTCGCGCGGAGCGTGATTCCCGGCTTGTGCCGGGACGGTTTGGAGGCCGCCTGCATCGAAGCGATACGTAGTCGACGGCTCGGAAGGGGCGAGTCTCACCGCGCCGTGAACGAGCTTCTCGACCGGACCCGAACATTGAAGCAGAAGGCGTCTCTTGCTCTTTTCGACGATCCCGGTCGAGCGGGAGGCGATGTCTCCCGGCGTATAACCGGTAAGTGGGAAGGCCGCTTTGCTGATGCGTTCTGGGAGGCGAATCGAGGCGCCCATGGACCCATCCAGGGTTCTCTGAAGGAGCTGATCAACGATTGCCAGGGGCTGGCAGAGCGGCTGCGTCGGATATGACAACCGACCTGCTCGGATATGCGCGTTCTCTTATCGAGCGGCAGGGGGTGGAGGGTGTCTGGCCCAGGGCAGCGGCTCTGCTGACTCGTCAAGCTCTCGAAGACGGGTTGGATCGTTTGTGGGCGGACACCTTCCCCGGGATGGAGAAGGCCGCCAGATTCACTCAACTGGCTTGTCTCGGTCTCGTGATCCCGGATGAAGAACTTGTAGCCGATGTCCGGTCGGCGTGGGCGTCGTTGAGCCGCGCCTGCCATCACCACCATTACGAGTTGGGCCCGACCGCGTCCGAACTGGACCGGTGGATTCTCCAAACCGAGCACCTGCTGGAGGCGCTACGGCGACCGGGAGAACATCCACTCGCGGAGGGTCGGAGTGAGAAGCTACCATTGCAGACCGGATATTGAAGGAGAGTAGGTGCAGGCAGGCAACCCAGGATTGACCTTCAGAGAATCGTGGCTGTTGCACGACCGGGCAAAAAAAGTGATACCCGGAGGCGTCAACAGCAATATCCGCATGGGGGAAAAGCCCCATCCCATCTTTTTCAAGTCCGCCGAAGGCCCTTACCTGTTCGACGTCGACGGGAACCGTCTGATCGATTACGTGTTGGGACAGGGGCCGATGCTGCTGGGTCACCGGCCACCCTTCGTGGTCGAGGCGGTAGAGGATCAGTTGGGTCGGGGCATCCTCTACGGCGGCCAGCACCAACCGGAGGTCGAGGTGGCCCGGCTCGTAACCAGGATGGTTCCCTCCGCGGAGGTGGTGCGTTTCAACATGACCGGTACCGAAGCCGTGCAGGCCGCGCTGCGAATAGCCCGGTCGGCCACCGGCCGTAACCGGGTTCTCAAGTTCGAGGGTCACTACCACGGCTGGGCGGACAGCGTCCTGTTCAATGTCGGCAGCCAACCCCGATCAGGAACAGACGACCGGGATATCCGACCGGTGGCCGAGTCGGCAGGCGTAGCTGTAGAGGCCGGGGACTCGTTGATCGTGGCGCCCTGGAATGATCCGGAAGTGGTCGCTGATCTGCTTGCTTCCCACGGCGATGAGATCGCGGCGGTGATTATGGAACCGATAATGGCGAACAGCGGCGTTATCGAACCGGGACCGGGCTATCTGGAGGCAGTGCGCCGGATGTGTGACAAGTACGGCATCGTGCTCATCTTTGACGAGGTGATCACCGGCTTCCGGGCCGGGATCGGAGGCGCTCAGGGACGTTACGGCGTGACCCCCGACCTCACCACCATGGGCAAGGCCTTGGCTTCCGGTTTCCCCATAGGTTGCGTGGCAGGCCGCCGCGACCTCATGGAAGGCATAGGCGCCGGTAGGGTGACCCATGCCGGTACCTTCAACGGTTCGCCTATTACCATGGCTGCGGCAAGAGCCACCCTCGAACACCTCTACAACCACGGAGATGATCTTTATCCGCGCCTCGAGCGGCATGGTCGGATGCTCATGGACGGGCTCCGCCGGGTAATTGCGGAGAAAGACTTCTCCTGCCTTGTGCAGGGTATACCCACCGCCTTCAACCTGATGTTCACCGACCGGACCATGGTTAAGAACCATCGGGAGGTCGGCATGACCGATCAATCCGCACGGAGCGGGTTTCTCCCCCATCTCACCTCGGCGGGTGTCCGGATCTCCGGATTCGGCAACATGTATATATCGGATGCCCACACCGAGCCGGTTATCGAGGAGACGGTGGAACGTTTCGACTCCGCCCTCAAGGATTTTCGATCCGAGGCGTGATCGACAGTGAACCGACCGCACGAGATGTCCAGACCGTAGCTGGACCTGTCCCGGCGACCGATCTCGGCGTCACCTTGAGCCACGAACACCTGATGGTGAATCTGCGCTGCAATTGGAGTCCCGCCGACGATCCCGAAATCGCCTTCCTGCCGGTTGCTCCGGAGCGCCTCGGACGGATACGCGCCAACCCTTTTGCCGCTCGTGACAACCTGTTGATCGACGATCCCATGGTGGTGGCCGACGACCTCGATCGTTACCGCCGCGCTGGAGGTGTGACCGTGGTGGACGCCACGCCATCCGGGCTTGGTCGAGATGTCCGGGTCCTGCATTGGCTGGCGTCCCGGACCGGCCTGAACGTGATCGCCGGATGCGGCTACTACGTCAAGGCGACGCATCCACCCGGTATGGGCCTTCGGTCGGTGGAAGACCTCGCTTCGGAAATGATCAACGACCTAACCGTGGGTATCGACGGAACCGACATCAAAGCAGGAGTTATCGGGGAGATCGGGGTGACGAATTATCCGATGGAACCGGATGAGCGTAAGGTATTGCAGGCGGCGGCAATCGCCCAGCAGGAGACCGGGCGGGCCATCATCGCCCATTCCGCTTCAGGTGCTGAGTCTCCCTTCGAGGTGTTAGAAGCGTTGTCCAACGCCGGGGCGGATCTCACCAGGGTGGTACAAAGCCATCTCGACGATCGGTTCCGAACCGATGTGGAGAAGTTCCGCCGGGTGGTCGAGATGGGCGCCAATCTGGGCTTGGATACTTTCGGTCGGGATGTCTACTACCGGTCTCGCGGTTACCAACTGCCGCCGGACGAAACCAGGATCAAGACGGTCGTCGCCTTGATCGAGGCGGGACTCATAGAGCACATCCTCCCCTCCCAGGACATCTGTTTCAAACACGAACAAGCAGTCAACGGCGGGCATGGATTCGACCACTTCATCAGTCGAATCGTTCCCCGGTTGCTACTGGGCGGCGTGTCGGGCGACGAGATCGACCGGATGCTGCGTGTCAATCCGGCCCGGGTATTGTCAGGCCAGGCGGTCGGATAGGCTCGTCCGGCGTCCAGTCATACCCGAATGGATGGTAGCCGTCAGCGCGGTTCCGTCCTGTCCCCATCTTTGTTCCCATCAAGTGTGATGACCGGCGACCCGTCAGGGAGTGGGATACTCATGGATTGAAGGCGATGGCCTCGCCGAAGGCTATCGCCCCGACCGCTCTCGGAGCTTCTCTCCAGTCGTCATAGGTCTTGCGCCATTGCTCGAACTGATCGTGGGTGGCCAACCCGAAACCCGTGGCCGCCGCGATGATCTTGGGGGAGAAGAACCAGTCCACCACCAGGCTGTGGAAGAAGGCAATGTCCTCCGGAGTATTGAATACCTCGAACGAGGCGGTAAACGTGATGTCGGCGAAACCGGCTGCCACAAGTTGTGGCTTCAGTTGTTTCCCCATATCGGGATGTCCACCGTTGGCCTTCATGAGTCCGATGAATACAGTCCAAGCCGCCCGGAAATCGGCGTGATCGGGTTCGTTGAACGATGATTCTCCGATGAACTCGCGACACGAGATGATGGCGCCGGGCTTCAAGACCCTTCGAACCTCACGCAACGCCGCCTGCGTATCCGGAACGTGGTTGAGAACTGCGTGACAATGAGCTACGTCGAACGAGTTATCGGCAAACGGCAGGGCGGTGATGTCAGCGACCCGGAATCGCGCATTGGTGTGGCCTCCCGCAGTTGCCGCCGCCTGTGCTAGGTCGATCTGCGACTGCTCGACGTCGATCCCGACCAACTCCCCGGGCGCCACCGTCCTGGCTAGACCGACTGAAATCGTACCCGGTCCACAGCCGACGTCCAGCATGCGCATTCCCGGCCGGAGGTGTGGAAGTAGGTGGCGCGCGTGGGTCTCGGCGCTGCGACGATCAAGCATTTGGCGGAAATCCTCGTCGTATCCCATGGTGTAGCCGGTGCGGGACGATTGCCGGTCGTTCATGTCCACCCTTTCGTTGTATTGTTAACCCTGCCAACCACAGGTCGGCGCCATGCCGACAGATTACAGTCAAGACCGTTCGT
>CAZEZF010000035.1:0-22418 GCA_964516495.1 uncultured Acidimicrobiia bacterium | reverse complement strand
CATGCGGGCCGATCTGGAGGAATTGGTCAGGATCAGGTCGGTCAGCGCTCCCGGCTTCGATCCGGGCCAGGTTCGCAGCGGCGCGCTGGCAGCCGCCCGGCAACTGGAGGCGGCAGGTTTCCGCGGGGTGCGACTACTCGAACAGGACGGCGCTCATCCGGGAGTGTACGGTGAGATACCGCCCCCCGGCGACGACGCCCCGACCATCCTGCTGTACGCCCACTATGACGTGCAGCCCCCAGGTCCGGAGGAACTGTGGAACTCCCCGCCGTTCGAGCCGCGGGAATCCGACGGTCGGCTGTACGGACGCGGGACCGCCGACGACAAGTCCGGAATCGTCATCCATACCGGAGCGGTCAGGGCGCATCAGGGTCGTCCGCCGGTTGGCGTCAAGGTTTTCCTCGAAGGTGAGGAGGAGATCGGGTCGGTCCATCTTGAGGGGTTCCTGGCCGCGTACCGGGACTTGCTAGCAGCCGATGCGATAGTGGTGGCGGACGCCGGAGTCTGGAGGGTGGGGGTACCGGCCTTCACTACCTCGCTCAGAGGGTTGGTGGACTGTGTGATAGAGGTTCGTACTCTTGAAGCCGGTGTCCATTCCGGAATGTGGGGCGGTGTCTTCCCGGACGCTCTTACCGTCCTGGTCCGCGCCTTGTCCGCTCTCCATGACGAGCGAGGCCGGGTGGCCATCCCCGACTTGGTGCGGGGAGGTGACCCTCCGGTTGATATTGATTCGATTTCAAGCCGTTCCGAGGCGGGGGTGGTGGACGGAGTGGCCGAGATCGGTGTCGGGTCGATAACCGAGCGTCTATGGTTCCAGCCGTCGGTTTCGGTCCTCGCTATCGACGCCCCTCCCGTTTCAGAGTCGATCAACCAACTTGTACCGCTCGCCCGGGCCAAGGTCTCGTTGCGCTTAGCCCCCGGAGATGATCCTCGGCGAGCTATGCAGGCTCTGCTGGATCACCTGAAAGGCGCCGTTCCGTGGGGCGCCGCGGTGACGCTGAAACCGGGTACAGCCGCTCATCCCTTCTCGTTGGATACCGAGGGCCGAGCCTATGACGCCTTCCGGACCGGTTTTCGCCTGGCTTACGGCCGGGAAGCCGTCAGCAAGGGTTCAGGAGGGTCGATTCCCTTCGTGCAGGCGTTCTCCGAGTCGTTTCCCCGAGCGTCCTTGTTGTTGACCGGCGCCTCCGATCCGGCCAGTCGGATTCACGGTCCTAACGAGAGTGTGGATCTTGCAGAGATCAGCCGCAGCGCTTTGGCCGAAGCGGTGGCCCTGCGGGTGATGGCCGGCTGATTCCTGCTGTCGTCAGATCAGAGGTAGGGCTTCGGCGGGCTCGGGGAGATCAACTCATATAGCTCCGCGATACTCGATCTGGCGCCAAGCCTCGAACAGCATGATCGCCACCGAGTTGGCCAGGTTGAGGCTACGCCGATCAGGCAGCATAGGGATGCGAAGAACCTGTTCAACAGCCGGATGGGTGAGAATCCGCCGGTCCAGGCCGCTGCTCTCGGCGCCGAACAAGAAGGCGTCGCCGTGTTCAAAGCGACAATCCGCATACCGGGTCTCTCCACGGCCGGACAGGGCGTAGAGCCGGACGGGCTGAGCCTGGGACAGGTAGGCCTCGAAGGACGGATGCTCCCGGACCTGCGCGTATTCCCGGTAGTCGAGGCCCGCTCTTCGTAGCTTGGTGTCGTCCATCGAGAAACCCAACGGGTGGATCAGATGAAGGGAGGCGCCGGTGTTGGCGCAGAGCCTGATGATGTTGCCTGTGTTGGGCGGAATCTCGGGCTGGTGGAGGACTATCTGAAACATCGTCGGGATCCGTAAGGCTACAAGCGGCGCAGGCGTAGGCCGACCGGAGGCCCGACCCGCCGGCGCCTATGATATGTAGGGTGCCCGGACCGAGTGTCCTTGCCGCTTTGCCGACCACGCCATGACCCTACGACGCAATGTACCCAACGGAACCGCTCCGTTGCCGAGCACCCTTCTGTGGAACTCCTTGATATCGAAGTCCGGACCTAGCCGTTCCTCGGCGTCTCGGCGCAAGGATTCGATCTCGATCCGGCCGAGCATGTAGGAAAGGGCTTGGCCCGGACAGGCTATGTAGCGGTCGACCTCCTCGGTTATCTCGTGGAGAGACATAGGCGAATTGTCGGTCAGGTACCGTATGGCCCGGCTACGAGACCAGCCCAGCGCGTGTATGCCGGTGTCCACGACTAGGCGCCCGGCCCGTAGAGAGTCGGCGGTCAGCATGCCTATTCGTTCCCAATCGTCCTGGTAGAGCCCCATTTCATCAGCGAGTCGTTCGCTGTAGAGTCCCCATCCTTCGCCGAAGGCGGGCAGGAAGAGGTGGCGGTGGAGGTCATGGATATCGGAGTTCTCGATTGCCAGGGCGATCTGAAGGTGGTGGCCGGGAATCCCTTCGTGGTAGGTGACTCCCGGTATCTGGAAGGTAGCCCACCCCGAGTGGTCGGCGACGTTGAAGAAGAAACGTCCCGGTCTGGTTCCGTCGGCGGTGGGCGGGTAGTAGTAGGCCATGGCGCCGACGTCGATCGGGTCGGCCATGCATGGGGCCTCGGGCAACGGATCGAACCATCCGGCCATTGCCGTGGTTGCCTTGTCCAGGCACCGGACGGCGTCGGCGACCAACTCCTCGGGATCGGCATACCTGAATCCTTGGTCATCCCGTAGGAGGCGATAGATTTCGGCCGGTTCGTCGGTACCGAGCAACGGTCCGGCGATCACCCGGTACTCCTCCTCGAGGAGCGCTATTCGCTCAAGGCCCAGCTCATGGATATCGACGGCGCCGAGTTCGAGCGTCGTGTGCCCTTTGACCATCGCTTGGTAGACATCATCACCTCCGGGAAGATGGCAGAGTCCTGCCCGGTCCTCCGAACGGCCGGCCGGTTGGGTGGTTTCTCGCAGCGCTACGGCGAACTCGGTGAGGCCGGTTCGCAGATGGGTATCGACCGCATCGGCCAGTTCCTCGCGCCAGCGGTCGGCTTCGACCGAACTCGACTGGACGGGTGGCGCCTGGGTAAGGAACGGATCCTCTGACAGGGGCCGTCCGAGGAGCTCTTCGAGCTTGTCGATGGTCTGGGTCACATGGAGGGTGAGGGGTGTGATTCCCGCCGCCGACCCCGCTTCGAGGCGGTTTGTCAACTGGTCGATCATCGCCGGGAATCGCCGTAGCTTTTCCAGGTAGCGTTCCGCGTGGTCGGCGGTGACGAGTGGCTGCATGTGGAGAGCGGGAAGCAACGTAGCCAACAGTCCCGACTGGCGGCTGGGGGCTTGAAGTTCGGACCACCAGACATTGATGGCGCCGTCCATAAGAGCCCCCGCCTCTACCGTTTCCGAGAGGGTCCGGTCGGCGTCGGCCGCTCCGACGCGTCGCGCCCGTTCCGCGAATCCGAGGGATGCCTCCCTCGTCTCCGCTATCCCATGCGCAGACAGATCATCCCATCGTTCCAAGCGGCTGAGTTCACCGCGCCTGAGGTTCGAGAAGTGATGATGGTCGAGTCGGAACTCCCAGAACTCGTCGGCCAACGCACGGGCGGTGGCGGTCACGAACGGTACGAATCCTTGTGCATTATCCGGTTGATCGGTTTGCGGCCCCCGAAGCTCGCCGGACGTGCGTCCGACGCCGGGTAGCCGAGCGAGATGACGTACCGGCAGCGCCACCCTTCGGGGAGATCCAATACCCGGGCTGCGTCCGGGTCGCGATGCATGGTGATCGGACAGGTGGCCATTCCGAGGGCGTCGGCGGCCAGCATGATGTTCTGGGCGAGCCGACCGGTATCGAATTCGTATGTTTCGGGTTGTTCCACCAGCGCCAGCGCCATCGGAGCAGCGAGAAGGGGGCTGGTGAAGTCTCCGCAAGCCGCCAGCCTCGCGATCTGGTCGCGGTCTTCGACGACTATTACCGACCAGTTCTGGAGGTTCTTGGCGCTGCCGGTCCAGCGGGCCGCCTCGAGGACTCGGCGAAGATCGTCGGGATCAATAGGTTGATCCCGGTAATGGCGGATTGCCCGAAGATTCAGAATGCGGTCGTAGGTTGTGCTCATGGAAGGAGATTACCCCTTCCCGGAGAGGGGTCGTGCCCGCCTTCTATGTGATCCCGAACGTGGGCGCCGGCAGGGAGCGCCTGGGGGGTGGCAACCGCCTGTGGGTAGCTCTGACCGCCAGGTTCACACCGCCCATGATTACCAGGAACCAATGCGCGCTTCGTCGCCGTGGGTGCGATAACACCACAAGAAGAGAGAGCGTTCGCTGCGGGACCGGTTCTCATCTCCGGTGATTACAGATACTTGCGAAGGATTACGAGTGGTAACCAGGAATCTCGGCTAGCCTTAACCAGATGAGCGCTCATGAGGGTGGCCCCAGGCCTGATCGTAACCCGAAGAAATCCTTGCCTTCCGAGTCGCGGATCATCATATGGTCGGTAATAACGGTCGTTGTGCTGCTGGCGGTAGCGGTCGGCTTCACGTTTGTCAGCGGTCCCATGCTGGATGCCGGTACGCCGGAAGGGGTTGTCCAGCGCTATCTGCAAGCGGTGGTCGACGGACGCCGTTCCGAGGCTCGCTCTCATCTCTCGGATCGGCTGCAAGGTGAGTGTGACTCGACACCCCCTCGCTATCTCTCGCGAGACGCCTACCGGATCGAATGGATCGAAACGGCTATAGAGGGGTCGACTGCGGAGGTGACGGTGAGCGTGGCGGAGGAGGACCCCGGGATATTCGGCTCGTATTACGAGTTCGACACTTCGTTCACACTAGAGCGGAGCGAGGACGCCTGGCGTATCACCGGCCAGGATTGGCCCTGGTACGGGTGTTCCGAATCCATGCTGGACCGACAATTCAACCTGCGCGACGACGTAGTCGGTTAACGGAGGAGTTGTGGAATTGATCTATTCGTTGGTAGGGCTGGGAATTGGGCTCTTACCGTTGGTTGCTATCGGCTTTCTGATTTCCTTCATCGTGCGAAGGTCAGGCGGTGACGCCGGAAGGGTGCTGAGGCGTATCTTCCGCTACGGGATGCTGCTGGTTCTCCTCAGCCTGGTCGGGACCGGCCTCAGCGGGCTGGTCGCAGTCGCCGACCCGGATGTGGTGAGTGGGCCCGGATACACGGCCTTCATGCTGGCTTGCGTGATCATCGCCGGGCCCGGCTTGGCGCTGGCCGGATGGTGGGTAGCGAGGGCTCTACGCCGTTCCGGCGGTGACGACGCCGGGTGGGAGTTCTATCTGGTGGCGGCGGAGCTGCTCAGCCTCGGGGTCGCCACGACAGGCATGTACCTCTGGCTGGTGGGCCTTGTGGACGGAACGTTTCGGATTGCTCCTGTCGGTGTCACGGTGGTGTGGGGGGCGATCTGGTTTGTCCATAATGTTCTGGCGGAACGCCGTAATCGGGAGGGCTACCTACGGTTCGGTATCCTGCTTGGTTGCCTCGGCGGTCTTGTCGCAGGATCGGTTTCCGCCGGATTCTTCCTTGACGCTCTCCTGGCGCGCATCTACAACCTCCTGGTATCGGCCACGGTGGTAACCGGCGGGCCTGATCCGCTCCTCAGCGGTGTGATAGGTCTGGCTATCTGGGGCGGGGTGTGGCTCAGGTACTGGGTTTTTCTTGGGTTACGGACGGGGCGCACCGCATGGTGGCGGGCCTATGTTCTCCTGATCGGGGTGGTCGGAGGGCTGATCACAACGCTGAACGGTGTGTGGGGCGTAGCCTACCGGATCCTGGATTGGTTCTTCGGGGAACCCTCGGAATCGGCGGTTCGCCACTTCGAGGAAGTGCTGCCGACCCTGGCGCTGGTGGTGGTCGGAGGGCTCGTCTGGCGTTACCACCGCCGCGTTCTTCAGGGGGCGGGGCCGGTGAGTCGTTCGGAGGTTGACCGGGTCCATGAGTATACGGTGGCGGGTGTCGGTCTGGTGGCAACCGTCAGCGGCCTGACCGCCGTCATCGCGGCCTCGGTCGGCGCCATGGTTCCCGGTGATCTTATGGATGGTCTGGATCGGTCGGATCTGGTAGCCGCGGTAACCGTGCTGCTGGTGGGCGCCCCCGTATGGTGGCGTTACTGGGTGGCGGCCCAAGGCGTTCGCCAGACCGATCCGGATTCGGAGTTGCATTCACCGACCAGGCGCATCTATTTGATCTGCGTGTTCGGAGTCGGCGCAGTGCTGGCTCTCGGAAGTTTGTTCAGCCTTGCCTACCGGATACTGGAGTCCTTGCTGGGGAACGAATTCGGGTCGCTAACGGTGTTTGCTATCCGCTGGCCCCTGGCCTTGGTGATAACCGTGGGAATAGCGGCCGTCTATCATCGGGCCGTACGCCGGGTCGACCTTGTGGACTCGCCGCCCGAGGCGCCGACCATGAGGGTACGGTCGGTGGTGTTGGTCGGGTCAAGGGGAGGCGAGGTGGCGTCGTCCGTCGAAGAGCAGACCGGCGTCAAGGTCCAGGTGTGGGAACGGACAGATGTAGATGTGTCCTTCGACGTGGAGACGGTGGTGGAGGCCATCCGGTCGGCCGAACAGGAGCGTCTCCTGATCGTGGCAATGCCTGACGGACATGAGGTGATCTCGTACACCCGTCGGTAACAGGCGGTTCGTTTTCCGGTGGTTAGGCTGGCGCCATGTGTCGTAGCATCCGGACTCTTCACAATTTCGATCCGCCGGCCACCGATGATGAGGTGAATGCCGCCGCCCTCCAGTACGTTCGCAAGATCGCGGGGACCAGCAGGCCTTCCCGAGCCAATCGGGAGGCGTTCGACAGTGCGGTAAGGGACATCGCGGCAGGGACTCGGACGCTGGTCGATTCCCTGGTTACTTCCTCTCCACCTAAGAATCGGGAGATCGAGGCAGCCAAGGCCAAGGCGCGGGCGGCCCGACGTCGGGTCTCGTTTCCCTGATCTGCTCGCGTACATGGTATGGGTGGCCCATATATCTATGTATGGGTAATATGGGCCTATGAAGACTACCCTGGATATCCATGACGAACTTCTTGTCCGAGCTAAACGGCATGCGAAGGAAACCGGACAAACGTTGCGGGCGGTGGTAGAGGACGGGCTACGCCTCGCTCTCTCGACTCCTCGCCGCCAACGGTACCGACTTCCCGATCTCAGGGCTGGAGACCCCCGGGCTCCCGACCCCCTCGAACAGTATTCGTGGCCGGAGTTGCGAGAACTCATATATGGAGACCCGGGCTTACGATGATCGCAGTCGACACCAACATCCTCGTCTATGCGCACCGGATGGAGTCCGTCGTCGGAAAGAAGGCGTATGATCTGCTGCGCGTGTTAGCTGAGGGTGATCAGCCCTGGGCTATTCCTTGGCCTTGCTGTTACGAGTTCCTCAGCGTTGTGACAAATCGTCGAATATGGAAGGAAAAGGCCACCACTCCGCAGCGCGCCTGGCGCCAGTTCCAGGCTTGGATCTCATCGCCATCGAACCGGACCATTGGTGAAACCCAGGACTTCCCGCGAATCTTGAGCCGGTTTGTGAACCGGCCGCGCATCGTTGGAGGGGTGGTTCACGACGCGCGCATTGCCGCCATCTGTGTTGCTCACGGGGTTGATGTTCTACTGACCAGAGATCGGGATTTTTCGATGTTCTCGGAACTAACAGTCCGAGACCCGTTTCTGTAGCCGGGTGGTGGGCCTGTTTTCCGGGCGCCTAGCGGCGGCGACCCCGCCTGCGGGTGTAGAAGGCGGACTGCATGAGGTTGGTGTCGAAGGTATTCGACGAGCCATGGCCGGCTACCGCGAACTTGTAGAGGGCGGTCTGGTAGATACCGGTCAGGGCGGCCATGACCACCGTCACGATGACACCCCAGAGAATTGCCACGGCTATGGCGGCCGAACCAGCGACGGTATCCGGCGCCGAGATCCCGCCGACCACCAAGATGATCGAGGGGATTATCAGTAGGAACCCGGCCAGCCCGATTCCGATATGTCCGGCGAGGTTCTCCCCCCAGGTGTTCCTTACCAGAGACGCCGATTTCTTGAGAGCCTTGCCGACGCCCAAGCCTTCGATCACGATGATCGGAAGCACGAGGAAGGTGATGACCGTCCAAGCCATTCCGACCAGAGCGATCACGATCTTCCCGATGAGACCGACCCGTTCCTCAAGAGCCCGGAGGATGGCCGAGACGATGGCCGACAGCAGTGCCCAGGGGATCATCTTTCCGGCTCGGCGAGCGGCGCCCCTCAGAGCCGAGCGGATGGTCGGATCACCGCCTTCCAACCGTTCGTTGGCGGCGCTTATCAGAGCAGCGTTGAAGAAGATCGTTATGTAGGCGAGGATGAAGTACATAAGGATCAGGGGCAGGATGCCCGCGCCGGTCATTTCGTCGGCGGAGAAGAGGGGGAGGATGAAGGTAAGGGCGACGATCAGGGAAGCGATTCCGGAAAGGACCGGTAGGAGCATCAACTCCTTGTCCGCCTTGAGAACCTTCCAGGAAGCGCCGGCGAGGGCGAGCGAGTTACGTATACGTTTCATCCGCAGATCCTAACATCTTCTAACGGTTATTCTCCCGGGCCCGTACTATTGTCGGGCATCTTTAAACCCGATTTTTCATGCAGGGGTTTGGATGGGTAACCGAGCGAGACGCAAAGAACTCTCTGACCTGGGACGATAGCTGTTTGGTGGCCTCTACTGGCCGGGGTATCACCTTTCACCCGAAAGGTGAACGCCGGGACGCCCCGTGAAAGTGGACTTGACATGACCTTTTCAGGTTCGGTGTGTCCGGGGCATGAAAACCCGGGTTAACCCCTGTCGCATTCGGGAATGAGATGGCAGCAAGGTGCGCAGACGACATATGTGGTGGATGCTATTTCTCCGAGAACGGGAGATGTCGTCGGGGGCGAGCCGGATCGATTCCCCGGCTGACCAGGTAGCGACGGCGGGCCATCTCCAGCCGATCCCACTCTTTCGCATCGCTTCCCGTGATGATGGCGTGGGGTCCCTTCCGCAGATCATCCGGAACGTCCGGTTCGAACATCCACCAGGCGGACGGCATGCCCCACAGGTCCCAGCGGTCCAAGAACTCGTCCCGAACCGCCCGCCATTCGACCTCAGCTTGTTGCAGCGAGCCGAAGGCGGCCAGGAACTCCTGCTCGCTCCCGAAAGTGAACACCCGAAAGCTGAGAAACGGTATATGGGTTGATCGCTTTCTTCGTTTCATGCCGCGGATGATCGTAGCCTGAGCGGTGTCGTCGCCCGAACCCCGGTATCCTGTGAGTACGGACCAGTTACATCAGGCGTACGGAGGCGTCGTGTGTTTCGATCATGATTCCGAACCACCAGTACCGGCCGGGCGCCGGGAAGTCACAGGGCGTGACCTGATACTCACGGCGCGGGACGGCAATCGTTTCTCGTCATTCGAAGCGGTCGGTGACTCATCGAGCGATACCGGGGTGGTGGTGCTTCCTGATGTGCGCGGGTTATATCGTTTCTACAAGCGACTGGCAATGCGTTTTGCGCAGGCCGGACATGACGCCATTGCCATCGACTACTTCGGACGAACGGCCGGCGCGGACGAGCGGCCCAATGATTGGGACTTCTGGCCACATGTACACGAAACGACCTTCGCAGGAATCCGCGACGATGTGACCGCAGCCGTCTCACGCCTCCGCGCGGCGCGGTCGGATCGGGCGGTGTTTACGGTCGGTTTCTGTTTCGGGGGTTCCACCTCCTGGCATCAGGCCGCCAACGGGCTCGGGCTGGCGGGCGTCATCGGTTTCTACGGACAACCGCGCCGCCCGGAGGAAACCACTGGCGCCATCGACCGTGTGGGGGGAATGGCCTGCCCGGTCCTGGCCCTGATGGGCGGCGATGACCCGAGCATCCCTCTCGACGCAGTGGAGAGATTCCGTGTGGCCCTCGATGAGGCCGGCGCCCCCCACGAGGTGGTCGTCTATCCTGGGGCTCCTCACTCGTTCTTTGACCGCCACTACCAGCAGTTTGCAGAGGACTCCGCCGACGCGTGGCGAAGAGTGCTGGACTTTATAGATCGGAACACACCCGACGGTGGGGTGGGTTGAGGAGGCGAGGAGGATGTCGGTGGCAGGAAGGTAGGTGGACAGGTGACGGCTGCGATCAGAACCGAAGGGCTTACCAAGTATTACGGGGACCATCCCGGTGTGGTGGATCTGAACCTAGAGGTCAGCACCGGGGAAATCTACGGGTTCATCGGTCCCAACGGCGCGGGGAAGACCACCACCATCCGCCTCCTGCTGAACTTCCTCTACCCGACCAGAGGCGCCGGCGCCGTCTTGGGGATGGACATGGTGAAGCAATCCCTTATGATCCGCCGCCGGGTCGGGTACCTGCCAGGGGATCTGGCTTTATACCCTGCGATGACCGGTCGGGAGTTTCTCCTCTACTTCAGCAAGCTGCGAGGGATCGACACCGCGGAGGCCACCAGGCGTCTATCCGATCGTTTCGATCTCGATCTCGATCGGCGGATCAAGGAGTACTCGAAAGGAAACCGCCAGAAGGTAGGGGTGGTTAATGCTTTCATGCACGAACCCGAGCTGCTCATCCTCGACGAGCCCACCTCCGGGCTCGATCCATTGATGCAGCAGGAGTTCGGCGAATTGCTGACCGAGGTGCGAGCGGAGGGCCGAACGGTTTTTCTGTCTTCTCACTACCTGCCGGAGGTAGAGCGGGTGGCGGACCGGGTAGGGATTGTTCGGCAGGGTCGGCTGATCGACGTTGACACGCTCGCCGGATTCCGGTCGAAGGTTCAGGCCAACCTGACGATTAAGTTCAGCCACCCGGTCGACCCGAACCTGTTCGCGGCTATGGACGGGGTTACCGTCCTCGATACTCTGGACGGCGGCGCCCTGCTGTGGCTGAGCGTCGCCGGGTCCCAGAACGCGGTCATCGGCGCAGCCGCCGAGCAAGGGCTGATCTCGGTCGCCTCGGAGGAGGCCGATCTCGACGAGGTGTTTCTCTCCTATTACGGCCCTGACGCGGAACAGGATTCCGGGGGTTAGGCGGTGAACATCGCCATCTTGACCAAGGTACTGCGCGACCGGCGGAGGTCGCTGATCGGCAACAGCATCGGGCTGACCTTGTTGATCGTCTGGCTGGGGGTGCTGTTCCCGATCCTGCGCGAGTCCGAGGACTTTGTGGAGATGATCGAGCGGATCCCTCCGGAAATGTCGGCCGCCTTCGGTCTCGACCCGGCGACATTCCTCACCGCAGCCGGGTTCCTATCCACCGAGTTCTACTCCCTGTTCGCTCCGCTTCTGATATTGATATTCGTGATCAGCGCCGCCATATCCGAGACCGCGTCCGAGGAGCGGGACGGCCTGATGGACATCTTGCTGTCGGCCCCGATACACCGGCGCCGGGTGTTTCTAGCCAAGGCGGGTGGAATCGCTCTGGCGGCGTTGCTGCTGGTAACAGTCACCGCCGTCGCTCTGCTGGTAGTCAACCCGATCTTCGACATGGATCTGGCGGTAATCGGGGTGCTGGCGGCGAGCCTGTCACTGTGGCTGCTCGGCGTTCTGTTCGGTGGAGTGGCCTTGGTGGTCGGAAGCTATTCGGGGCGCACGGTGGTGGCCGCCGGGACGGCCGGCCTGGCGGCTTGTGCGTCTTGGTTCGTAGACGGCTTCTCGGATCTATACGGGTGGCTGGAGGCGCCGAGCGCGGTGAGCCCTTTCACCTGGTACCTGGAGCCGAATCCTCTGATAGAAGGTTTTACCTCGGGTCATCTGTGGCTTGTGATCACAACTGTCGCCCTGTCTGCTGCCGGCGCGCTGCTGTTCCTGAAACGGGATATAGCAACGGAGCGGGTGGTGTTATCTCGATTCGGCATCCGCCGGAGGGCCGGATCACGCGACCGAACCCCTCGTCCGCGGGCCGCATGGATGCTGACCGGTCTGTTACGGAAGGCCCTGTGGGATCGTCGACGGGCCCTTTGGGGTTGGGGAGGCGGTCTGGGGTTGCTGACGCTGGTCATGTTTTCCGCCTGGCCCGCCTTGGCTCGGGACGCCGAGGCCTTGACGGCGCTCATGACTTCGATGCCCGAGGAAGTCTTTGCCATGTTCGGCATGACCGATCCGGAAGCCATCGTCACCCCCGCCGGATTCATATCGTCCCGCACCTACCAGACCATCGGTCCGCTCCTCGTGATCATGTTCGCGATCAGAGGTGTTTCGATAGGACTGGTTCGGGAGGAGCACAGCGGGGTTCTGGATCTCTTGCTGAGCAACCCGTCCGACCGGTCCCGGGTTATCGCCGCCAAGTCAGGCGGAATCGCTTTCACCACTGCTCTAGTGGTCTTGTTCCCTACCGTAATGGCGCTGATCGGGGACGTGGCCTGGGGTACGGATCTCGGCGCCGGCGGCATTCTGGCGGCCAGCGCCGGGCTCGGCTTGCTCGGGCTCTTCTTCGGAAGCCTGACGATGCTGTTGTGGGCGTTGGGAGGCGCTTCGTTCCCGGCTGTGCGTATTGCTGCGGTCGCGGCCCTGGCAACTTTCCTGTTGAACGGTCTGGGATCCTTGGCGGACGGCCTCGGCCCGATCCGGGCGGTTTCCCCCTTCTTCTGGTACTTCGGGGATGGGCCGCCCCTGGCCAAGGGTTTCGAACCCGCCTATCTGTTACTGCTGTTGGGAACCCTGTTGATGGGGTGGATCGCGATAGACCGGTTCCGCCGTCGAGACCTGGCGACATAGCCGGGAGTTCTCCTTAGCCGTTCGGTCGGCGCCGGCCGATTCGGTACGAACCTCTGCGCGGCGAGCGTGGTCCTCGGTGTCCAACGAGAGCCTCGGCGGCGGGCGCCCTCTTCCCAAACTCGGGTTGGGCGAACCCCTTCGAGTTCATGTCCTGTTGAACCGTTATCGCTTCGCCTCCGGGTGTTCCAGTCGCTGCCGGACACCCTCACTCACCGGCGGGGAGGTGGGTACGCAGAGCGGGGTGATGGCGATATGTCCTTCTCGATTGACCCCCACATCGGTGTCTTCCAAACTTATGCCACCGAACTGCTCTTGGTAGCGGAAGGCGAAGCTCCCGTCCGGTTGGCGGTGTTGTATCCGCCCGTAGGTGACCCGGGCCGGTGGAACCACCCGGCGCGGGGTGGTGGTGTCCGCTTCCCATGGAACGTTGACGGTAACTACATCGCCCGGCATGTCCACTTCTCGGATGTCCTCCAGTATTTCGGTGCAGAGTCGGGACAACCTTGTCCAGACGGGGGCTGCATCGTCGGATTGCATGTGGCGGAACCATTCGATCCACCTACCTCTGCTACCGGCCGAGAAAGCCACCGCCGGGATACCCAACTCCCATCCTTCCAGGCATGCCCCTACCGTTCCCGAGGAAATAATGTATCCGGCGCCGTGGTTGTAGCCGAGATTGATGCCTGCCACCACCAGATCGGGCGGCGTATCGAAGTAGGAGACCCCGACCTGAACGGCGTCGGCCGGAGTGCCTGACACGGTGATCAAGGAATACCCGGCTCGGCTCACCTCGGTTACCGATATGGGATCGAAGCGGGTAAGCGCCTTGCCGATCCAGCTGCGCTGGCCCTCGGGGACTACGGTTCGAACCTCGCCCAAACTACCCAGGGATTTAGCGAAAGGAAGCAGAGCGGGGCTCTCCACCCCGTCGTCATTGGTTAGCAGTATCCAGGACATGTCAAGCCCACTTTCGCGGGGCGTCCCGGCGTTCACCCTGCGGGCGAAGAGTCACGCTCCGCGAGGCCGTCAAGCAGCTATCTTCCCAGGTCATGTTCATTTCGTCTCTCTCGGCTACCCATTCAAACCACTGCATCAAGAATCGGGGATAAGACTAGTGAGCCTGCGTTCGGTTACCGTTCGACCGCCGCCGACCTCTACCATGCGGTCATGAGTCTCATTCCGGCAGCTTCGGTAACGGTCAGCGACGGTGTCGCCTGCGGGACGCGAGAAGACACTTCCGGGGACCTGCTAACCCAAAGACTCGAGGAACTGGGGTTCGAGGTCGCCAGGCATGTAGTGGCGGACGAGGTAGAGTCGATCAGCGCCCTTCTGTCGGATCTTGCGCATGAGTGTCGACTGGTAATTACTACCGGCGGAACCGGTTTCGGTCCTAGGGATGTCACGCCGGAAGCCACGACCGGCTTGATCGATCGACCGGCGCCAGGCCTTGCCGAGTTGATCAGGGCGGAAGGCCTGCGCCACACGCCCATGGCGGCGCTTTCCCGTGGGGTGTCCGGGGTGATCGGTTCGTGCCTGGTGGTCAACCTGCCGGGTAGCCCTAAAGCGGTGAAAGAGGGATTGGACGTGTTGACTCCCCTGCTTCCCCATATTCTGCAGCTCTTGGCCGGAGATACGGAGCACAGGTAAACGAAGAGTAGGCCGGAAAGGGTTTTTCCCCCTGTTTATTACGGCTTTGGTTTATTCGGCTACCCGTCCGGGGTGGGTGTAGATGTTGTATCCACCGGGGCGAACGAATCCGGCCACGGTCATGCCCAACTCATCACCGAGTTCCACGGCCAGGGATGACGCCGCCGATACGCCGGCCAGGATGGTGAGCCCGGCCACCGCCGCCTTCTGCACCAGCTCGAAGGACACCCGTCCTGAGACTGTCACGACCATCCCCTTCAAGGGCCAGCTACGAGCGGACAGAAACCCGACCAGCTTGTCCATGGCGTTGTGGCGGCCGATATCCTCTCGCAGGCCCACCATCTCCCCGTCCACAGTGAAGGCCGCCGCGGCATGCAGGCCACCGGTCAGGTCGAAACCGACCTGACCGGCGCGCATGGTTTCCATCAACTCCGGTAGCAGGCCGGGCCGTATCACAGGTCCGGCAGGGAGGGGAGGAGACGCGATCCGCACCGCGTCGATAGATGCTTTACCGCATACTCCGCATGACGAGGTGGCGTAGAGATTGCGCCGGAACTGCTCGGGATCGATGTTGATGCCTGCGGCGGGGATGAGTTCGTAACGTCCCTCCCCTTCCCGGCCGGGCAGAGCCCGGACTTCCGCCAGCTCTCCGGGGTGGAGGATCATTCCTTCGGTCAGGGAGAACCCCAGTGCCAGCTCGGCGTCATGCCCGGGGGTTCGCATAAGGACGGCGATGGGAATCCCGCCCATTCTGAACTCGACCGGCGATTCCGTTGGCAGGAGGTCCGTGCCTGATCGACGATCGCCTTGCGTGACCCTGATGAAGGGATGTGATGAACTGGCTGGCATCTGCTCTCCGATACCGAGTTGATTAATCCGTCGAGGGTGGCCAAGGATTGGTTTTATGACGTGACCACGAGTACAGGGGTTGGAATCGACATCTGCCGCGGGAGGCAAGTCTACGACATGGGGGAAGAGACGGTTAGTATACCGGCTATGGCTCAATTACAACTACGCCCGTACAGCTTGGGAGGCCTTATCGACGCCTCCTTTACTACCTACCGACGCCGATTCGGTCCGATGATCGCGGTCGCCTTGGCGCTGGGGTTGATCCCTATAGTGGTGAGCCTCGTCGGCGGTTGCTCCACCGAGATGATGGGTCAGACAACCTGTACCTCGCCCATAGGCTGGTTAGGAAACATCGCGTTCCAAGTCGCTACCTTTGTGGCAAGCGCCGCAACCATAATGATAGCCGCCGGCGCCTATGTGGACTTCCCCTCGGACTGGCGGCAGGTAACCTCCATCGGACTGCGCAGGATAGTTCCCATCGTTGTACTTACCCTGTTGCTGGTGGTCACCATTATTATCGGCGTGTTCTTGCTGGTGTTCCCGGGACTCTTTCTGGCGGTTTCGTTCGCGGTCGCCATGTCCGCTCTGATGATCGAGAAGAGCGGTCCTCTAGCCAGTCTCGGACGGTCCTGGAGGCTGGTCTCGGGAGAACGCTGGCGCATTTTCGGGGCCTTCCTGGTTCTGATCATTGTGATGATTATCGCCTTGGGGATCGTGTGGGGGATCGTCTTCTGGGTGCTGTCGGGTGTGCTCGGGATGTCGGGCGCGGTCGCACAGCACCTGGCGCAACAAATAGTGAGCTTGCTTGCTGTTCCGATGTCCGCCGCGTTCGGGGCGGCCCTCTATCTCGATCTCCGGGTCCGCAAGGAGAACCTCGACGCCGATGAGTTGGTCTCGCTCTTGTCCCGCGAACGCTGATCGGAAAGAGTAGATCCACCACCGACTCCCAGCACCGCGTTGTGGACGGCTTCGGTAACCGTCTTGCGAGCGCCCCGCCTGGGTGCTGTACCGGCCCGCTCATTGATGCGACGGATTCGACCATCCGGTAGGATCGTAGAATGAATTCCCACACTTGGCCCCGTCGTCCAGAGGCCTAGGACGCCGGCCTTTCAAGCCGGAAACGCGGGTTCGAATCCCGTCGGGGCCACAACAACCATCTTGCCGGTGATCCATCCCTTATCCTGCCAAGGACCGGGATGGCGGCGCCGGTGGTCGACGGGCGTGTAACCGGAGGGTGCAATGACATCGGTAGTCGTTACCGGCGCAGGATCAGGAATCGGTCGGGCGACTGCTCGGGTGTTTGCCAGGAACGGCTGGTCGGTCCTGTGTGCAGATGTGGTTGCGGAAACGGCCCATCAAACAGCCGCATCTATCGGTGAATCGGCCCGTCCCTTCGTCCTTGACGTTCTTGACGAGGAAGGTTGCGAACGGGCGGTGGCGGCGGCTTCCGGGATGGGTGAATTATCGGCGGTCGTCACTTGCGCAGGGGCCAACGGTCGCGCCCGCGCCGATGAGATGCCTCGCGAGATGTTCGACCACATCATGAGCGTGAACGTCACCGGTAGCTTCCTGATTGCCGGAGCGGCGGGACGGGTGATGATAGAACGCGGGACAAGAGGAGCGATCACCCTTATCAGCTCGATAAACGGGGTTCACGCCCTCGCCGGGCAAGCCGCCTACGCCACATCGAAAGGGGCGGTTCTTATGCTTGCGAAGGTGCTCGCGGTCGACTGGGGTCCGTTCGGTATCCGGGTCAACTCCATCGGCCCCGGACTCACCGATACGCCGATGGCCGCCGGAATGCTGGCCGATCCCGAAAAGATGAGTTGGGCGATGGACAGAATTCCCCTCAAGCGGGTGGCAGACCCGGAGGACATCGGTGAAGTCGCCCATTTCCTATGCACGGAGGCTGCTCGTCACGTTACCGGCGCGTTCATTCCGGTGGATGGGGGCTGGTTGACCGGTGCCTAGCGAGACGGTGTCCGGTGTTGTCCAGGAGAAGGGCGGTTCTTCTGATCCCCTTCTAGAGGTACGCAATCTGAGAACCGTGTTCAAAACCGATGAGGGAACCCTCGTAGCGGTTGACGACGTTTCGTTCGAAGTAGGAACCGGTGAGGTGTTCTCCATCGTCGGAGAGTCAGGGTCCGGCAAGTCGGTAACCGCCCTGTCGATCATGGGACTTATCGGCGGGGGCCGGGGCGAGGTGGCCGCAGGCCAGATCCGTTTCGGGGGCTTGGATTTGATTGCGGAGGGAGAAAGAAGCTGGCGGAATCTCCGGGGTAAAGAGATGTCGATGATCTTCCAAGACCCGATGACCTCTCTGAACCCGGTGTATACGGTTGGCGATCAGGTAGCGGAGGTTGCCCGAATCCACACAAAGTGTACCCGAGCCGCCGCCATGGAATCGGCGATCGAGATGCTTGCTCGCGTAGGTATCCCCAACCCTCGTCGCCGGGCAACCGAATATCCCCACCAGTTCTCGGGGGGAATGAGGCAACGGGCAATGATAGCGATGGCTATGATCGGGCAACCTAAACTGTTGATTGCCGACGAACCCACAACCGCTTTGGACGTCACTATCCAGGCCCAGATCCTGGAGCTACTGGCGGATATCAGAAGCGAGTACGGGACATCGATTCTCTTGATTACCCATGACCTCGGGGTGGTGGCCGGGTTCAGTGATCGGGTAATGGTTATGTACGGGGGTCGGGTCCACGAGGTAGGACCGACCCGTGACATCTACTATCGGAGCCGGGGACCGTATACATGGGGCCTATTGGATACGATCCCACGTCTCGACCGACCGGCCGGCATCGGTTTGAATCCTATTGAAGGTACCGCGCCATCCCTGATCTCCCCTCCGGCAGGGTGCCGTTTCGAGCCGCGTTGCCCGCATGCCCGGGATATCTGCCGTACCTCTGATCCTCCACAGGTAACCGGCCACAGCAACGACCACCTCGTAGCGTGCCACTTCGCGGGTGACGGGAAATGGCTCGCCGTCCGCGCAAGCGATCTACAGAGCCGCGAGACGGTGGTCGCGGCGCCGACTCGCGTGAGGCGGGAATCGGCGCCGCTTCTCGAAATCATCGACCTGGTCAAACACATTCCAATCTCGGGGGGAATGGTTTTCAATCGGAGGGTGGGGCACGTCAAAGCTGTGGACGGGGTATCGCTCAGCATCGACAAAGGCGAGACCTTCGGCTTGGTGGGTGAGTCGGGTTGCGGCAAGACGACTACCGGTCGGCTGATAATGCGACTCCTCACCCCGACCAGCGGTCAGATCCGCTTCGAGGGTTTGGATGTTCTGAGCTTGAGGGGTAACGAGTTGCGCTCATATCGGAGAAGGGTGCAGATGGTCCATCAGGATCCGTACTCATCCTTGAACCCGCGCATGCGGTTACGCGATATCGTGGCCGAACCGCTCAGGATCCATAACGAAGACACCAGATCAGGTATCACTCGGCGGGTGAGGGGACTGCTCGAAGTGGTGGGTCTCGACATCTCGCACGAATCGAGGTATCCGCACGAATTCTCCGGTGGGCAACGTCAGCGGATCGGGATCGCCCGTGCGCTGGCTTTACGACCGGAGTTGCTGATCCTCGATGAGCCGGTCTCGGCGCTCGATGTATCCATCCAGGCCCAGATACTCAACCTGCTGGCCCGGCTTCAGGATGAGTTCGACCTTACCTATCTGATCATCGCCCACGACTTGGCGGTGATACGTCATCTGGCACAACGTATCGGGGTGATGTACCTGGGTAGGATCGCAGAAATGGGAGACAGGGAGGAACTGTATGAACGCCCCGCCCACCCGTACGCCCAGGCTCTCCTGTCGGCGATACCGATACCCGATCCTGATCGTGAGAAGGAGCGGATTCGTCGGCGTTTGATGGGGGATCCCCCTTCCCCGTCGAACCCTCCTTCCGGATGCACATTCCACCCGCGTTGCTGGAAAGCCGAAGACCGCTGCGCCGCCGAGGTCCCCGGACTGGAGGAACGTGTTGAAGGCGGAACCTTGTCGGCTTGTCACTTCGCGGCGCCGATGGAACTGACCGGGAGGCAGTCGTGAAACAGGTATTCCTCGGAAATACGGGTGTTGCGGTCGGCGCTGTCGGGCTGGGTACCAACAACTTCGGATGGCGCCTCGACGCTTCGGCGGTCTGCCGCCTGATCGACGAGTGCGAAGCCCTCGGCGTAGACTTCCTGGACACAGCCGATCTGTATGGCGAAGGGCGATCCGAGAAGTATATCGGCAGGGCCCTTCAGGGGAGACGCGATCGGTTCTTCGTCGCTACCAAGGTGGGGTTGCCGTGGGAGGACGGATCC
The DNA here is from genome assembly GCA_964516495.1 of uncultured Acidimicrobiia bacterium. Lineage (GTDB taxonomy): Bacteria > Actinomycetota > Acidimicrobiia > Spongiisociales > Spongiisociaceae > JAPPFW01. Next base: position 2,919 of record CAZEZF010000035.1, on the reverse strand, counting down.
CGGCCCGGAGGTCTCTCCCCTGATTATGTGATCGAATCGGTGAAGGGGAGCCTCCGTCGCCTCGGGACCGACCATGTGGACCTGCTCCAACTGCATGTCCCGGATGGAGCTGTGCCGATCGAAGACACCTGTGAGGCGCTCGCCTCGCTGGTAGAGGAAGGCTTGGTGCGTTTCGTCGGCTGTTCCAATTTCATGGTGTGGGAAATGGTGGAATGGATCCTGACTGCCCGGAATCAGGGCTGGCCGACCTTCTCAACCGTTCAGTGTGAGTTTTCGATGTTGGCCAGGGACGCCGAGACGGAGCTGTTGCACGCCTGCCGCCGCTTCGGTGTCACGCTGATTCCGTACCGCCCGCTCGCCCAGGGTTTTCTGACCGGAAAGTACATGCAAGATGCGGCTCTCCCGGAAGGGACTCGACTCGCCCACCAACCGGCGGTTCGGGAGCAACGGCTCACACCGTCCAACTTCGCGGTGATCGAGACGGTGCGGGAGGTGGCAGGTGAATTGCAATGCACGCCCGGTCAGCTGGCCATTGCCTGGTTGCAAACGATCGATATGGTCGGTCCGGTGATCGCAGGCGCCTCCAGCATCGGGCAACTGAGAGAAAACGTCGCCGCGGCCCGAGTCGATATCCCTTCGGACGCTAAGTCGCGAATCGAGCAGGCGTTACCGCCTGTTCCCGGTGGTGCCGTGGCGCCGCTCGGCATGCGTGTCAACTTCGGCGGGTGACCGATGGGAGTCGCCGGAGGCCTTCTCGAAGAACTGCCCGCCAGGGTTGGTTTCGGAACCGCCCCGCTTTCCATCGAGGGTCGTCCTGCCGCTGACCGAGCTCTCGACGTGATAGTCGCGTCGGTAGGGGCGGGTATCCGCCTCATCGATACGGCCGATGCCTACTGCGTCGATTCGTATCGTGAGCACGGCTACGGGGAACGTCTGGTGGCGGCCGCACTCCGCCGTGTTGAGGATCGATCGAGTGTGCTGGTGGCCTCGAAGGTCGGTGGGTGGCGCCCGGGAGATGGCCGCTGGCAACATCGAGGACACCCTAAATACCTCAAAACGGCATGCGAGAGGAGCTTGCGAAACCTGGCGGTGGATGAGATCGATCTTCTCCAGCTGCACCGACCTGACCCGGTCGTTCCGTTGGAAGAATCGGTGGGTGAACTCCGCAGACTTATGGAGGAAGGAAAGGTGCTTCGGATCGGGCTGAGTAACGTCACGGCCTCCGAGTTGGAACGGGCCTTGCCGATCGCTCCCATAGCCTCGGTTCAGAACCCTCTCTCGGTCGTCGGCCCGTTCGATAAGAAGGTGGTTCGGTTATGCGAGGAGAATAGACTCGCCTTGCTGGCGCATAGCCCGTTCGGTGGACCTGGTAGAGCGCGAAGCCTCGGTTGGCATCGCGGCCTCCGACGGGTGGCGAAGCGGCTCGAAGCTACCTCGTACCAGGTAGCGAACGCCTGGTTGCTCAGGCAATCCTCGATCATCATTACGATTCCGGGTACTACCAGCATTCACCGGGCGAGGGAAAACGCCAGGGCAGCCGGTCTGGCCCTCGGTAATGACGAAGCATGGGAAGAACTGCCCAGTCGTATGTAAGGTGTCCTGTTCGATAAGGCTCGGCCGGCGGCCTTGAACGGTTGGTTTCGTACGGTCTTCTCCCGTAGCAGGGTTCAGGTAGGGAGGGCGCGACCTCCGTCGGTATGTTCGTACCAGGCGAGTATCCGCCTGATTCCACCCTTGAGATCCGACACGCTCGAAACGAGGGAGATCCTCAGGTAGTCGGAGGCGACCTTGCCGTATGCCGTTCCGAAGGTAGTGGCCACGTTCCAGTCGATGAGGGCCAGGGATGCTCGCCTTGCATCCACTCCCTTGGCTAGAGGAACCATCAGGAAGTACCCTCCTCCTGGCACATCCACCTCTATTCCCCCCTCCGCAAACAACCCGACCGCCAGGTCCCGCCGGTCTTGGTAGCTTTCCCGCATCTGGCTGACAATGTCCTGCGGTCCGGTGATAGCGGCTTCGGCAGCCGCCTGTGTCATAGTCGGCAGGCATGTGACGAGAGGTTCCTGGATGCGGCTCAAGGTGGGGGCGAGCCACTCGGGAGAAACCACATAGCCTATCCGCCATCCGGTCATCGAATAGGTCTTCGAGAACGAGTAGAGACCGAGAACGTGTTTCGGGTCCTTACGGAAGGCGTTGGCAGGTTGGCGGCCGTCGAAGATGATCTTGTCGTATACCTCGTCCGAAAGAAGCGGGAGGCCATGGCGCGCCGCCATTTCGACGAACGCATCGACCAGAGAATCGGAGAAGACCGACCCGCTGGGGTTCGCCGGTGTGTTGATGATGATCATCCGGGTTCGCTCGGTAATCATTGATTCCACCTGGTCCGGGTCAGGCATGAAGCCGTTGCTCGGATCGAGCGGATACGGGACGGGGACGGCGCCGTGGAGCAGGGTGAGCATTTCGAAATGAGGCCAGGTGGGGTCGGGGAGCAGGATCTCCGCTCCTGGCTTCACCAGCGTAGACATGATCAGCGACACCCCTTGGATCCCGCCTTGGGTGATAATGATCTGGTCGGGTGTCACGTCGAAGCCGTTAACTGTGCGGAGCTTGTCGGCAATTGCCGAACGGAGGCTCCCGACGCCGCTGCTGTCCGTGTAACCGGAACCTGATCTCGCCGAGGCCACCGCCGCCTCGATGACGTGATCAGGTGTCGGGAAGTCGGCTTGTCCGATCTCCAAGTGGTAGATATCGTCCCGGCCTGCGATGAGATCGAATATCTCCCGAATCCCGGACATCGGGACGGACTCGGCCCAGTCAGAAATGGTCGGCATGTAGGTGTTCTCCAGCTATTTGGGTTAACCCCGATTTTTCATGCAGGGGTTTGAATGGGTAACAGAGAGAGAGGCAATGAACTCTCTG